>JAAYKF010000168.1 GCA_012522535.1 Bacteroidales bacterium
AAACAATTCTTTTTGGTATTTATATCGCATAGTTCTTTGAAATCGATAATGTCAAAATGATCTAATAAACCACAGGGCAATAAGTACGATAAAAATGATAAATCCATAGCTATTTTTAAATGCAAAGCTAACTACTCTCCCCAAATATTTAAGGTGTCCCGGTTTATATTTACAATATGCAATATTACAAAATTTATTCATATCAAATGGGTTATTAAAAAAATATTTTAATAATAGATGCTTGGGGTATTGTGTTTGAGTTTTGTTTTTTGATGATATAAATTTGAGAAAAACAGGATTATATATTTTTTAGATTTTCAGTTTATGAACTTAGGTTTAACCACTTATATTATAATCTGCATCAATATATTTATAAGAATTAGACATAGGCTTTATCTTTTGAAGATTTGATGAATTCTTCAAATGTTATTTCCCCAATAATATAATCTCTGATAAGAGCAATGCTTTTTGGTGTTGGCTCAAATCCCTCAAACATATTGCTACCTATGGCATTTGCTGTGCTTTCCAATGTTTTTAGGTCTTGAAATTGTACGCCCATAAGGCTTAAGTTTTCTCTATCTACAATTATTGGTTTGTACATGATTTTATCTGTTTATTTACAACAAAAATACGAAATTTTATTCTATAATAAAAATATTCTATAGATGGTTTTTTGCATATAACTTGATCTTTACTCCAGTGTATTTATGCTATACAAGGGGATATTTGTGAGCCAATCTTCTTTTTTATATGTTGACAATGATGTTCGTATGGCTCTTTTTGACTTGTTTTTTTGAGTAAAAAGCTGAAAGCTGGCTGATTTTAAGTTTTTCCCAGCTTTTACTTCCATAGGTATAATTTCATCATTTTCATTTTGTATTATAAAATCAAGTTCATATTTGCTTCTATCAAAGGTGTGATAGTAAATAGAAAGTTTTTCATTTTGAATCAGTTGTTGAAATACATATTGTTCTGCCAAAGCTCCTTTAAATTCCGTAAAGATAGCATCAGCTTGCGTGATAGTTTTAGCGTTTAGCCTGCACATTGCTCCTAAAAGTCCCACATCATTATGAAAAATTTTAAAAGCAGATAATTCTTGATATGCTACCAAAGGCAGAGCAGCTTTAGATATATTATATATTTTGTGTAATAAACCTGCATCTACGAGCCATTGAATTGCCAATTCAAAGTCTCTAGCCCTCGAACCTTCTTTGATTACGCCGTAGATAAATTTTTTATTTTCTTTTGCTAATTGCGCAGGCATACTATCCCAGACCATATTAATACGTGGTAGAATTTCTTTCGGTGCGTATTTTGAAAAATCACTTTTATATGAGCTTATGATTTGATTTTGGATATGGCGAACGCTTTGCCAATCTTGATTTTCTACAAAATCTTTTACAGCCTCGGGCATTCCTCCTATATATAAATAATAGCGTAAATAGTTGGTAAGCTTTTCGTGAAAAAAACTTAGGCTTTCTAAGTCGTTTTTCTTTAAAAGTTCGGCTATACTGGATTCGTCCATTGCTAATAAGAATTCGTGAAATGACATTGGATGGAGCTTCATAAAGTCAACTTTTCCCACTGGAAAAGACTCTCCATGATGAATATTAACGCCCAAAAGTGAACCTGCACCTATAACGTGGTATTCAGGAGCATTTTCTTGAAAGTATTTCAAAGCTGTAAGTCCTTTTGATGCGGTTTGTATTTCATCGAAAATAATTAGCGTATTTTCTGCATTTATTTTGAGGTTGCAATAGGCATTCAGTACAGTTATAATTCTGTTGATGTCAAAATCTGTATCAAATAGCCTCTTTGGAGCATTAGGATGTTCGAAGTTGATGTAAGCAAATTGCTTATATTCTGTTTCTCCAAACTTCTTCAAAAGATAAGTTTTACCTACTTGCCTTGCACCTAAAAATAGAAGAGGTTTTCTTTTGTTGGATAACTTCCATGTTTTCAGCTCTTTAATCTTGTATCGATACATTTTTCTCCCGTTTTTTAATTGCAAATATACACTTTTCTCCCAGAAAATAAGCAATTAATTACACTTTTCTCCCGTTTTTTGTGTAGAATCTTACACTTTTCTCTAAGTTTATTCTTTTTTAAACTTGATTAAATAGCTAAATAGTATGATTTTACAAATCTTTTACTGATTAAATTGGGATAAATTGTACTTTTGTCAAAACAATAAAATTATGCGTATAGGAATTGTAACTTTGGGTTGTTCGAAAAATAGTGTTGATTCGGAAGTTTTGGCTTCAAACCTTTTGCAGAGTGGTTTTGAGGTAAAACATGAGTACGACAAATCTGATGTGGTTATTATAAATACTTGTGGATTTATTGCCGATGCCAAGGAGCAGTCCATTGATACTATTTTGACTTATGGTTTTTTGCGTAAGAAGCGGAAAATTAAAAAACTTATTGTAGTGGGTTGTCTCTCAGAGAGATATATGAAGGATTTGGAGATTGAAATTCCTGAAGTAGATGCATGGTTTGGTGTTTTGCAGTGGGATGAAGTGGTGAAATATCTCAACAAAAGTTTTTCTCAATATGAACTGATAAATAGGGAATTGTCAACGCCCGAACATTATGCCTTTTTGAAAATTTCGGAGGGCTGCGACCGCATTTGCTCTTTTTGTGCCATTCCCATGATTCGTGGTAAGCATATTTCGCGCGAAATGGATTCGCTAATTGATGAGGCAAAACTTTTGGCTGAGAAAGGAGTTAAAGAGTTGATAATCATTGCCCAAGACATAACAACCTATGGCATAGATATTTACAAAAAACAGATGTTAGCTCCACTTTTGGAGAGCTTGGTGAAAATTGACGGAATTGAGTGGATTCGATTGCATTATGCCTATCCTTCAACTTTTCCTGACGATGTTTTGGAACTGATGGCAAAAGAGGAGAAAATTTGTAAATATATTGATATTCCGTTTCAACATATAAATGAGGATATTCTGCACAAAATGAAGCGTGGACACAAACGCGACTCTATTGAAGATTTTGTGGAAAGAACCCGAAAACTGATACCAAATATTGCCATTCGTTCCACTTTTATTGTGGGATTTCCGGGTGAGACCGATGATGATTTTAGAGAATTATTGGATTTTATCAAATCGGCAAAATTGGATAGAGTGGGGGCTTTTACATATTCTGAGGAGGAGGGAACAGCTGCAGCACAGCTTGAAAATAGCGTTAGCAACGAGGAGAAAATAGAGCGTTTGGAGGAGTTTATGGCAGTTCAGCAAGAGATTTCTTTGGAGAAAAATCAAAGTTTTGTGGGACAGAAATTAAAAGTTATTATTGATGATTTTGAAGATGGCGTTTATATTGCACGAACAGAATTCGATTCGCCAGAAGTGGATAATATAGTTTTGGTCTCCAGCGAAAAACCGCTTAATATTGGCGAGTTCTATACTGTTTCCATCACTTCAGCTGACTATTTTGAGTTGGAAGCTGAGGTGGTTTAAATTTTTGTTTTGGATGGTTTCAAATAGTGCTATAAGTTGCACTATTTGATGGTTTTGAGTTTCACGACAGGGTTATTGCGGGCAAAAGTGTGTTTTATTGCACTTATATGTCCTTTAATTTATGATTTTTGAAGTAATAAAGTATTTTATTTCCTGAAAAGCCATAATTTGCTCATAATATTTTGCAATAATATGTGGGTTTTCAAAACTTGTAAAAGAATATAAGTCATTTGTATTTACTTCAAAATAGTACTTATATCCATCCATTGCTGGATGCCTATCTCCTGCAATCATATATGTGCAGTAATCAGCACAATTATTATATTTATCTAACAAGATAATGAGTTGCTCATAATCCTTTTCATTTATTGAAAAAGAGAGTGTGTCTTCTATTTTGTACGACAGATATTTATTAAAAATCTCATCATCATTTTTATATTTCTTTGAATAATTTCCTTTTTTTATTATCTCCAAATAGTTTGAACTATAAGATAGTTTTCTGCATTGAATAATATTACCTTTTGTTTTTATTATTTCATAAATGTGACCTCCACCGTATTTAAAAGCACTCTCTTCCCAAAGTCTGAGATTAAATTCCTTACGATTAAGTTTTTGTAAATTTAGTTTTTTAGACAATCGTTGAATTCTTTTGTACTCATTAAGGTCACTGTCCTCAAGAGGTAAATTGTATTTTCTACTCTTTTTATAATATATTTTCCTGCAATTATTTTGGTAATGTAAAGGGTATTCTAAACTAATTGAAATATTGGTGTCATTTAATACTTTAATTTCTTTATGGAAGTCAATTATACTGTCTTAAATGCTAATACTTGGACACTTTTTTCTAATTAATTACTCATATTAAGCTGCTTTCTTTTTCATTTTAATTCCATGTTTTTCAAGAAACGCAGCAGGCGATTCATATCCTATTCCAC
>JAAYKF010000169.1 GCA_012522535.1 Bacteroidales bacterium
ATTTATAAATAAATAAAAGTGCCAAAAGTGAAAACTTTTGGCACTTTTTATATGCAGATTTATTGGTGTACACTCAATCACCCAAATCAGAATAAATCAAAAAACTTAATAATTTGCCATAATTTTTTGTATTGCAGTTTCCATAAATTCTTTGAATATATGTAATTGTTTCTGCAAAAAAATCAAAAGTTGAGATTGGTAAAATATCAGAGTAGTCATAAAATAAAACTTCAATATACATATTGGCAAAATCTTCAAATGAAAGTATCCCGTCTTCATAAATTGGAGATAAATAAAAACTTATATCCGCTTCATCAATATTATTAAGGTCTTTAATCGGTTTGTGGGTATGACAAAAATAAAATTCATCATTAATAACTACGGGATAGGCTGCAATCTTAAGCTCTTGAACCAAAATGCCGTAAAGGAAAACAACCGAGATTTTATTGCAATTTTTCGAACTAAATATTTTTTGAATATTCAGTTCAATCTTATCATCTTCCTGAAAATGAAAATTATTAAAGATATATTTTTGAATAATAATAGCCTTTTCCAGCTCTGTTAATTTGTCGTTTAGTTCCGACCAAATTTTTCTTCTATGCTTTTCTACTTCACTTAAAACAAAATCCTCATCAATATCAAAATTCATCTTAGATATGGCTATAAAGCCCTTTAGTATGCTATTAGGCTCAGTTTTGTTCCATAAAACAAGCTCATTTTTGATCTCATTAAATCTAATTTCATAAAGTATTTCTTGCAATTTATCAGCCTTGTCAGAGTCTAAACACAAAGCCAAACTCTCTTCGATAATGGTAATTGACTCTTTACCCATTTTAATAAGGCTCTCTTTAACTAAGTCAAAAGTTATCTTGTCAGATTCATCCACAAGATCGATTAATGCACAAATATCATTTTTGTTAATCTCAAGCATCTTATTTTGTAAGTCTTTCTAAAGTTGTTTCAATTAATTTTTTCATATGCGGTCTATAATCTTCGCTAAAAGTCTTGTTAACCCTATTTGCAATTGCCAAACAGATTGTTAAAGCGTTGTGTCCCAGTGCTTTGGCTAATGCATAAAGTGCCGATGTTTCCATCTCTAAATTAGCTATTTTGAGATCATTAAATCTAAATGACTCAATTAAATCGTTCATTTTGGGTTGAGCAAGTGGAAGTCTAACATAACGCCCTTGTGGTCCGTAAAAGCCTGGAGCTGTGCATGTTATTCCCTGTATTGTATCAAATGCCAATTTGTCCATCAATTCTTTGCTACTTTCCACAATATAGGGTTGGGACCACGTTTTGGGCCAATTGGTATGTTTTACAAAAGCTGCATTAATATCCTCTTCATTAACGCCAGTAGTGTCGTAAAAATGCAACAAACCATCCATTCCAAGACCATATTGCGAGGCTATGGGTGTCTCGATGGGAATATCTGCCTGAACAGAGCCACAAGTCCCAATGCGGATTAAATCCAATTTTACTTTATCCTCTTTTATAGTGCGTGTTTCAAAGTCGATATTGACAACTGCATCCAACTCATTTATAACAATATCAATATTGTCGGGTCCCATTCCTGTTGACATTACAGAAATTCTTTTGCCGTTTAAAATGCCAGTATTGGTGATGATTTCACGATTTACTCGCTCAAGTTCAACTCTATCGAAAAGAGATGAAATAATTTTCACTCTACCGGGATCGCCAACTAAAATAACGCTTCCAGCTAAATGTTCTTTCTTTAAGTTAATGTGATATAAACTTCCGTCTGCTTGCATTGGAAGCTCTGATAATTTAATAGCCATGACAATGAATTTTAATATATTATGATGCAAATATAAGCTCAAAATAAAATATTTTTGAAGCAATAAGAACTACTTTTTAACATCAAACTTTTAGTAACTCAAACTGAAAATCAAATCAATTCTTATATAATTAAAATTTTAACTCCCTTAGGTCTTGATTATCAGTTTTTTATATTGTATGTTTGCACTCAGATAAAACATACTTAATAATTGCTTAAAATTCTTTTTTTAGAATTTTAATATGTGTTAAACAGTGAACATATGGGCTTTTAGAGTGTTTAATCGATAAGTTTTTAACAAATAATGTTTTAATAGAAATGAGTGCAAATAATTTAATTTTAGTTCCCATCGACTTTACCGAAAAATCAATGCTGGCTTTGGAACAAGCTAAAGTTTTGGCCAAAATCACCAAGTCTGACATAATGATGCTCAATGTTATTCAGCTTGATAATAGAGCATTTTCGTTTATTCAGTCCATTTTTACTGAGGCCGAAAATAGCGAAATGATTAAAAAAATTGAAAAAGGTGTTAGAGATAAGATGAATCAAATTATAGAATCCTGCAGTGATGATAATATTGATATAAAAGGAATGATTTCGCATGGCAGAGTTTATGAAAAGATAATTGAAGTTTCTAAGTCGTTAAATTGCAATTTTATAGTAATTGGTGCCAATGATGCCGACGAGAGTAGAGAGAAAAATATTCTTGGAACCAATGCGTCTCGTATTGTGCAAATGTCTGATATTCCTGTGCTTACGGTTAATTCAAAATTGATGAAAGAACTTAAAAGAATTATTTTACCATTAGATTTGACCAAAGAAACTGCCCAAAAAGTAGCAAGAGCCATAAAGTTCGCACAGTTTACAAATGCCGAAATAAAAGTGGTTTCAGCATTATTATCCGACGATCAGAAGGTGAAAAATAAATTAAATGCACAAATGAATGTGGTTTATAGATTTATAAACGAAAACTATGGAAATGTTAGTGCCGAGTTTGTTTATGGTAATAATGAGGATGATACTGTGGCTGGATTGCTGATGAAATACGCCGTAGATAATGATGGTGATGTTATTATGATTATGACTCAACAAGAGAAAGCTCTATTGCAGTTCTTCTTAGGCTCAACGGCAATGGACATCGTTTATAATTCGTCAATCCCAGTGCTATCGTCGGTGCCAAAGGAGATTAATAAGGTAAATTATAGATAGATTACTAAAACAAAGCACTTCGAAAATTATAAGAAGTGCTTTTTTATTCGAAATTAAAAAAGGGCTTCACAATTTTTCTTACTTTTGTCAGAAAGAAATCCAACTTTGACGAAAAAGAAGCTATGTTGAAAATATTATCCCTTTTAAAAAACAATTTCACCAAATACTCTCTCATATCACTGTTTTTTCTAATGCCCTTTTCAAGTACAATAAATATTGTTGATTTGGGCTTTGTTAATATTTTTGCATATAGACTTGTTTTAGCTCTTGTTTTTGTAGGACTTCTTTTTGGTGGATATTTTAAGGCAAATATTCTTAAAAAGCATATACCACTAATTGCCTTTGTGGGTTTTATGTTGGTTTATGCTGTGCTTAGTAATTTATGGGTGGAAAATGTATCGTATAGCCTAAAACACACTTTCTATCTTATAATAGCCTTTGTGGAAGTTTTGGTTTACATAGTGCTTTTTGCTCATGTGGAAAAACCCATAAAAACTGTCTCTTGGGCTTTTTTGTCGTCGTTTGTTTTCTTTGCAATTATCGGACTGGTTGAAATTATGACTTATACGCATATTTATTCGGGATTTATTGACCAATTAAAAGAGTTTTCAACTATTAGACCGACATTTAATTCACCTTTTGCTAGCTTTACTAATCCCAATGATTTTGCAGTATATTTGGTTTTTGGCTTTGTTTTAATACTATTCCTATACGAGAATGCATACAAAACAATTTCAATATTTACAGCATTAATTATCCTGCTTTTAGTATATAAAACAGACTCTAGGTTGTCGATGCTTGCATTAATGATTGCCCTTTTTATATATGCTGTTTTAAAGTTTTTTGAAAACAAAAGCCTCGTAAAATTATATTGGAAAAAAGCGGCTTTCTTCACTTTCGTTTTTGTGGCAGTTTTCATGTTTTTAATTTCAACAAATACCTTTGTAAAATCGGTTAAAACTGACGAAAAAGGTAGCTATGAGTTTGTTGAAGTTGACAAAAGTATTGAAGGTCTTAGATTTGTTTTTGAGAAAGAAAAAATAAATTTTAAAGATTCTGTAAGCTCCGAAGGTGTTCGCAAAAATCTTATTTACAATGGTGTCCAATTTACTATTGATTCAAAAGGTTTTGGAGTGGGAGCTGGTCAATTTCAAGAATATGTATATAAAGGAAAGAACAAATACTTTTGTAACAATAAAGGAAACCCTCACAATTTCACCATAGAGGTGTTGTCGCAATACGGAGTTTTGGCAATTGCACTTTTGATACTACTTTTTTCAAGTTTTATTTGGATAATGTTTAAGGCATATAAGAGGGATAAAAACATTACAAAGGAAATTGAGTTTTTTATGCTTCTATCTCTAATACCAGTTTATGCAATTGTTTCAAACTCGCCCAGCTCTTTTATTTCGCACTCCATAAATTGGTTTATATTGTTCTTTATGAGTTACTTAGCTGTTGAAATTAAAACAAAATCGGAACTAAAAAATGCGTAAAATTTGTCATATAACGTCGGCACATAGCAGGTATGATACTAGAATTTTTCTAAAAATGTGTAGCTCATTAGCAGAATATAAAAGCTATTCAGTTTTTTTAGTTGTTGCTGATGGACAAGGTGATGAAATTAAAAATGGAGTTAATATTATCGATGCTGGTGAAAAAGCTCAAGGCAGACTTTCTCGAATGACACAAACTACCAAAAAAGTTTATCAAAAAGCCCTTGAACTTAATTGTGATATTTACCACATCCACGATCCAGAATTGATTCCTAATGGTTTGAAACTCAAAAAGTTAAAAAAGAAAGTTGTTTTTGATGCTCACGAAGATTTGCCAAAACAAATACTTGGAAAACACTATTTGAATAAGGTGATTAGAGTTTTGCTTTCTAAATTTTTTGAGAAATTTGAAAAATATACCTGTCGAAAATTTGATGCTATTTTGACAGCAACCCCACATATTAGGGATAAGTTTTTGAAAATAAACGAAAATTGCATTGATATAAATAATTTTCCGATAATGGGTGAACTTTCTAATGCTATACCTTGGTCAGAAAAACTTGATGAAGTTTGTTATGTTGGCGGTATTAGTCAAATTAGAGGAATTAGGGAGCTTGTTAAATCTTTCGGATATATCGATAATGTGAAATTGAATCTCGTTGGTGATTTTAATGAAAAAAGTCTTGAAGAGGAAGTGAAATCCTATGTTGAGTGGGACAAGATAAATGAGTTTGGATTTGTAAATAGAAGTATTGTAGCTGACATAATGAGTAGATCAAAAGCGGGTATAGTAACTTTTCATCCCCTACCAAATCATATAGAAGCACAACCAAATAAAATGTTTGAATATATGAGTGCAGGACTGCCAATAATTACTTCAAACTTCCCTTTATGGAAAGAGATTGTAGAGGGCAATAATTGTGGAATTTGTGTCAATCCGCTTGAACCTCAAGAGATTGCAGATGCTGTAAAATATATTATTGCCAATCCGGAAGAGGCTGAAAAGATGGGCGAAAATGGAAAAAAAGCTGTTTTAGAAAAGTATAATTGGCAAAATGAAGCTAAAAAACTTGTAGATTGCTATAAGTCTTTATTAGATTAAAATTATGGATTTATCAATTGTTATACCATGTCGCAACGAGGAAAAGTTTATTGAACTTTGCATAAATTCTGTGCTAAATGCTGCTAAAGATTTTTCTATTGAAGTGATTGTGGTTGATGGTATGAGTACAGATAAGACAATAAAGATAGTTTCGGAAATTATGCAAAGCGATAATAGAGTGAAACTGTTTGAAAATCAGCAACAAACAACTCCTTTTGCTTTGAATATTGGAATTGATAATTCGGTGGGAGAGTACATTATGATTCTTGGTGCTCACTCCGAAATGGAAGAAAATTATATCTCTCGCCTTATGGATGTATTTCAAAAAAATCCAGAGGCTCATTGCGTTGGCGGTTTGTTGGAAAATGTTTATGAAAACAAAATTTCCGAAATTATCGGAAAAGCTATGTCTTCTTCCTTTGGCGTGGGAAATGCTCATTTCCGAACTGGTTCAAAATCTGGATTTGTAGATACTGTCGCCTTTGGAACGTACAAAAGAGAGGTCTTTGAGGAAATCGGAAAATTTGATGTGGATTTGGCTCGAAATCAGGATGATGAGTTTAATTACAGGATGATTGCCAACAATATGAAGATATTTTTGGACAAAGATTTATCCGTAAAATATTATGTTCGTGCCTCTTTCAAAAAACTTTTTAGACAATATTATCAGTACGGATTTTGGAAGGTTTATGTAAACAAAAAACATAAAAATATAACTACAATCCGACAGCTTATACCATTTCTATTTGTTGGATTTATGCTTGCTTCATCAGTGTTGGCAGTGGTTTTACCAAAGAGTTTAATTTTTTCTTTGCCATTTTTTTTGCTCTATATTATATTGTCACTTTATTCTGCCACAAAAAAGTCTTTTAAATTAAAAGAGATAGTTTTAATATCTTACACTTTTTTAATTTTGCATTTTAGTTATGGATTTGGCTATCTTTGGGGAATAATTTGGTTTTTAATATTTCACCAAAAACCATCAAAAAAACATCAGGAGCTAACAAGATGATTGGTAAAACGCAAAATATTTTTCTGCATATAGAGCAAGTTTTATTACTTCTCCTGTTTTTTATTCTGCCCTTGTATAAGCCACTTGCACCACTTATTATTCTACTTTGGGGTTTATCGAGTTTGATTTTGAGTTTCTCATTTATAAAAATAAAATTGCCCAAAGCTCCGACAAAAACTAATATTCTGCTTTTACTTTTGCCTCTTTTCTACTTTTTGTACGCTTTTGGACTTTTTTATACTCAAAATATCGATTTTGCAAAATTCGATTTGGAGGTAAAAATGGCATTGGCAATTATTCCGTTATTGTTGCTTTTACGTCAAAAAGTGCCTTTTTTGAATTTTTTCAAGAAATATTTTCTCACAGCTTTTGCTGCTGGAACTTTTCTTAATATTCTAATAAATCTTAGCCTTTCCTCATTGGAATATGCTACTACAAAAAGTTATGATAGTTTTTTATATGTTCAAGTTTCACGATTTTTTCACCCCAGCTATATGTCCATATATGCCAGTGTAACAATGTTTTATCTTTTGATTAAATTGGTTGAGAATATTAGGAAATCAAAAATTAAAATTGTTGTAATTTTCTCAATATTACTATTAATAGTTTTTGCTTATACGCTTCTTCTTTTGTCAAAAGCTGGAATAATAGGCATTTTTATTGTGTTAATTCTTTTCTTGATACAGCAATATTACAAAAAGATTGGTTGGAAAAAGTTTTCTTTAATTTTTGTTTTTGTTTTCTTAGCTTTCGTTTCCATTATATATTCTGTTCCCTCTCTGCGAATGCGTTTCGATGTGATGTTAAATGCTATATCTTCCTATGATGAGTCTGTTAAAAACGTGCAAGATGGTACTTCAAGCAGAATTAAAGTTTGGGAAGTTTCGTGGAAATTAGCCATTGAAAATCTCCCTTTTGGTGTTGGAACTGGTGATATTAAAGATGAATTGATAGCAGCCTATAAAGATAGTGGAATGGATTATATTGCTTCGCAAAAATTAAATTCTCATAATCAATATTTACAAAGTTTTCTTGCAATTGGAATTCTGGGATTGCTCAGCTTGTTGGCGATTTTTATTTTGCCAATAGTTTTTTATGGTAAAAATATTGACAAATATTTTTTACTTCTAATTCTGCTTTTTTCTTTCAATATGCTTTTTGAATCTATGTTGGAAGTGCAGGCAGGAGTGGTGTTTTTTGCAGTTTTCTACCCAATTTTAGTTTTGAGAAATTCAGATAAAAATAAAAATCAAGGGGCTTTGTAGAAATCTTTATCCCTAACAGGCGTGGTCTCTTTTCTTCTTTGCCTTCTTTTGGGCATTGGGTTTCGTGCATCCACATCTTCTTGATAATACCATCTGCCGTTGTCGTTTATAAAGGCATCAAAAACATTGGTTTCTGGAACATAATATTCATAAACATTGGTCATATGTTCCACCAAAGGTCCCAATCTGTCAAAAATTATCATATCGGTTTTAATGCTTTTGTAGATGGGTTTTCTGGTTTTTTTATCACGTTTACCAGTTCTCACTTCGTAGGATTGTTTGTCATAATTCAGGAAGAAAGAGCTTGCTGTGCTATATTCAAAAATTAATCTATAAATTCTCCCGTGGGGGTGTTTTTTGAAAATCGTAGCTCCCCATACAGGCATACCATTGGCTTTGAAAGATAGAACATCTAAAATTTTTTTCTGAGTAAAAGGCGTGTTGCCATTCCAGCCGATTAGGGTGTAATACTCTTTATTATTTATTTTTGTTTCCACAAAGTGGTAGTAAACAGCTCCATACCACGACTCACCTTCAAGTTTTAGATGTTCTGCTGATGGAAGTTTGGTGGAGACATCTTCCAAGGGTATGACAAAATATTTCTTTCTTCTTTTGTTATAAGTTTGAATTAATCCGTAGCTCTCAAAATTGCCATCTTCACGCTTAAAAAGCCATGTCATCAATCGAAAACTTTTGTTGGAGGGAGTGATATTGGAGATGTGTTTCAGCGAATCGAGTTTGAAATTAATGGAATTGTCATCGGTAAGAATATTAAAAATAGTCTCTTTCAAAACCTCATTCATGGCGTATCTTTCAATATCGCCACTATTTGAGTTTATAAAATCTGTCATCAAATTTATAGAGTCAACCATAGATTCGTAATATTTTTTTTGCACAAATTGGGCTTGGATCGTCAATGGCAAAAAAAGCGAACTTAAAATTAGTATGTATAGTTTATTTCTCATGAGTTGACTTATCTTGAAATATGAACGATAAATTTAATCAAATATTTCACTTGTAGAGTTTTGATTTAATAATACGACTTTTATGCAGAAAATGTTTGAATGATGTGTTTAAAACACCAAAGCCATATTTTACACTTCTTTTGAAATTGATTGACGAAGCTTCGGGGAAGTATTTTGTGGGACAACTAATTTCTCCAATTTTATAGTTTTTCATCACTATTTGTGAAATAACTTCATTGTCGAAAACAAAATCATTAGAATTGCTTTGATAGTTTATACTCTTTAAAACATCTGTTTTGTAGGCTCTATATCCGGTGTGATATTCAGAGAGTTTTTCATTTATTAAGATGTTTTGAACTAAGGTTAAAAATCTGTTGGCTATATATTTATAGATGGGCATTCCGCCTTTTATGGCACCTTTACCCAATATTCTTGAAGCCAAAACAACATCATAATATCCAGAGGTGATTAGGTGTGCTATTGATGGAATAAGTTTTGGAGTGTATTGATAGTCAGGGTGTAGCATTATTATTATATCTGGATTTAGGGTTAATGCTTTGTTGTAACAACTTTTTTGATTGGCACCATATCCTTGATTTTTTTCGTGTACAAGAATATGTTTTATTCCTAGTTTTTTAGCCACTTCGATGGTGTTATCGGTGCTGGCATCGTCAACTAAAATAACTTCATCAACTATATCCAAAGGAATTTCTCCATAAGTTTTTTCCAAGGTTTTTGCTGCGTTATAGGCAGGCATTACAATTACTATTTTGTTATTATTTAGCATTTCAATCTTTAGATTTCCAAATATATTTATTGTTGTCCAAAAATAAGACTTTTTCGTTGTCAATAAGCCATTGTAGCACTTTTACAACTTTTTCTTCGCTGAAAATATCCACAGAACCCACAAGCTCTTCAATGCTCATTTCCTGCTGACGCAATAATGGTTTTATCACTTTTACAACATTGTCGAATTCTAATTCACTCAAGCTCAATCTGTTGCGAAGTAGGCATACATCACACTCACCACAGCGGATAGAGTTTTCTTCGCCAAAATAGCTCAATAGCTGCCTGCTTCTGCATTTGGCACTATTCTGAACATATTGTTTCATGGCTTCAATTCTAAGCCGCGATTGCTCTTTTAGAAAGTCGTAGTTTTTAGGACTTAATATTATATCATTCTCATCAAGTCTATCTTCAAGCATTACCAATAGGGGCTTGTCGCTGCTTTTGTCGTAAATTAAAAGATTTAGCGACTCCATATGCTCCAACATTTTTTCAATCTCGTTTATGGAAGTTTTCATTTTGTTTGCCAAGTCATTTTCTTGTATTCTTACAAAATTTGAGAAAAGTCCGCCATAAGTCCTTAGTATTAACTTTGTGAAAATGTCATATTTTTTGTTCTCAATTTGAAAGCGGTATAACTCTTCTTGTGAGCATGTGAAAAATAGTCTGGAGGGTTTGAAAAATGATTCAGATAGCATAATATATCCCTCTTTTTCAAGAAACTTTAGGGCATTAAAAGTTTTGTTCATGGGTAGTTTGTAGTTTTTGCAGAATGCCACAATATCGAATTCAAAACTTCTTTCTTTTCCGCTTTCTAGGGGTATTTGCAGGTAGTTGCACATGGCATTATAGCTTATTCTAATGAATTCAATTTCGGGATATGACTCAAGAAACTTGTTGTCGAGTTCTTTCAAATCCAATTTATCGTATAGCAGAATTGCCCACGCTTTTTTCTCGTCTCGCCCGCCTCTGCCAGCCTCTTGAAAATATGCTTCAACAGAGTCGGGGATGTCAAGATGAACAACATATCGCACGTCGGGTTTGTCAATCCCCATTCCAAAGGCATTGGTTGCAACAATTACTTTTTGTTTATTTTCAATCCAATCTTTTTGGGTTTTATCTCTATCTTCGGAGCTCATTCCAGCGTGGTAGAAGGCTGCTGAAATACCATTTTTATTTAGTGCAGATGCAATCTCTTCGGTTTTTCTTCTGTTGCGGACATATACCACTCCCGAGCCATTAATTTTATTTATAATTCTAATTAATCGGGCAAACTTATTTTCAGTTTCAATGGTAATATAAATTAGATTAGACCTATAATAGCTTTTTTGAAAAACATTATCTTCCTTAAATTCCAATTTTCGCATGATATCATCTACCACTTGCGGTGTAGCGGTGGCAGTTAGGGCTATAATTGGGGTTTCGGGAAAATAGGGTCTAATTTGTGCAATTTCCAAATATGGTGGACGGAAATCGTAGCCCCATTGCGATATACAGTGGGCTTCGTCTATGGCAATAAGGGAGACTTTCATATTTTGAAGGTTTGCCAAAAGTTTTTCCGTTTTAAGTCGTTCGGGCGAAATGTATAAGAATTTCAAATCACCATACATTGCGTTGCTCAATATTCTGTCAATTTCGGCAATGTGCATTCCCGAGTATATAGCTTCGGCTTTGATATTGCGTTTTTTTAAGTTTTCTACTTGGTCTTTCATCAGAGCGATAAGTGGCGAAATAACCAAGGTAACGCCTTCTAAAGCCAATCCAGGTACTTGAAAACAGATAGATTTTCCACCCCCTGTGGGTAAAAGTGCCAAAGTGTCTTTGCCTGCAACGGCAGATTCAATTATATCACGCTGCAAGGGCCTAAAATCGGGATAGCCCCAATATTGCTTTAAAATTAAACCTACATCTTGCATATTTCGCAAATTAATTGAAAAAGAGAGAGTTAAACAACTTATTTATATATTATAAGTGTAAAAATACAAATATTTTCACTACTTTTGCACTCCTTAAATTTTTATAATGACATATTTTAAAGAGTTTGAATTAAAAACTCAACTAATCCAATCAATTACTGAACTTGGTTTTGAAAATCCAACCCCAATTCAAGAAGAAACAATACCCTTTGTTTTAAGTAGTAAACAAGACCTAATTGGGCTAGCCCAAACTGGCACTGGCAAAACAGCCGCCTTTGGCTTGCCTGTTTTAAATAACGTAGATTTAAAAAACAACAAAACACAAGCTTTGATGCTTTCGCCTACGCGTGAGCTTTGTATGCAAATTTATAACGACCTTTTGGACTATTCCAAATATTTAGAAGGTATTAAAATAGTTGTTTGTTATGGTGGTGCTTCCATCGAAACACAAATTAGAAATCTTAGAGCTGGAGCCCATATTATAGTGGCTACGCCGGGACGAATGCACGACCTTTTGAGACGTAAAGCTGCCGATATTTCCAATATTGAATATTTGGTTTTAGATGAGGCTGACGAAATGCTCAACATGGGTTTTAGAGATGAGTTAGATGATATTTTGCAATTTGCACCCCAAGAGCGTCAAACTTTACTATTTTCGGCCACAATGCCCAAAGAGGTGGCATCTTTAGCACAAATTTATCTCAGTGAGCCTGTGGAGATTTCTGTGGGAAAGAAAAATAGTGGAGCTACCAATGTAGAACACGACTATTATCTTGTTAACGAAAAACAGAGATATGAAGCCATGCGAAGGGTTGTAGATTTTTACCCTTCAATGTACTCTATTGTATTTTGTAGAACTCGACAAGATTGTCAAAATATTGCCACAAAATTGATTAATGATGGCTATCCGGCAGATGCACTTCATGGCGACCTTTCGCAAGCACAACGCGATTATGCAATGGGTCGTTTTCGTAGCCGTGCTATTCGTATTTTGGTGGCAACTGATGTGGCAGCCCGTGGCATTGATGTGGATAGTTTGACACATGTGATTAACTACAATTTGCCCGATGATTATGATATTTATTTACATAGAAGTGGACGTACTGGAAGAGCTGGTAACGAAGGTGTTTCTGTGGCATTAATAAATGTTAGAGAGAGGTACAAAATAAAGCATCTTGAAAAAAGAGTTGGAAAATCATTTGTACAGAAGCAAATTCCAACGGGTGAAGAAATTTGTAAGAGTAGTGTAACAAATTATATGAACTTAGTTGCCGACTCTTCCATTGTTGATGAGCAGATAGATTTTCTTTTTACAATGGATATTAAGCGTCTTAGAGATATGGATAAAGAGGAATTGATAAATAGATTTTTGTCGGTTCATTTCAATCAGGTTTTTGAGGCTTATCGCAATGTTCCAGACTTAAATGTGAAGGATGTAAGTGAAAAATCCAAAGAGAAAAAAGAGGCTCGAAAAGCAAAGCAAGGTTTCACGCGCATGTTTATAAATGTGGGTAGGATTGATGGATTCGATAAGCAATTATTGATTGATTTTGTTAGAGACATTGCCCAACAGAGAGATGTTGAAGTGATTGAAATAACAATAAGAGAACGTTTTTCTATTTTTTCATATCCCAACAGAGATATTGCAAATTTGAAAAAGTCAGCTTCAAGAATTAGTATTGATAGTCGTGATTTGCGTATTGATGAGATGGATAGAGATGATGGAAAAAGGGGAGGTGGTGAGTCTTCTAAAGGAGGAAAGTCATACAATAAAGAGCGAAAATCCAATAAAAGAAACTCTCGTGATAGGGACAGAAACTACCGTAGGGAAAGAGGGAAATCTAATAGAGATTTTGAGGGTGGTGAAGGAAATAGTCGAAAGTCCAGAAAAAAGAGATAGTAATAAAAAAACCGCTGAAAAGCGGTTTTTTTATTATCGTATAATTTTGATTACACAGTTCTAATGGCTTCTTTTATAAGCTCGATAGCTGCTCTCATTTCTTCTTCTGTAATAATTAGAGGAGGTGCAAAGCGGATGATATCACCGTGGGTTGGTTTGGCAAGAACACCAAGTTCTTTCATTCTCATACAAACGTCCCAAGCTTCTTTTCCGTTGGTTGGTTTTATTATAACAGCGTTTAGCATACCTTTGCCTCTAACCACTGTAACCATTTCGTTTTCCTCTTGGAATTTAGTCATCTCTTCGCGGAAGATTTTACCAAGGTATTCAGCCTTTTCGGCTAAGTTTTCTTCTTTAACAACTTCTAAAGCTGCTATGGCAACTCTTGCTGCAATGGGGTTTCCACCAAAAGTAGAGCCATGTTCGCCGGGTTGAATTGTAAGCATAATTTCGTCGTCAGCTAATGCAGCCGAAACGGGGAATACTCCACCAGATAGGGCTTTACCCAAAACTAAAATATCGGGGCGTACGCCTTCGTGCTCACAGCACAATAATTTACCTGTACGTGCAACACCTGTTTGAACTTCGTCAGCTATAAAAAGAACGTTTTTTGCTTTACACATTTCTGAAGCTTTTTTCAAATAGCCTTCGTCTGGAACAAAAACACCAGCTTCGCCTTGAATTGGCTCCACTAAGAATCCAGCAACATTTGGATCTTCCAATGCTTGTGCCAATGCCTCTAAGTCGTTATAAGGTATTTTGATAAAACCGGGAGTGAAAGGTCCAAATCCTGAGTACGAGTCTGGGTCGTTGCTCATGGAAACAACCGTAATTGTACGTCCGTGGAAGTTACTTTCGCAAACAATAATTTTTGCTTGGTTTTCTGGAACTTCTTTCACTTTATAAGCCCATTTACGACAAAGTTTAAGAGCTGTCTCAACGGCTTCTGCACCAGTGTTCATGGGTAATATTTTGTCGTAGCCAAAATATTCGGTAATATATTTCTCGTAAACTCCTAATTGGTCATTATAAAAGGCACGACTTGTTAGTGTACAAGTTTTTGCTTGATCAATTAGTGCATCAATAATTTTTGGGTGGCAATGCCCTTGATTTACTGCTGAATAAGCAGAAAGGAAATCGTAATACTTTTTGCCTTCTACGTCCCAAACATAAGCACCTTCGCCTTTGGCTATTACTACTGGAAGTGGAAGATAGTTATGTGCTCCATACTTATCTTCTAGCTCTATGGCTTGTGCTGAATTAGTTACTTTTTCGATCATAATTGTCTGTTTTTATTACTCTGTTTATATTTTGAGCAAATTTAGTAATTTTTGTTGATTAATTTCTTACTAGATTGTTATTGAAATGTTTATCTCTTCTTTATAATTGAATAGGTAGCCAGTTTTCACCAGCTTTGATTTCTTTATTTTCTAATAACTAATTTTTGACTAACAACTCTATTGTTTGTAGAGGTTATTTTTACAATGTAAAAGCCATCTTTCAGACTACTAACATTGTAATAGTTATTTGAAATATTTTCGTGAATAATTTTTTTTCCATCGTAGGTGAAAATTTCCAAGCTTTTGATATTAAAATCTGCATCAGCTATTAGATGTATTATATCTTTTGCAGGATTTGGATAGACTAAACATTTATCTATTTTCTGAAAATAATCTATGTTTTGCATCTCTAAAGCTTTCTTAATGGCAGCATTGGCAGTTACCTTGCCATGCCCCCAATCATTGGAGCCTTCTTCGGGGAGTGTTCCTGTTTTAATATCTTCGCGTGCAGTTTCAATTAATATTTGTTTCACCTCTTGAGGTGTTAAATGGGGGTTTGCTTGTAGCATCAGTGCCACCACTCCGGCAGCTGCTGGTCCCGACATCGACGTGCCAGAATATTTCAAAAAGACATAATCTCTATCTTGGAAATGAACTGTTTCAACCACTTCATACGATCCATAACCAACAGTGGTGAATGATGATATTGAGGATGCTACACTAACCCCTGGGGCTGAAATATCAGGTTTAACTCTTTCGTCTAAGGTGGGACCCCTGCTGGAAAAGTTTGCCAATGTTCCCCCTCCCATTGCTCCAGTAGAGGGTATTATGGTTTCGCTGGAGTGGGCTGCAACAGTTATTGCCGAACGTGCCGATGCAGGTTCGCTAATGCTGTAATTGCCATCGCCTTCTGTCCAACCATCTTTGGGTGCTGAAAGTGGAGCTCCCCAGTTTCCGCCACCACTACTCAATTCAATTACGTTCCACACGTGAACTATGCTGTTCTCTGAGGTGAGAAATAGGGCGATTTTATGTGATATGTTTTGCTTGTTGTTGATAATCATATGGGCGTGGGAGCGATGGTTGAATTCGTTACTTCCTTCTATAATAAAATTGTAAAAAATTGTATCTTCATCTATTACAATGTAATCTTCATAAAAACCTGATTCTGTTTCTTCTGTGTCAAAAAATGGGGTTTCGTCAATAATATCAAAATTGCTATCCATCACTTTTATGCTAAAAGCAAATGGTTTTTCTTCTTCACCCCACATTGTTAATGCTTGACCCGTCATCATGGGGTAGTAGCCGTAGTTGTTGAAATTTACCAAGGTTTTTAAAGTGTCGTCAACTCCAAATTCCTTTTTTATATGAAAGGTTTCGTTACCATTGTTTCCTGCACTGGAAACAAAAACAACACCCTCTTCAGAGAGGTTATCTATAACCTGACTTATATAGGCATTACCGTCCAGTGTGCCAACCCAATAAAGTCCCCAGCTCATATTTACAACTAATCTCTTGCCTAAGTTTTCGGCATTCTGTTTTAGCCAAACTATTCCGTCAATGGCGGCAGCTTCGTTTACTTGAATGGTTGTGAAAAGGAAATTCGCATCATAAGCCATTCCTCTAAATTTAGTTCCAGCACCACTTCCACCAGCTATTCCAGCCACGTGAGTGCCGTGGGTGCCATAATCGTATTGATTGGCGGTGTCGCATTGAAATTGTAGTAGGTCGAATGAACCAGAAATTTCGGTGCCATAAGTGTAGCCTTCAGGCGATGGACCTATTTGGCGAAATTGATCCCATGCTTTTAAAATTCTAGTTTCTTGTAGTAAAGTATCGTAAAACATAGGGTGGGTGTAGTCGAAGCCCCAGTCTGTTATTCCAATGATAACATCTTTCCCGCTAAATGCTTCAGGGAGATTTAAGCCAGCATGAACAGAGTCAACACGAGTATCTTTGACAACTTTTGCAAGTGAAGGTGATAAACTTCGGGGCATATCAATATACTTTATCCCAATTATTGAAGTTTTGGATAAAATTACACTCTTGGGAATAAATAGAGTGACAATATCTTTTACTTGAGATCGCAAAATAATATTATGCTCTTCCAAAGTATTCTTTGAAAATGTTTCAATATCAATTTTTGCAATTGCCGAAATAAATTCTTCATTATTTATTTTTTCTAAACAAGAGCTATTTTCTATTTTATTTGTTTTGAAATTTCTTTCAAACTGATGGCTATATTTTGTTTGCGAAAATGCATTCTGACTTACTATTGCTGTGAATAGAATAAGTCCAAAAAAATTAAAACTGTTTTTCATATTATATTTAATTTATTTTGCCTTCAAAAATAATCAAAAAAAAACTGCCACCCAAAGGTAGCAGTTTTTTTTATTTAAAAATCTATGATTATTGTACAATCATTTTTGATGTAACGGTGCTATTTCCAGCTTTAACAGTGTAGAAATAGATTCCGCTGCTCATATCAGAAACGTTAAAGGTGAATTTGTGTTTTCCTTCAGTTACGTTTCCTTTGTTTTCGCTATAAACTACTTGTCCCATCATGTTAACGATTTCGATTGATAGTTCAGAAGCTTTTACAAGGCTTATATCGATGTTTGTTATGCCATTGGCTGGGTTAGGATAGTTTTGTGAAACTTGTGCAACATTATTGTCAATGTTGTTAATGCCAAGAAATTCTGGATCAACAAAGTCATGTTCTTCAATGTATAAACCTTTCATGTAAATTAGTTCAACAGCATCAAGATCAGTGCTTCCGGGCATTCCTACTAAAGCATTGTGAATGTAGTATTTATCGCCATCTTGCCAAACTTGGTTTGCGGTAGCGTGTAGATAAACTTGTGCTTCATAATCAGTATCTTTTGTAAAGTTGAATGAATTTGTTCTCTTTTTAGTGTCTATATCATAGCCACTAATATAAAGGTCTGGAAATTCGTTATCTAAGCTATAATCTGGATCTGTATCTACCCATGTGTAGAATATTTTAGTTCCATCGGCTGTAATACCCATTTGTGGTCTAGCATCAATGGTAATATCACCGAAAATTGCGTTCTCAGCATTTTTTGCATGAACAGCGTCAATTGGCTCAGTGTCCCAACCATTTTCAGTTGTATATGTGTCAAATAAATATCCTTCTATGTACATATATGGATAAACATATCCAATAGAGTCAAGGTCAGTAGTGTGCTTTCCTGGTATAACATATGAAAGAATGTGTAGTTGTCCGTATTTGTCAACAACAGCATCATTAATGATATCAAAGAAAGGTACCATATCTTCTTCTTCAGGGAAAAGTTCTTGAAAAACTTCCAGTGTTGTGAAATCAAAATCTGGAACATCAGTCCAAGTTTCACCAGCGTCAACAGTTTTTTGTGCTATTGGACGATAAATATACTGTGTTGAACCAGCTGGAATACCTAAGCTAACTATGTATCCAATTTGTCCATCTTGCGAGAAAGCAGCGAATCCATAAGGACGACCAGCAGGATTACCACTTCCTGTTTGTAGTAGATTTGGAGAAACCAATTGGTCTTCAGTCCATGTCATAGTTCCATCGTCTTCTACAACGCCTTTGTAAAGCATAAAGTGGAAGCCAGTGTAATATTGACCATCATCAGTGTTGGCATCGCCTGTCATCCAAGCAACGCCATTGTCGCAAACTTGGAGGTGAGTACGGCTTAAACGATTTAAGTTACCATGATTAAACAGTTGTTTGCCAGCATCATTGCTGCCAAATTTTTTCCAAGCAAAGAAATCGAATCCCCAGCCTTCATCACCGACTTGTAATGCAGGACCAGCAACAATAGCCATAGCATTTTCTACGTCTTCATTTCCAGCAGGATTGTAGATAACACCACTGGGATAACGACCTGAGTTTGGAGTTCCATCATAAACAATGTTAGATGCATTAGGGAATGTAGCACCACCGTCTGTTGAGTATGTTGCTAAAATTTGCCCGCCTGTTCCATTTGATTCTCCACCACCACCACGGTGAGTGTACATAACCATATTCAAGTCTTCATTTGTACTCAACATTGTTTGTTGTTCTACCAACGAACCATATAGGTTAGTTGAGTGATTCATAAGTACTGGAGTGAAGTTAAGATTAGCTTTTGCTTGCATGTCTAATCTTTGAAGTGGAGTAGCGTTGTTGTTGATAACATCAATGTGATTTTTCTTTACCACAGCATCCTTTTTAACAGCTACTCTTTCTATTTGAGTAACTTGTGCAATTGACGAAAATGTAATCGCAACTGCAGATACAAAAAGTAATAATTTTCTCATCATTTTAAGTTTAGTTAAACATTTTATTTTTTAAAATTTTCTCTACAAAGATATATAATATTTGATATAATCAAAATATTTTTATTGAAAAAAGAAATATTTTTTTATACTTAGTGCTAATGTGTTGTATGTCAGTGGGTTTGAACCGAAGTGTGTTTTCTGTTTATTTTAGCTTTTTTCTCTCTTTTCTCTTCAAAATGCTAAAACTTATATGTGAAATTAATAACAAAATGACCAAAATAGAGCTCCAAAGTGCCACTTTATTTGCCAAATTCCATGAAGTTGGAATAAATTCAAAAACAATTTCTTTAGAGCCTTTGGGAATTACCATGGCACGAAGGACATAGTTTGCTCTCATCATTTCAGCATCTTTACCATCAATTTTTATATCCCAATATTTAGGATAGTAAATTTCGGAAAATACTGCTAGTTCGTTTTGTTTAGCATCAACTTGATATACAAGTTTATCAGGCTCGTAGGATACAAGTTTTATACTTGAAGTTGAGTCTCTTGTACCGCTCCAGTCTGCTAAATATTCCTCAAATCTTTTGTCAATAATAGCCTCATTTTCTGGGTCAAAATTGCCAACAGCCACAATCTCTTCATCGGCATTGTTTACCAAATTCACATTTTCCACAAACCAAGCATTGCCCAATGCATACATGTTTCGCTGAACAACGGCACGTCCATCCTCCGAAGGAGAGATGAAATATCTGGTGTTGAGCATGTTCAAGACTTTGGTGTTTATCCCACCAGAGAAGTGCCTTTCTACTAGCTCTTGATATCTACGCATTTTAGCTCCGTGATAGCCACCAATTGATTTATGGAAATATGAGGTGCGTGCATCGTTAAAAGGATTGCCAGCAGCATTAAAAACTCTATAACTCAAGTCTGTATCCTGAGAAATCATTATATCGTTTTCAGTTGCATTGATGCTGGTTCTACGTTTTGATACAAAGTCGTCGTTGTTTAAAAATCGCTTGTTAACACTCCACATATCCGAAACAATCAATATGCTTAGAGCTATAAGTAAGTGGTTGGTTTTTAGCTTTTTATTGGTGTAAAACCAAATTGCTACAAAGCTCAGCGAGATAAATATAGCCGAGCGTAGTGCATCTATTTTAAACATGGAAATTCTGTCGGCAACCAAAGCTTCTATATACCATTGTGGAAATCCATTTTGGAGCATAGCTTTGTCGCTACTTCCCACAAAGTCGAACATTCCGCCACCAAGCAATGCAAAAAGTAATGAAAGTCCAGCTGTTGAACCCAGTGCTATCAATAGTGCCTGCTTTGCTCTTTTTAGGTCTAAATCTTTGCTCAATAGCTCTTTTAGCCCCATAATAGCCAATAGTGCCACTGCAAAACTTGGGATAACCAAAATCATACTCACTGTTCTAAATTTGTGATAACCAGGCAGATAGTCAAAAATAAAATTATTGAAAGCCATAAAATTATCACCCCACGAGAGCATCAAACCCAAAACAGCTGCTATAAGCAACCACCATTTGTGCCTGTGTTTGATAAATACCAAAGCAAACACAAATAAGAACATTGCAATTGCACCCAAATAAACCGGACCAGAGGTAAAAGGTTGTGCACCCCAGTATGTGGGAACATTTGTGGCTGCATCTCTGGCGTTTCCTTCTGGAACACCTTTGCTACGCATCTCTTTATATAGATTGGAGCTTTTGCCCAAATCGTAGTGCGAACTTCCTCCATAAAAGTTTGGAATTAAAAGTGTGAAACTCTCCATCTTTCCATAGCTCCACGAGAAGGCATAATCTTTGTCGAGACCCTGTGTGTTTCTGCTATTATCTAGTGTCAATTCTGACGATCCACGGGTGCTCTCTTTGCCGTAATCGTAAGTTTTGTAAATTTCGTAAACATTGGGTAAAACGGCCAAAATAACAGCCAAGCCCACAACAGCAGATGCTTTTATAAAATGTTTGAAATTCTTCTCTATAATATAATGTATAGCTTCAATTAGTACATAAATAAATAGTAGAATAACAGCGTAGTACGTTATTTGGAAATGACTTTGGGCTATATTTATCCCCAAACCAAAGGCAAGGAGCAATCCTCCCGAAAGATATTCCTTATTGTTGTAAATGTGAATAAATCCAGCAACCACAAGGGGTATTGTGCCAATGGCATAAGCCTTTGTAACGTGTCCCGCTTCAATAATTATAAAATTATAGGAACAAAATGCATATATAAAAGCTCCAATAATGGAGAGCCATGTGTTGAATTTCATTACAAAAAGCAAGATGTAAAATGAAATTAATGTTATCAATATTATAGCCATTGTAGTGTATGAAAATGGCTTTTGTAGCATTTGACCAACGTGATAATAGATATTTGATGATGGTGCAGGCTGAATTTGATATGCTGGCATTCCTCCAAACATAGAGTTTGTCCACTGGGCATGTCTGCCAGTTTTTGCGGTATGATCATTTAGCTCTTTTGCCATGCCTTCCACATTTACCATATCCGATTGAAAAATGGTTTTGTTTTGCAAAAGAGGATAAAAATATGCTAAAGAGATAGAAAGGAAAACAAAAAATGCAATAATATGTGGTAGAACTTGCTTTTTGAAAATATTATTCATACTAATATGGTTTTGGTTTATTTATCTTCTTTAATTTCTTCAAAATCAGTGTATTCAATGTCGCTAACATCAAAATGCTTATCTCTGTTGGGGTACTTTATATTTACCTTTTTTTGGGAGTTTTGTCTGGAATTTCCATAATATGGATTTTGCTCATAAAAGTCTCTTTTTTTACGTCTAACATATCTTCTCATTAGCAATGGAAATATGTAGCTGACCAAAAGTCTGAAAATAAAGTAAATAAAGAAAAAAGATATAATGAGATTTAACATTTCAAGGCTTTTAATTAAAGTGCTAAATTAAAACAAAATTTTGTCATATCAATATATGACGCGACACTTGTGTGTAAGTTTAAGTTTTTTTGTGTTTATATTTCAGCAATTGTATTCCTCAAAAAAAGAATAGGGCTCAACTTACTGAACCCTATTTATTGTGATTATAATATCTTTATTTGTTTTGAGTTAAAAGTTTTAGCTTCACATCAATCTCTTCAAGCTCTTTATGTGCATTATCAATTTTCTTTTTAAACTCGGCAGTTAGGAGTTCGGCATTGGCAGATTTTACAAAGAAACCAATATTGTTTTCCCAAAGCTTAATATCCTCTTTAATTTTATTTGCTTTGTTTGTTAAAAACCTTTTCTCTCTATCAATGGCTTTGTTTGCATCGGGTGAATCTAAGATATTATCAATTTTGCTTTGATAGTTTGTTTTTCTTAGCTCTTGAGCAGAGATTTTTAGTTTGTCGTAATGAACATTGAGTGCCTTGCGGAACTCTTGATAAATTTTCTCTTTTTCGTTATAAGGCACGTGTCCAATTTCGTTCCACTGACGTTGAAAGTCTTTTAGCTTTTCAAAATCATCATTTCTGGATTCGCTATATTCAAAGTCTATAACTTGTTGAATAAGCTCTTTTTTCTTGTCTAAATTTTCCTTTTCAATGGTTTTAATATTGGCAAAATAGTGCGATTTTCTTTCAAAAAAGAGATCGCAAGCTGCACGAAATCTTTTCCAAATAGCTTCTGATTGTCTTCGACTCACAGTTCCAATTTCTTTCCACTCTTTCTGAAGGTTTAAAATATCGCTAGTGGCTTTTCTCCAGTCGTCTCTGTTGGCTATGGCTTCGGCTTGAATGCAGATGTTTAATTTCTTGTTGTAATTTTCTAATTGCTCTTCTTTTAGCTTCTGTAAGTATGCTTTTTTGTTGGCAAAGAAAATATCCATCTGTCCTTTAAATCTTTCCCAAACTTGCTCATTCACCTCCCTTGGAGCACGTCCGATAGACTTCCAAGATTTTAAAATTTCTTCTAATTTTTTGCTACTTTCGTTCCACTCTTTTATGTTGTTATGTTCTTGTGCACTAATCTCTTCAACATTTGTACACAATACTAGTTTAGCCTGATAGTTTTCTTCAAACTGAGCATGCATTTGCTCATAATATTCTCTTCTTCTATCATTAATTTGGTCGGAAATGCTTTTGAATCTTTCCCAAACTTCATCTTTTTTGTCGCGGGGAACGGGTCCAATTTCTCTCCATTTTTCATGATAATCTTGTAGAAGTTTAAAGGATTTTGTTATGGATTTTTCCATAAGCAAATCTTCTGCTTGCTCGCAGAGTTCATTTTTAAGCTCTAGATTTCTTTTAAGGTCTAAATCTTTAAGCTCTCTGTACATATTAACCTTCTCGAAAAACTTTTCCACATAAAAGTGGTAGTTGTTCCATACATTATTCACGTCACGCTGAGGCACTTGACCGGTGCTGTCCCAACGCTCTTTTATAATTGTATATTTGTCGTGTATATCTTTTAGCGGTTCAGATGATTCTATAAGCTCTTTCAGCTGCTCTAAAAGTTCTTGTTTTATTTTTAGGTTATCCTCTTTTTGCTTTTCGTTTCTTTGGATAATCTCTTTCCTTTTATCGCTGTATTTTTTTACAAGTTCAGAGAGTTTTTTTCTGTATTCATTCTCTTCAGGCTTAAAGTCATCCTTTTCGCCACCTTCTTCCATAAACTTTTTCAATAAGTCTTTTTCTCTCTCTTTAAAACGCTTGTTGAGCAAGTTTCTGATTTCGGAAACATACTCTTTTATTTGTTGTGGCGAATGTTCGTTTATTAGATTTTCAAGACTTTCTAAAAT
>JAAYKF010000170.1 GCA_012522535.1 Bacteroidales bacterium
AATGGAGCTATTAACGGCTTCCATCTCTTCGCCTTTAAAAATGTAGGTTCCAACCAAAAGGTCGCCATCAACGCTCTCTTCAACGTCTGAAACAGCTCCGTAGCGTTTACGCATATTGTCTATCTCTTCTTCAATCTCTTTTTCGTCAGCTTCAATTTTGTAATATTTGATAGCTTTGAATTTTACATTTTCAAGGCTTATTTCAGGTTTTAGACCCAGTTCGAAGTAGAACTTTTGAGTTGCATTTTCGTTTTCCCAATCAATTTCTGTTTTATCGTCATTTATAATGGGTTCACCAAGATATTGAACATTATTTTCTTTAATGTATTTATCCAATTCTTCGGAAACTAATTTGTTTATTGTTTCAACAGTAACCGATTGTCCGTACATTTTTTTTATCATTCCCATGGGAACTTTTCCGGGACGGAAGCCAGGGATATTGGCACTTTGTCTATATTTTTTTAATTCTGCTTCGGCGGCAGGCTGATAGTCGCTCGCTTCAATTTCTATAATAATTGCTAACTCTTGTGCGGCGATGTTTTCAGTAGTTAAATTCATCTCAATTTATTTATTTAGTATTTAAAATTATAATTCCTATTTTTTCGGACTGCAAAGTTACATTTATTTTTCCTATTATATTATATATTGAAATAGTTTTTTAAGTAATTCTAAGGAATATGTAAGCTAAATTGTTCTACTTTTGCAAATTATAGCAAGTAATGAGAGATTTAACGCAAGGTAGAGAGGGGAAGAGCATACTTTTTTTTGCTATTCCGATGTTGATTGGCAATTTTTTTCAAATTTTCAATACATTGGTAGATTCCATTGTTGTTGGAAATTATATTGGAAAAGAGGCTTTGGCTGCCATTGGTACATCTTTTCCGGTAATTTTCGCTCTAATATCTTTAGTTATAGGTGTTTCGGGTGGAATTTCCATTGTAATTTCTCAATATTTTGGTGCTAAGGATTTAGATAAGGTAAAAAAATCCATCGACACAGCTTTTATCTTTCTGATGGGTTCATCGCTCGTTGTTGCTGTGATTGGCATTGCTTTGGCTCCAAATATTTTTTCAGCATTACAGCTAAGCGAAGAGGTTATACCCGTTGCCACAACTTATATGAGGATTTATTTGTCGGGTTTGATTTTTACTGCTGGATATAATGGTGCTATGGCTATATTGCGTGGTTTGGGTGATTCTAAAACACCGCTGTATTTTTTGATAATAACTTCTATTACAAACATAATTTTGGAGTTGATTTTGATTGTTGTTTTCAAAATGGGCATTCAGGGTGCAGCCATAGCCACTGTGGGTTCGCAAGTTTTCGGATTTTTTGTAAGTATAATATATCTAAATCGTACGCATTCTCTCTTTGATGTAAGGCTTACAAGTATGAAATTTGATATGAATATATTTTCACAAAGTTTGCGAATTGGTTTGCCTTCGGGAATGCAGCAAGTTTTTGTGGCTATGGGTATGGTGGCTCTTTTGCGGATTGTGAATAGATTTGGCACCGATGCTATGGCTGCATACACCATTGCTGGACGTATTGACTCATTTGCATCTTTGCCTGCAATGAATTTTGCCATGGCTTTATCGGCTTTTACGGGTCAAAATATTGGTGCTGGAAAATTTGATAGGGTGTCGAATGGGCTTAAATCAACACTCTTTATGACATCTGTTATTGTGGTGATAATGAGTGTATTTGTGTTTTTGTTTTCGCATAGCTTAATGGGGATGTTTACCAAAGATTTGGAAGTTATAAGCATTGGAACTTCATATTTGAAAATTGTTTCGGCATTTTATTTGATGTTTTCGATGATGTTTGCTTATACTGGTGTTACACGCGGTGCTGGCGATACTTTGGTGCCCATGTTTATCACACTTTTCTCACTTTGGATTATTAGAATTCCAGTGGCTTGGTTTTTATCTGCAAGAATAGGGGTAGAGGGCATTTGGTGGGCTATTCCCATAGCATGGACCATGGGTATGGTGGCATCGTATGCCTATTATAAAACTGGCAGATGGAAAACAAAATCTGTTGTAGGAAATAATATTGAGCTATAAGTTGCTAAGCTAATTATTTTCTTTTTCTATCTACATAAATGTTTTTTGGACCAATGGAAATGGGTATCCCGTGTACATTTTTGATGTTTTCGCCCAACAATTTCAAGTCTAAGGCGGCTCTACCAACAGAAAACATCACCCTTGTATCCACTTTGTGCATAGCTGCTGTTGACACTGCCGAGCCTATGGCAATTCCCAAATCGATGTTATTAAAAGCACATGGTGCAGTCTCAAATTTGGCATTCTCATCACAGTCTTTAAAACCGCAGTAGGAGCAGTGGTGTAGCCCCATTTGGCTATATTCTGTACCAATTATAAGGAGTGCATGCGACTCTTCCAAATTGTTAGCATCGCGCAAAAAGAATTTCATTTCGTGTTCTTCAGATATTTTACGCATCTCTTTTATTATATCCTCAAACTCATCAGGTAGCAAAAGAGCCATTTTCAGAGTGTTACGTCCTTTGCCTTTGGGTGCAGTTTCGGCGGCAAGCATCATAGCCATGCCGACATTTTTAGCCATTTCTATTTTGACATTCTTGTCGAGATTAATCATATTTATTCGTCTATGCTGGTAAAATAATCTATACTTTCGTTGTATTGTAACCACACATTATCATCTCTTAACTCATTAAAGTGCTTTACTATAAATAGTTTAGCTCTTTTTTTCCAAACTTCAAGTTCGTGTGATTGCAGGGTGTTGATGTTGGGTCTGTGTAGTATCATCATGGTGTCGCAAACATCTGAAATATATTTAGGAATATGCTCAATACTTGGGTTTACGTGAACATCTTCAATTTCCTTTGAGTTCATTATTTGCGAGAAGATTATAATTGGGATATTATGTTTTTTGGCACTTTCGCTCAACATTTTCATAATTCTTTCGCTCTCCACATAATTATGTTCTACGTCGGAGATGTGCTGTGAATAGAGTTCTATGCTATCTATTAGTATAATTTTTACTCCCAGATTTTCCACCATAAAATCAATTTTTTGGTCAAACCTGAGGTCACCCATAAAAGTAGAGTCGTCGATGAAGATATTTGAGTAGTATAATTTCGAAATAAAATTATTTGCACTAATGGGTGCTATTCTTTCGTTGTAGTCGCTCACAATTTTAGAAAAAGCACTTGCTGTATGGCTTTCCACAACTCTTTGTATAATTTTCAAAGAGCTTCTTTCGGGCGAGAAAAGGGCGGTGTGGGTAGAGCGGTCTATGCCAATATTTTTCAATAAGGATAGCAGGAATGCAGTTTTTCCTCTTCCGGGTTTAACGGAAATAGAATAGAGTTTTCCATTTTCAATTCTACCAATAATTTTGTCAAGCCTCCAAAAGTTGGTATAGATATCAGGATAGCTGATATGTTCCTCTGCAATGAGTCTTTCGGAAATATTGAAAGTTTGATAAATAGTGTCTTTCACACTACTAATACTTTCAAACATTAAATCTTCAATCTCTTTTATCATATCTCTTAGTATTGTTGAATAACGCCTTTTGAGTAAAAAAATCTGTTCAAAGTATCGCCATTATCATCAAAAGTAAACTCCCAACCATCTTTTAGGTTGTCTTTATAATTGGTGATTTTTGTAACTTTACCTTGATAATTTATTTCAGTTTGTGTACCTGTTCCATTTTCAAAAATTCCTTCACCCACAATCATCCCGCTAATGGCGTAAAAAAACCACTTGCCATCATATTTTCCATTAATATATTGTCCCTCAATTTGTGGATATTCGTCGGGATAAAAGAATGTGTATTCACCGTGTAGATCGCCATTTTGGTAGTTGGTAACCAGTCGTAAATTACCATCTTCGTCCCAAGTTCTTTTAGCTCCATTCAATATACCTTTTTCGTAGGTTTCCTCCATCTCTAAAGAGCCATTATAGTACCAACGTACAAGTTTTCCGTCCATTTCGTTATCCACATAATTCACTTCCATTTGTTTGTTGCCATTGCGATGGTACCATGTAGAAATTCCGCTTCTGGTTTCGCCTCTAAACCTAATTTCAGACTTTAAACTTCCGTCTGGGTAATAATCTTTTTCTACTTTTGTGCATGAAAAAAGTAAAAAAGAAATAAGTGATATGTAGATTAGTCTTTTCATCAATTTAAAATAATAGTTCTGCAAATATATGAAAATATCCTTATTGAAAAAACATTTGGCAATTAAAATCCTGATTGTTAAAAAGTGGTTATGATACACTTTTTTAACAAAATAAGTCTATCCTCAATAAAGCTTAAATTACTGATAATCAGAAATATTAGCTCTGTTTTCTAATTGTTATTTCCCTAAACAATTATAGTTTTTGGATAAAACATAGTTTAATTTGTATTTTTGTCAATATCAATAATGATTAAATTTAGTATTATATTTTATAGATGAGTTTCTCTAAATCAAAATCTGGCTTGTGTTTGGGCGATTTTGCCAAAGTGATAGATAATAAAAAAGTTGCACTTTACATATTAAAAAACAGCGGTGGATCGGAGCTTACTGTAACAAATTTTGGAGCAAAGATTGTTACACTTTTGGTGCCAGATAGAGAAGGAAAACTGGTAGATATTGTTTTGGGCTTGCCCAATATGGCAGATTATAGAAACGCCAAAGAACCTTATTTTGGTGGTATTTGCGGACGCACTGCCAACAGAATTGCACATGGCGAATTTGTATTGGAAGGAAAAAAATACAGCTTAGCTCAAAACAATGGTGCAAACTCATTGCACGGAGGAGTTAAGGGCTTTAATGCGGTGGTGTGGGAGGTTTTGGAAAAGAGCGATAAGCATATTAAGATGTATTATTTGTCGCCAGATGGCGAAGAGGGCTATCCCGGAAATCTTGAAGTTTGGCTAACGTACAGCTTTACAGATAAAAATGAACTAATGATTGACTATAGTGCAAAGACAGATAAAACAACAATAGTAAATCTTACAAACCACTCATTCTTCAATCTTTCGGGTGAGGGTGATGCAAATATTGGAGACCATCTTTTGCAGTTGAATGCTGATTACTATTTGCCGACAGATGAGGGTGCAATTCCTTTGGGACATTTAGAAAGCGTAAAAAACACTCCATTTGATTTTACAAAGCTCCGAAGCATAGGTGAAAGAATTGATGAAGACAACGAACAACTCAAAATTGGCAGGGGATACGATCATTGCTTTGTTTTGAATAAGGCTTCGGAAAATGAATATTCTTATGTTGGCTATTGTCAGTCGCCAAAAACAGGAATTAGAATGGATATGTTTACCAGCGAGCCAGGGGTGCAAATATATACAGGCAACTGGTTAGACGGTAGTTATGTAGCCAAAGCAGGGCATCGCTATCCAGCACGCTCGGCAGTTTGTTTCGAGATGCAACACTATCCAGATGCCATAAATCAGAAAGATTTTCCAAGTATAATTTTAAGACCCAATGAAACATTTGAGTCTAAAACTGCATATAAATTTACAACTTAAATAACATAAAACATAAATTAAAAAACTATGAACACAACAACTACAAATCAGGGTGCAAACCGCATTGTTCCTATTGTAATGATGATTGCACTTTTTGGTATGATTTCATTTGTTACCAATTTGGCTGCTCCCATGGGACAGGTTTTAAAAGAGCAATTTGGGGCTTCCAATCTACAAGGACTTTTGGGGAATGCTGCCAACTTTATTGCCTATGCTGTGATGGGTATTCCCGGAGGGATTTTATTGCAGAGAATTGGTTACAAAAAAACCTCTTTAGTGGCTATTGCCGTAGGTTTTACCGGAGTTTTAATTCAATATTTTTCGGGACATGCCGGACAAGCCTCAGCTTTTGGAATTTACCTTTTAGGAGCTTTCGTGGCAGGTTTCTCAATGTGTCTATTAAATATTGTTGTTAATCCAATGCTCAACACCCTTGGTGGTGGCGGAAATAAAGGAAATCAGCTAATTCAAGTTGGAGGTTCTTTCAACTCCATTATGGCTACTTTCACGCCTGCTTTTGTGGGTATTTTGATTGGTGAGACTGCTAAAGCAAATATTAAAGACGTGTTTCCAGTTATGTATATTGCGATGGCAGTTTTTGCTGTTGTTTTTGTATTGATGCTTATAGTTTCAATTCCAGAACCACATATTAGCACATCTAAAGAACCATTAAAAAATCTAATGTCGGGAGCTTTACAATTCCGTCATTTTATTTTGGGTGCTGTGGCAATATTTATCTACGTTGGGGTGGAAGTTGGTACTCCTTATATAATGATGTATTGGCTATCGGAAACAGCTACTGTTGGAAAAACCATTGCAGGTTTTGTGGCAGGTACCTATTGGCTGTTGATGATGGTGGGACGTATGGTGGGAGCCTCCATAGGTAGTAAAGTATCCAGTAAATCGATGCTTACATTTGCTTCTGCAGTGGGAATTATTTTCATTCTATTGGCTATTTTCCTACCTACATCAATGGAAGTTTCATTGCCAGTAATTCAGCGTTCAGCAGCAGGAGCATTGTCGTTTGGTTTGGCACAAGTGCCTGTAAATGCTATGTTTATGGTTCTTGTAGGACTTTGTACTTCAATTATGTGGGGTGGAATTTTCAACCTTGCTGTTGAGGGTCTTGGAAAATATTTGGCTGCTGCTTCCGGAATATTTATGGTGATGGTTTGTGGTGGTGGAATTTTGCCAGCTATCCAAGGTTGGGTTGCCGATATGACAGGATATTTAACCAGCTATTGGGTAATAGTTGCAGGATTTGTATATCTACTTTTCTATGCTCTAATAGGCTCGAAAAATGTGAATACAGATATAAATACAGAAGAATAATATGTTGAAAAGCATTTCATTATGAACAAAGAGCAAATTATAGAAGTTTTTAAAGAAAAATTTGGCGATACAAATGCCGAAGTTTATTTTTCGCCTGGTCGTGTAAACCTTATTGGTGAGCACACCGATTATAATGGAAGTTTTGTTTTTCCAGGTGCCATTGATAAAGGTATTATTGCTGCTATTAAACTTAATGGTACTAACAAAATCAGAGCTTTTGCTGTAGATTTGAACGAAAGTAGTGAATTTGGATTTGAAGAAGAAAATCTTCCTAAAGAGTCGTGGGCTAAATATGTTTTTGGAGTTTGTAGATAGATGATAAAACGTGGTGGCAACATTGTGGGATTCGACACTGTTTTTGCTGGAAACATCCCTTTGGGGGCTGGTTTATCGTCGTCGGCAGCTTTGGAAAGCACCTTTGCCTTTGCTCTTAATGAAATGCTTAATCTAAATTTCGATAAATTTGAATTAGCCAAAATAGGGCAGTCAACCGAACACAATTATGTGGGTGTAAAATGTGGTATTATGGACCAATTTGCTTCGCTTTTCGGAAAAGCTGGAAATTTAATCCGTTTGGATACCAAAGATATGTCGTACAACTATTTCCCATTCGATCCCGAAAAACATGGATACAAATTGGTATTGATAAACACTATGGTAGCTCACGAATTGGCATCTTCGGCATATAACAAACGTCGCGAGTCGTGTGAAAATGCTGCAAGAACAATTGCAAAAAACCACCCAGAAGTTAAATTCCTTCGCGATGCTTCCATGGAGATGTTGAATGAAGTTAAGACTGATATTTCTGAAGAAGATTATATTCGTGCTCAATATGTTATCGAAGAGACCGAAAGGGTACTACAAGTTTCAAAACTTTTAGAAGAAAACAGATACGAAGAGGTGGGAGCCAAGATGTACGAAACCCACCATGGCATGAGCAAACTTTACGAAGTGAGTTGTGAAGAATTGGATTACTTAAACGATTTAGCTAAAAAGTTTGGTGTAACTGGTTCCAGAGTAATGGGAGGTGGTTTTGGAGGTTGTACCATCAACTTAGTTAAAACAGACTTGTGTGAGTCTTTTGTTGAAAAAGCCAAAACAGCCTATTTTGAAAAATTCAATATAGTTCCAGAGATCTATGATGTTGTCATCTCCGATGGAGCAAGGAGATTATAGATACGGAGATTATAGACTATAAAAAAAGGCGTTTCAAATAATTGAAACGCCTTTTATTTTAGGGGTCGTAGTAGCGTAGTCGAAACGTCCCTAATTTATGCACATTTCGGCTTCGCTCAAAGGGCAGAATTAGCTTTCTAACTTTTATCTCACTTGTCTATCTTTCGCTGCTCCCAATTTTATCGTAACTCAAGATGAGAAATGGTCTAAAAAATACTCTTGAAGTTCCTTGATGCCTTCATTATGCTTTCTTGGATTTGTTTCTTTCAATTTAAGAATATTCTGCAACTTCCACCTAACTGAAGGATATGCACTAAGATCTCCAGCAGAACTCTTATCCCATTTGGGAAAACCTTGTTCAAAAGATATAAGAAATTCTTTATCTTCTTCGTCAAATAAAGAATCGATTTTCTCTATTAATTCTTTTCGAGTTGCTTCGTAGTCTTCATAAGAAAATGGAACATTGGTCATTCCTTCAAATTGGTTTTTTAAAGCTTCTGTTTGGTTGATAAGATTGGGTTGAAGTGATTCTATGATTGGTTTACTACTTCCTATCAAAGAGTACAATAGTCCATTTTTAGTTTGATCAAGAGCATTTAGAGGCATATATTTACAATCAAAGAGGTCGCGTGGATGTTGACGATCTAAAGCTGCTGCAATTTTTCCACCATATAATTGTGAAAACGAAACAATTCTTGCCCGACAACTCATCTGAAATTCAGATTGAGCTTTTGCACAAAGGTCCATATCAATAGTTGATCCTACTAATCCTCTCTTTGTACCGTTTACCTCAATTTTTACTATAGCCCCATCTTTACTGCAGTGTAATTTCCACATATCCAATTTAGGAACAACTTTAATATCTGGAATTGTTTTCTCAATCATCTGCTTCAGCTCCATGAGGTGAGCATTAATCATTTTGAGGCTTTTTTCTCGATTTTCAATAGGAATATAGGTTAAATCAATATCTATAGAATAACGAGGCATATTCTTATGAAATAGATTAATTGCCGTTCCTCCATGTACCGCAAAATCTTTTATTCGATAAACTGAGGGCATGATTCTTATTAACAATCCTACCTGTTTTTTATATCGCTCATTCATAATCATATAACTCTTTAGGAACTGTTATTTTATATTTGGGTACATAAATGCCATTCTCAACAAGTTGGTGCTTACCCGTACCTAGTTTTATCTTTTCAAAATTAAGTAATTCAAACCAATAATGCTTGGCTTTTTCTGCCATATACAGGAACAATCTCTTGACTTTTAGATTGCTCGTATTTTCCAGTAGTTCTTGAACAACATTAGGTCGAAGTGTTGTCAATTGCTCCATTATATAGTATAAATCCATATAGGAATAATGCTCAGGAGCAAGTAGCAGACACTCTAAAAACGCTTGCTCGGGGACAGATGCCTGCACATGCGGATAGTCTTTGCTAAACAAGGCATATTGAGACTTTGAAAAAGTTTCGGTAGAAAAAAACTTCAACGAGTAATCTAAATCCAGATTCTTCATCCAAGCTGGAACTGGCTCTTGTTTAGGATGTTTTATCATCAATATTGGCTTTCCCATAGGCACATAATGATTAAATCCGGCAAGCTCTAAAGCAGAAAGAGCTGCTATGTGGTAGTTTTTTCCTAACTGACTATTGTAGCTCTCCAAAACAGGAAAAGAACGCAAGCTGTCTCCTGTACGATACATCACTCCAACGGATAAAGCCGTTAGCCAAGCCGAGTCTCTGTATTTTTTTTGCAATTGATTTGAGTAACCTTTTGCACTCATCCAAGCAGAAAAGAGCACTCCTCCTTGTTTAGTTTGTTGCAAAAGATAGTTGAGTTTGTTTTTGTTTTCTATACTCATGGTTGATTGTTAAGTAATACTTGCAACAGCAAAGTTACTAATAATTTTCCATAAACATATCAAATAAGTTGAGTTTGTTTTAAAATAATACACCAAAAGTGTACTAAAATGATATAATTTCAACCAATATGCATTGTACTACTGTTAGATTTGTTTTTGAAAATATAATTATGGATATTTATCACCCAATTTGTCTATCTTTCGATGCTCGTTCATTCGGAATTCAAGATGACAAATGTTGTTTCATTTTTCGGCTCCCTTCAGGGCGGGGTAAACCGAGAAAATGAAAACAACAGTGGGCAGAATTAGCTTTCTATTTTATAAACCAATATAGTTCAAATAAAAAAGGGAAGTTTTGAACTTCCCTTTTTTATCTATTATTATTTCGTCTTTGGACCAGCTTCTACCAAGCGTTTGCCCTCGTCGTTGTCGGTGAATGTCTCAAAGTTCTTGATAAACTGCTCTGCCAACATACAAGCTTGTTTGTCGTATGCCTCTGGGTCGCCCCATGAGTTTTTAGGAACCAAAATATTGGGGTCAACACCATCTATATTTGTGGGTATTTGCAGACCAAAAACATCCATTTCTACAAATTCTGAATTTTCGATGCTACCATCCAGTATTGCAGAAATTATTTTTCTTGTGGAAGGTAGGTCAATTCTGCTACCAACGCCGTAAGGTCCACCAATCCAGCCTGTATTTACCAAATATGCAGTTGCATTGTGTTCTTCCATTTTTCTGGACAAAGCTTGTGCATAAACTGTGGGGTGAAGGAGTAGGAAAGGAGCTCCAAAGGCCGATGAAAAGGTAGGAGTAGGCTCTTTAATTCCACGCTCAGTACCAGCCAATTTTGAAGTAAATCCGCTCATGAAGTAGTACATAGCTTGGTCGTTGGTAAGCTTAGAAACTGGAGGCAAAACTCCAAAAGCATCAGCCGACAAGAAAATAATTTTCTTGGGGTGAGTGCCTTTTGAAACAGGTTTTACAATATTATCAATATGATAAATGGGGTAAGAAACCCTTGTGTTTTCAGTTTTACTGTCGTCTTCGAAAAACACTTCGCCACTATTTTCATCATAAACCACATTTTCCAAAAGAGCATCTTTTCTGATGGCGTTATAAATATCTGGTTCAGTAGTTTTGTCTAAGTTTATACATTTTGCGTAGCAACCGCCTTCATAGTTAAAAATACCTTCTTCGTCCCAGCCATGCTCATCATCGCCAATGAGGAATCTATCAGGGTCGGCCGAAAGGGTTGTTTTTCCTGTTCCAGAAAGTCCAAAGAATATTGCTGTATCGCCATCCTTACCCATATTTGCAGAGCAGTGCATTGAAGCTATATTTTGCAAAGGCATAAAATAGTTCATAATGGAGAAAAATCCTTTTTTAATCTCTCCGCCATACCACGAACCACCAACAACAGCCATTCTTTCGCTAATGTTGAAAGCTACGTAAACGTCGCTATTTAATCCTTGCTCTTTCCAAAGTGGATTTGATGTTTTTGAGGCGTGTAGCATCACAAAATCAGGTTTAAAGTTTTTCAACTCCTCTTCTGTGGGTCTGATGAACATATTTTTCACAAAATGTGCAGCCCAAGCCACTTCAGTAATGACTCTAATACCCATTCTGGTATTTTCGTTGGCACCAACAAAAGCATCCATAACGTAGAGTTTTTTGCCCGAAAGTTGGTCTTGACTAATTTTTTTCAGATGTTCCCAAACTTCTTTATTAATGGCTTTATTGTCGGAGCCGCGCGCATCTTTGGAAGCCCACCAAACATTATCTTTGGTTTCGTCGTCCATGACAATATATTTATCCTTTGGGGAACGACCTGTAAAAACGCCAGTATCAACAGCTACTGCACCCAGATTTGTAACAAATCCTTTTTCGTAACCTTCTAGTTCAGAGGAAGTTTCGTGTTCATAAAGCTCATCATATGATATGTTATGAAACAATACTTCTGGTTCAATAATTCCGTATTCATTAAGATTTGGAACTATAATGTTGCTCATTTTTGTCATTTAATTAATTTTTGTAATTATTTGGCTGCAAAGTTATTTCATTTTTAGCTATAAATCATAATAAAGTCAAAAATTATATTGTTAAAATCGCATTTCGTTAATTCTATCAATATAATCTATTCAATTACAATTTGTTACAAAGATGGACTTTTCGAGAAAATTATATATTGTATTTAATCATGACTTAATAAAATGAATTTAGAATATATAGATAAAAGGAGAGAAATATCGCTTTGTGAAAGATTTTTTCCATAAAAAGATAGATAAATGTCTTGTGTATCAATTAATTTTGTACTTTTGCAGTCCGAAATAAAATTTAATTATAAATCAAAAACGAAAAATTATGCTTAACCATTACGAAACCGTTTTCATAATGACTCCCGTTTTGTCTGAAGATCAGATGAAGGAAACGGTGCAGAAGTTCGAGCAGTACTTGCTTGACAATGGTGCAGAATTAGTGCATCAAGAGAATTGGGGCATGTGCAAATTAGCCTATCCAATTCAAAGAAAATCAAGTGGTTTTTATCACTTGTTTGAATATAAAGCCCCTGGCAACATTATTCAAAACTTTGAAGTAAATATGATTCGCGACAAAAGAATCATGCGTTTTCTTACAGTAAAACTTGATAAACATGCCATTGCATACAATCAAAAGAAACGCGACAAAAAGAATAATAAAGTAGAAGAACAAGCTTAAAATTATTATTATTATGGCTAATCAATCAGAAATTAAATATCTAACCCCCATAGCGGTAGATACAAAAAGAAAAAAATATTGTCGTTTCAAGCGAAGCGGTATTAAATATATTGACTATAAAGATGCAAATTTCCTTCTTCGTTTTGTGAACGAACAAGGTAAAATTTTGCCAAGACGTGTAACCGGTACATCGATTAAATTCCAAAAGAAAGTTGGACAAGCTGTAAAACGTGCTCGCCACCTATCTTTATTACCATATGTAGCCGATTTGTTGAAATAACCCTTAAAACGTAAAGAAATGGAAGTAATTTTAAAACAGGACGTAGAAAAATTAGGGTACGCAAACGACATTGTAAATGTAAAAAATGGGTATGCTCGTAACTACCTTTTCCCTAAGCAAATGGCAATACCTGCCACTGAAACTAACAAGAAAATTTTAGCTGAAAATATAAAGCAAAAAGCTTTTAAAGCAGAAAAAATAAAACAAGAAGCCGAAGATATTGGTGCAAAATTAGATGGTGCAACTATCAAAATTGGAACTAAAGCTTCAGAAAAAGGAACTATTTTTGGCTCTGTTACAAACGTACAAATTGCAGAAGCTATTCAAGAGCAACTTGGTGTTACTATCGAAAGAAGAAAAATAAGCATCCAAGGCGAAGCTATTAAAGAACTTGGCAATTACACAGCTAAGGTTGACATTCACAAAGAAGTGAAATCTGAAATTAATCTTGAAGTTATTGCAGAATAATTCAAAATTGTAAATAATTTAAAACGGCATCTTTTTTAAAGTTGCCGTTTTTTTTTAATCTATATAATAAAAATTGTAATTTTGAAAAATGAAATATAAATTTGATAAAGAGCTAAATTCCGCCCAAAGGAGTGTAGAACATGGAAAAATAATTAGGAGTAAAAAATTCCTCTACAAAATTTATATTTCGTGGTACAACGTCATTTTAAAAGAATTGAAATCCATAAATGAAGATGTTTCACAATTAAAAATTGTGGAATTGGGCTCTGGGGGAGGATTTATAAAAGAGATAATACCCAATGTTATCACCTCAGATATTTTAGAAATTGGAAATTTAGATATGATTTTTTCGGCATTGGAAATGCCCTTTGAAGATGACCAATTGGATGCCATTGTGATGGTGGACACTTTTCACCATATTCCCAATGTGGAAAAATTTCTTGCCGAAGCTCAAAGATGTTTGAAAAATGGAAGAAAAATTATTATGATTGAGCCAGCCAAAACATGGTGGGGAAGTTTTATCTATAAAAATTTTCATCACGAAGATTTTGATACTAAGGTAAAGCAGTGGCAATTTCAATCTGATGGACCTCTAAGCTCAGCCAATGGAGCTTTGCCGTGGATTGTTTTTAAAAGAGATTTTGAGATTTTCTCTCAAAAATTTACACAACTTAAACTTGAAAAATATAAAAATCATTCACCCATAATTTATCTGCTCAGCGGTGGTTTGAGCATGCCACAGCTGATGCCAAATTTTAGCTTCGGTTTTTTCAAAACATTGGATAAAATCTTATCGTTAATTTCCGGATTTGGAATGTTTACAAGCATTGTGGTATCTGTGAAATAATGAACTAACATAGAAATTTTTGAAACACATGGACAGTAACGGAACTGAGTAGGGTCGTTGAGCATAGCCGAAACGCCCCTTGTTTCTGCACATTTCGGCTTGCATATATCTTAGAATGCTCAATGAGCAGAAATAGCTTTCTATTTCCTGTCGCTATAAGTCTGACTAATGAATGCATAGAGATGGAACAAGCATACATATAAAAATATATTCTTCATTTTTACCTACAATGACGAAAAATTAACTAATTTAGCATTGAAATAAAAAACAATTAAAATGAGCGAAGAGCAAAAGAAAATATTAGAACAACAGTTGTGGAATATAGCCAATACACTAAGGGGCAAAATGAATGCAGATGAGTTTCGCGACTATATTTTAGGATTTATATTTTATAAATATCTGAGTGAGAAAATGGAGCTATTTGCCAATGAAATTCTTACTCAGGACAAAATGAAATTTAGGGAAATAACTCCTAAAATGGATAATTATGAGGCTTATATTGATGCCATTAGACATGAGTCCATCGACAAACTGGGCTATTTTCTGAAGCCTGATGAGCTTTTTGGCGAAATTGCCCGTAGGGGAAGAGGCGACTATGCCAATGAGAGGGTAGATGATATAATAAAACCAGTTTTTATTCTTGAAGATTTAAAAAAAATCCTCATAAATATCCAAAATAGCACCATGGGTACCGAAAGCGAAGATGATTTTGACAATCTCTTTGAAGATTTGGATTTGAACAGCAGTAAGCTGGGCAAAACACCAGAAGATAAAAATGCAGTAATAGTCCAAATTTTTGCCCACTTGGATAAGATAGATTTCCAATTGGAGAATAGCGAAATTGATGTTTTGGGCGATGCCTATGAATATCTCATAGGGCAATTTGCCAGCGATGCAGGCAAAAAAGCAGGCGAGTTTTACACACCTCAGGAGGTTTCCAAAATTTTGGCAAAAATTGTAACCACTGGTAAGCATAAGTTAAGGTCGGTTTATGACCCCACTTGTGGCTCTGGTTCACTGCTTTTGCGTGTGGCACGCGAAGTGAAGGAGGTGGCAAAGTTCTACGGACAAGAGATGAACAGAACCACTTACAACCTTGCCCGAATGAATATGATTTTGCACGATGTGCACTATCTAAAATTTGATATAAAACTGGAAGATACTCTGGAGCGACCACAGCATCTGGACGACCTACCTTTTGAGGCCATTGTGGCAAATCCGCCCTTCTCTGCCAAGTGGAATGCCAATCCGGTTTTTTTGAGCGACGACCGCTTTAGCCAGTATGGCAAATTGGCACCCACTAGCAAAGCCGATTTTGCCTTTGTGCAACATATGATTCACCATCTGGCCGAAAATGGAATTATGGCAGTAGTTTTGCCCCATGGAGTGCTATTTAGAGGTGCTGCAGAAAAGCATATACGCCGACATTTGATAGAAAACAAAAACTACTTGGATGCAGTTATTGGACTGCCTGCAAATATTTTCTATGGAACCAGTATTCCTACTTGCATTTTAGTGTTTAAAAAATGTAGAGAAAATCCCGATGATATTATTTTTATAGATGCCAGTAATGAGTTTGAAAAGGTGAAAACCCAAAACCAACTGTTGGACGAGCATATAAACAAAATTGTGGATACGTACCGCAACCGCCGCGAGATAGACAAATATAGTGCCTTGGCAACATTGGAGCAGATAAAAGAAAACGACTACAATCTTAATATACCTCGCTATGTGGATACCTTTGAGGAGGAAGAAAAGGTGGACATTAAGGCTGTTGCACAAGAGATTAAAAACATAGATACAGAAATGGCAGAAGTGGATAAAGCTATAAGCGATTTTTGTAAAGAACTGGGCATAGATGCACCATTTTAGAACTTAGAAAGATATTTTATGACTATAAAAAAAGAAAATAATATACCAAAACTGAAATTCTGTGAATTTACAAGAAATTTACCAAACGGAAAATAAAAGTGCCGAAGTAGATTAAATGTATATTTAAAGGAATTGGGGATAATAAAGTAGCACTTAGAATTGATTAATGATTGTCAATATGAATGAATTACAGTTGAAAGATTTAATAAATGAACTAGTTAAACAACCTAAAGAAAGTGAATGGGTTGAATTTAAATTGAATTTTCATTCGGAGAAAGAGATTGGTGAAAAAATATCCGCTTTGGCAAATGGAGCAGGAATTCATAATCAAGAATATGGTTATCTTGTTTTTGGAATTGAGGATGGAACACAGATAATAAAAGGTACATCTTTTAGACCTAAAAGTTATAAAAAAGGAAATGAGGAGTTGGAGCATTGGATAGCTCAGAGGTTGAATCCAAGAATTGACTTTAGAATTTATGAATTTGCTTATGATTCAAAAAGGAACATTGCTTTGTTTGTGATTCCTGCCACTCATAACAAGCCCGTTGATTTTATTCATACACCATATATTAGGGTAGGTAGCATTACTCGAAAATTAGCAGACTTTCCAGAAAAGGAACGCAAAATTTGGCGTAAAGCTGATAAACCCTATGAACTCGAAATAGCAAAAGACAATTTATCAATTTCCGATGTTATTGGCTTGTTAAGTACTGAAACTTATTTTGATTTAATGAAATGGCCTTATCCATCTAATCAAAGTGGAGTGATAGAGAAGTTTATAGACGACAATCTTGTCGTTAAAACAAGAGGATATGCCATTACAAATCTTGGTGCAATCTTATTTGCGAAAAATTTAAGAGATTTTGATTCAGTATATAGAAAATCAGTTAGAGTAATTGTTTATAAAGGCAAAAATAAGGTAGAAACCATTAGAGAACAAATTGGAGGCAAAGGTTATGCACTTGGTTTCTTTGGATTAGTTGATTGGATCAACAGCCAATTACCTGCTAACGAAGAAATAGGAAAAGTATTAAGAACTGAATCAGTAATATATCCTGAAATTGCAATTAGAGAGTTGGTGGCTAATGCTTTAATACATCAAGATTTGTTTGTGAAAGGGTTTCCAATGGTGGAGATTTATAGTGATAGGATTGAGATCTCTAACCCTGGCAATCCGCTAATAACACCTGATAGATTCATTGACTCATACATATCAAGAAATGAGAGATTGGCAGATATAATGAGAAGATTAGGCTTCTGCGAAGAAAAAGGCAGTGGAATGGATAAAGTGATTTTTTATAATGAGATATACCAACTACCTCCAATTAACGTAATCACTGATGAGAATAGAACAAAAATCATAATGTATAACTATAAAAAATTAAACGATTTAGACAAAAAAGAAAAAATTAGGGCTTGCTATCAACACGCTTGCCTGAAATGGGTGTCGAATGAGAAGATGACTAATCAAAGTTTAAGGGAGCGATTTCAAATTGAAAGTCATAATTATTCAATAGCATCTCGCATAATCCGAGATACACTGGAAGAAAAACTTATTAAAGAAGATGACCCTGAAAGTAAATCAAGAAAATATGCAAGTTATTTACCTTATTGGGCTTAAAATATTATGTTGTGTTTATGTGATAAAATGGTGTTCTTTTATTTATATTGCCTATTAAGCTTATGTGATGGTTATGTGATAGAAAGACATTTATTAATTGTAAGTGCTTGATATTTAGCCCATTGCTATGTGATGGTTAAGTGATAAAACAGTAATATAAGTAAAACTAATATTTGTGAAGTATAATAATATAATGTGATGGTTATGTGATGCAAAATAAATATTTTAATATACATTGATTGGCTATCAGTAAAGATATATGCAAACGAAAAACAACCTTAATGACTAAAAATAAATGAATAATATCAATAATATACCAAAAATAAGATTCCCCGAATTTAAAGATAAATGGGAGAGGAAAAAATTGGGAAAATTAGCAAAATTTTCAAAAGGCAAAGGAATTTCCAGGTCAGATATTTCAGAAAATGGTTCGCTTGAGTGTATTAGATATGGCGAATTATATACTACATAGTCGCCCCTTAAAAAGCCATTTTTCTTTGTATTAGTACAAAAATAAGATTAAAAATAGGCGTAAATATTTTTTGAAAAAACTGATAAAAAGATGATTTCCATATATTCATCATCCTTTTGAAGT
>JAAYKF010000171.1 GCA_012522535.1 Bacteroidales bacterium
GAACCCAACGCCATAGCCGAATCTGTTCAGTCAATGAATTTGCGTCATGCAGTTATTACTTCTGTTGACAGAGACGACTTGCCCGATGGTGGTGCACAACATTGGCACGACACCATAAGAGCCATTAGAGAGAAAAACCCTAATGTTATAATTGAGGTCTTAATTCCTGATTTTCAGGGGAATACCTCTCATTTGGACATTGTTATTGATGCTAAGCCCAATATAATTTCCCACAATATTGAGACCGTAAAAAGAATAACGCCACTCTTGCGAACCAAAGCAAAATATGATGTTAGTTTGGCAGTTTTAAAGCATATTTCTGAGAGTGGAATTATGACTAAATCTGGTTTGATGGTGGGAGTTGGCGAAACCAAAGAGGAAATCTTAGAAACAATAAAAGATTTGTACGACAATGGTTGCAGAATGATTACAATAGGTCAATATTTGCAACCAACAAACGACAATATTGATGTTCAGCGATATGTGCATCCCGATGAGTTTGCTGAATATAAAAACTATGCTTTGGAAATTGGTTTCACGCAGGCCGAAAGCGGTCCATTGGTGCGTTCGTCGTATATGGCAGAAAATTCATTTGAAAATATAAAAGATAAACTTTAGAATATGAAAGCTCAATTTGTAGATTGGGGACTAATTGATTATAAGCAAGCTTGGGACAAACAGCAAGAAATTTTCGATGCTTGTGTGGAGTATAAAAAAGATAAAACAGGGGAAATCCCTTACAAAATAATTTTATGCGAACATCCGCATGTGTACACTTTGGGCAAGCATGGCGATGCAAACAATTTACTTATTCAGGATGAGTTTATGAATAAAATTAATGCCACTTATTATCACATTGATAGAGGTGGTGACATTACCTATCACGGTCCCGGACAAATTGTTGGCTATCCAATTATCGACCTCGAAGAGGCTAAGCTATCGCTAAAAGAGTATATCTTCCAAATGGAAGAAGCCATAATTCAAACTTTAGACTACTTTGGCATCCAAAGCAGTCGATTGCAGTCTGCCACCGGCGTTTGGCTTGATGTGGGGAAACCCACTGCAAGAAAAATTTGTGCCATAGGTGTAAAAGCCAGCAGGTTTGTTACAATGCATGGCTTCGCCTTTAATATTAACACCGACTTAAACTATTTTTCCTATATCAATCCGTGCGGATTTGTGGATAAAGGGGTTACATCTTTGGCAAGCGAGCTGAAAACGGAGCAAGATATGGAAAAAGTGAAAGAAATACTTAAAGAAAAACTTTTTCAGAACTTTAAAATTGAGGCTATTTAATCAATGAAAAACAGCAAATATTATAATCACATTCGCGATTACACCCTAATTGTCTTTGGTTTGGCAGTCTTTGTCTTCTCATGGAGTGCTTTTCTTATTCCATCGGAATTAATTGGTAGTGGAGTTAGCGGAATTTCTACCTTAATATATTTCGTTACAGGAATACCTGTTGGTGCCATGAACCTTGTTTTTAATACTGTTTTGGTACTTATTGCCATGCGAATAATGGGTGCCAAATTTGGTATAAATACAGTCTTTGGGATTATTACCAGCGGGGTGCTGTTTTTGATAATGCAACCACTTTTTCCAGAGCCATTAGTTGCCGACCCATTTATGTGTGCCCTAATCGGGGGCATGATGTCGGGAGTTGGTTTGGGTATAGCTTTTGTTAATGGCGGAAATTCTGGAGGTACTGATATTGTGGCACTTGTGGTTACACACTATCGAAATATTAGCCCCGGAAGAGTTATCCTTTACCTAGATTTGGTCATTATAGCGTCATCATATTTGGTGTTTCAGTCCATAGAGAAAATAGTTTATGGCTATGTGGTTATGGGGGTTTTTACCTATACTTTAGATGCTGTAATCGAGGGTTCTAAGCAGTCGTATCAAATTATAATTTTCTCAAAACACAACAAGCAAATTGCCGATTGCATTGGCAATGACCTAAAACGTGGTATCACATTCTTGAAAGGCGAAGGCTGGTACTCAAAATGTAGTCAGGATGTTTTGCTTGTAATAGCCCACAAACGCGACAAGCAGAATATTATGAAAATTATCAACGAAATTGATAAAGAGGCTTTTTTGTCGGTGGCAAAGGTGAGCGGGGTATTTGGTAAGAATTTCGAAAGAATAAAACTCTAAAAGGATTTTAGATTATTTTAATACCATTTGTCAATTTTTTTATTGATTGATGTGAAAACAATCGTTAAATTTTGTATTTTTGCACACTATGAAAAATATTAGAAATTTTTGTATTATCGCACATATCGACCACGGTAAAAGTACTTTAGCCGACCGATTACTCGAATTTACTCAAACAGTTAGCGAAAAAGACCTAACAAGCCAAGTGCTTGATAGTATGGACTTGGAAAAGGAGAGAGGCATTACTATCAAAAGCCACGCAATTCAGATGAATTATGAACACGAAGGCACAAAATATGTCTTTAACCTAATTGATACTCCCGGACACGTTGACTTTTCATACGAGGTTTCACGATCAATAGCTGCCTGCGAAGGTGCACTGCTTATTGTTGACGCCACGCAAGGAATTCAAGCCCAAACTATTTCAAACCTATACTTGGCAATAGAAAATGATTTGGAAATAATTCCAATCCTCAATAAAATGGATATGGATAGTGCTATGCCAGAGGAGGTTAGCGAGCAAATAATAGATCTTTTAGGCTGTGATGCAGACGAAATTATACCCGCTAGCGGAAAAAGCGGAATGGGTATTCCAGAAATTATGCAAGCCATCATAGATAGAATACCAGCACCAAAAGGAGACCCCGAAGCTCCGCTACAAGCACTTATTTTCGACTCTGTTTTTAACTCTTTTAGGGGTATTATAGCCTATTTTAGAATAAATAATGGAACCATAAAAAAAGGTGATCACGTTAAATTTATAAATACAGAAAAAGAGTATCACGCCGACGAAATTGGAATTTTACAGCTTGATATGGAAGAGCGTCAAACACTCTCGGCAGGCGATGTTGGATATATTATTTCGGGTATTAAAACCTCAAAAGAGGTAAAAGTGGGAGACACAATTACTCACGTTTCGCGACCAACCGAAGAAGAAATTACTGGCTTCCAAGATATAAAACCAATGGTGTTTGCTGGTGTATATCCCGCTGATGCCGACGACTACGAAGACTTAAGAGCCTCATTGGAAAAATTGCAACTCAACGATGCTTCTTTATCTTTTGAGCCAGAATCGTCTGCAGCTTTGGGCTTTGGTTTTAGATGCGGATTTTTGGGCTTACTGCATATGGAAATTGTTCAGGAACGTCTTGATAGAGAGTTCGATATGGATGTTATTACCACCGTTCCCAACGTCTCTTTCAAAGTCATAACCACCAAAGGTGATGTGCTTGAAGTGCACAATCCATCGGGAATGCCAGAGCAAAACCATATTGCCACTGTTGAAGAACCATATATTCATGCCCAAATTATTACAAAAACTGAATTTTTGGGCAATGTAATGAAACTTTGCATTGATAAAAGAGGTATCTTGAAAAATCAAATATATATCGCCAGCGATAGAATAGAACTTACTTTCGACATGCCTTTGAGTGAAATAGTTTTCGATTTTTATGATAAACTAAAAAGTATATCCAAAGGATATGCCTCTTTCGACTATCACTTAACAGACTATAAACCAGCCAAATTGATAAAGTTAGACATTTTATTAAATGGCGATACAGTTGATGCATTGTCGGCACTAATACATGTTGACCATGCTGAAAGCTTTGGACGTAAAATTTGTGTGAAATTAAAAGAACTCATACCACGTCAGCAATTCGAAATTGCCATTCAGGCAGCCATAGGTTCCAAAATTATTGCCCGCGAAACTGTTAAAGCTGTTAGAAAAGATGTTACAGCACGCTGCTATGGTGGAGACGTTTCGAGAAAAAGAAAACTCTTGGATAAACAAAAACGTGGTAAAAAACGAATGCGACAAATTGGTAATGTAGAGGTGCCGCAATCGGCATTCTTGGCTGTACTCAAAATTGATTAGAAACAATATGAATAAATTTTGTGATAAATTGTAAACATATCACTTTTCTAAGCCTCTTTATCCTGTTTCAAACAGTTTCAGGACAAAATCTTGATATTGTTGTCAGAGACAAAGGTAGAGAAGCTTTGGTGGGTGCCACTGTTGTTTTAACAAATGTTGAGTCGTCTAAAGTTGACTACAAAACCACCAATCAAAATGGTATAGCAAAGTTTGAAAATATTGAATTAGCCCTCTATCAGCTCAAAATTAGTTTTATAGGCTTCGAAACACTTGAAAGAAGTATTAGTGTTAAACAGAATACCAAAAGACTCAATTTTACTTTAGAACCCAGTGTTCTTTCATTGGGCGAAGTGGCTGTTGTGGCACGCCGTCCGCTGATGCGTCAAGAAGATGACAAAACAATAGTTGACCCCGAACCCATTGCCGAAACAAGTAGTAGTACTCTGGAAGTCTTAGAAAATACGCCCGGCGTATATGTGGATCAAGATGGAGGGGTTTTTCTCAATGGAGCCACACCTGCCGCAATATACATCAACGGTAGAGCCCAAAAAATGAGCAATCAAGATATTAGCTCCCTACTGCGAAGCCTGCCACCGGGAAGCATTCAACATATAGAAATTCTGAGAACACCTTCAACAAAATATGATGCCAGTAGCTCGGGCGGTATTGTGAATATTGTGCTGAAAAAAGGTATTAAATTAGGTCGATTTGTGGCCATTAATGCTGGTGCAAACCAAGGTATATACGGAAATAGATTTGCCGGAATTAATATGAATTTTGGGGCTGATAAAACAGCAATGTATGTAAATACAAACTACAATTATAATGACGCATTGGAAGAGACAAATACAATGCGATTCTTTAGTGGAGACACCGCTTTGATACAGAGTGCTAAGAGCAGACGTTTTAGAAATCAGGGGTTTATAGGTTATGGCTTAAATCATAGCTTTAATGATAATTCTGACCTTAGTTATGATGGAAGAATAAATTTAAGCTTCCCAAAAACGACTTCGGAGAATAATAATCAAATCATTTTTAGTCCCATTGAAGTATTGGGCGAAAGCAATGATTTTGTAAACGGAAATTCCATTTTTTTGAATATTCAACAAGATTTAAGCTACAACCTGAAATTGGATAGTCTGGGCAGTATTTGGGAAAATAAATTTGGCTTTAATCATGTTCAAAATCGTGGTGAAGATATTTATAAAAACGACTTCACATATCCATTCTTGGCAGAAATAAATTCGGAAAGTGATAATTTGCAGAAGAGAAATTTTATTCAATTGCAGTCAGATTTAACTTTGGTTTTACCACACAAAATTAAACTTGAAACTGGATTGAAAAGCTCTTTACAATATTTCAATAGCAAAAGTGAATATAATTTTATTCAAAATGAGCAAAACATCTTCGATTCACTCAAATCCAATACATTTAATTATCAAGAACGTATAAATTCAATCTATTTGCAAGCTTCAAAAACTTTGTGGTTCGACTTGGTTTTAAAAATGGGAGTGAGAATGGAACATACATATATGGCTGGAAATCAGACTTTTCCAGCCGAAACAAATTATGTTGTTAATCGCCCCGATTGGTTTCCCTATCTGTTTTTAAGTAGAAAACTTTTCAAATTAGATAGGTTTGAAATTAGAGCTTTTATGATATATCGAAAAACTATCCAACGACCTGATTATCAAAACCTAAACCCATATTCCAGATACTTAGATAACTTTATGTACGAGCGTGGAAATCCATCTTTAAAACCTCAGTTTTCCGAAAATATTGAACTCAATATAAGTGTTGACGAAATGCCGCTTTTTGCAGTGGGACAAAACTACACTACCGATATTTTTTCCAGCGTAATGTACACCGATTCCAATAACAGAGCCATTGCTGTTAGAACCTACGATAATCTTGGAAAGAGTAAAGAAACCTATCTGCGAGGTATGCTGGGAATCCCGCCCGGAAGGCGATATTTCTTTGGCTTTGGTGCCCAATTCAACCTAAATGAATATCAAGGTTTTTATGATGGCTTGCCCTTTAATTACACCAATGGCACATGGCGATTTTTCACCTATCACTCACTAAAACTTACCAAAACAACCAAGTTGACAATGATGGGATTTATGATGACAAAAGGACAGTATAGCTTCTTGGAATTGGACGATTTTGGCATGTTGAATTTTGGACTATCCCAAAGTTTCCTCAACAATAGATTGGTAATAATTCTCAATGCCAGAGATGTTTTGGGAAGTATGGATGTAAATTTCAAAATGAATCATGGCAATGTGCCTTCCTACGGCAGTAGAATTATGGATACCAGAAGAATAGGCTTGAATATTCGTTACAATTTTGGAATAAAACTCCACGATGAGAAAAAGAAATTTATGAATTTCGAAGATGAGTTATCCAATTAATCCATCTCAAATTTAATTTGTTTTGTTTCTCAATGCCCAAACTAAAAGTTTTAAGAAGACTTGCTTTTATTTCAATAAATAAAATTGCCTTAAAATTTTCCATTTTTTAGAATGCTTTTAAATTATCATTTTGTTTTAAAACTTCATAAAGTGTGTAAATTTTTTTAAATTTGTCATCACAACTAATAAAAACACACTTAGAGATTTATGGAACAAAAGAGAGAGCAATTTTCTGGAGCATTGGGTATTATAGCTGCCACAGCAGGTTCGGCGGTTGGTTTGGGCAATATTTGGCGTTTTCCGTACGTAACTGGCGAAAATGGTGGAGGAGCATTTATTATTGTCTATTTGATTTTTGTTTTTGGAATTGGCGTACCAGTTATGTTATCGGAGATGATAATTGGACGAAAGGCACAAGCCAACGCCATTGGTAGTTTCAAAAAGTTGGCACCCAAATCAAGCTGGTGGATAATTGGTCTTATAGGCGTTTTAGCCTCCTTTATAATATTGGCATTTTATAGCACAGTTGCCGGCTGGACCTTGCACTACGTATATTCAGCTACTACACAAAATTTATTGGGTCAAGATTATGGAACCTATTTTATAAACTTCAAAGATAGCACCGCAATGCCTGCCTTTTGGCACATAGTTTTTATGGTTCTAACAGCTGCTATTGTAATTGCAGGAGTGCAAAAAGGTATCGAAAAATATACCAAGGTATTAATGCCGATTTTATTCCTTTTTATGATTATTCTTGCAGTGAGGGCTGTAACACTACCAGGAGCTTCAGAGGGTGTAAAATTCCTCTTTAAACCCGACTTTTCGAAGCTCGATGCTAATGCCATCCTTGCAGCTTTAGGACAAGCTTTTTTCTCCCTAAGTGTCGGAATGGGTACAATTATAACCTATAGTTCATATTTTAAGAAAAAAGAGAAATTAGGTGGAATAGCCGTTAGTGTAGCTGGGACAGATTTCTTTATCGCGATTTTGGCAGGCTTAATGATTTTTCCCGCTGTATTTGCCTTTGGAATGGCACCCGATAGCGGTCCGGGATTGGTTTTTATGACAATTCCTTCCATTTTTGAACAGATGCCATTGGGCAACTTTTTTGCCATAATTTTCTTCCTACTTATCGTTATTGCAGCATTAACATCATCAATTTCTTTATTAGAAGTGGTGGTGGCATATTTTGTAGAAGAATTCAAAATGAAAAGAGTATGGGCAACAGCCACATCTGCAATTGCCATCACTGTTTTAGGCATGTTTTGCACACTTTCGTGGAGTACCTTCAAAGCCATTAAAATTGACAATATTGCAGGAAACGAAAGCATGTTCTTTTTCGATATGATGGACTTCTTAGCTTCAAATATCCTTCTGCCATTAGGCGGAGTTTTGATAGTTATTTTCGTAGGCTGGAAGCTGGGTAAAGCCCGTAGCCTCAACGAACTTACCAATGAAGGATTGCATAAGAGTAAATTATACTCATTGGTGTTTTTCATAGTAAAATATATTGCCCCCATAGCAATTATGTTTGTGTTCCTTAAAGGAGTAAATGTTATTTAAGATATTGAAAATGAGTTTTTTAGATGTCTTAAAATCCTTACTTGATTCCTATAATGAATATGTAGGAGGCTATTTGATTTTAGTTCTTTTGGTACCTGTGGGAGTTTATGTAAGTGTACGATTAGGTTTTTTACAAATTCGAGGATTTAGGCACGCCCTTCGCATTGTGGCTGGAAAATATTCCGATCACACTGCCCACGGCGATGTTAGCCACTTCAAAGCACTAACCACAGCTCTTTCATCTACCATTGGAACGGGAAATATTGTGGGAGTTGCCTTGGCAATTTATTGGGGAGGTCCGGGAGCGGTTTTTTGGCTTTGGGTAACAGGTTTTTTTGGAATGATGCTTAAATTTTCTGAATGTACTTTAGCCCTAAAATATCGTAAAACCAATGCTGATGGCTCCGTTTCTGGTGGTCCCATGTATTATATTGAAATAGGTCTGAAAAAATATTTGGGAAAATTTGCCAAAATATTAGCTATGGTTTTTGCTGGAGCAACAATATTGGGCTCCATCGGAACGGGTAATTTAGCCCAATCCAACGGAATTTCAGATGCAATGTTGAGTAATTACAATATTCCAACATGGGTGAGCGGACTTGTAATAACAATTTTGGTGCTAATAATCATTGTGGGTGGCTTGAAAAGAATAGCAGAGGTTACAGAAAAACTAATTCCATTTATGGCAGTCTTTTATGTTTTAGCCACAGCGGTGGTTTTGTTCGCCTATGCCAGCGAAATACCTGCAGCCTTTTCACTGATTTTTAATAGTGCTTTTCATGGAACAGCTGTTACAGGCGGCTTTGTGGGTTCAACTTTTTTCATGACAATGATAATGGGGGTTAGGCGTGGACTGTTTTCCAACGAAGCAGGACAAGGCTCGGCAGCTATTGCCCACGCTGCCGCAAAGACAGAACACCCTGTTAGAGAAGGTTTGGTGGCAACAATTGAACCATTGGTCGATACAATTATTATATGTACAATGACAGCTTTAGTGGTAATTGTTACAGGAGAATGGTCGTCGGGCGTTCAGGGCGTGGGAATGACGCTCATGGCTTTCGAAAGCGGTTTTAATGCCATAGGAATTGTAGGTGTGGCAAAACATGTGGTTGCAATTGGTTTGCTAATGTTTGCATTTTCAACCATAATAGCATGGTCATATTACGGCTCAAGAGGGGTGCAATATCTTTTTGGAGATAAAATGATAAAACCCTACTACTACATCTATGGACTCTTTGTTTTCTTGGGCTCAATATGGGGGATAGACCTCGTTTGGTCATTTGTTGATGCAGTGATTACATTTATGACCATACCCAATTTAATTGCCATAATATTGCTGTTTCCAGTTTTGCAAAAGGAGGTGCGAAAATATTTTAAGCTTAAAAAGGAGATGAAATGGTAAGAAAAATTTCTTTAAATTAATAAAAGAGCTTAAAAAGCTTGATTTTAACAATATTTCAAAATATAAGAAGGCTAATAAGCATTCAAATTTCGGAGTTTTGAAAAAATATTACTATTTTTGGATAAAATATACTTGAAATGTTTACAGAAGAACAGATAAAATATGCACAAGAGCGAGGACTTGTCCTTGAGGAGCTAAAAGCTCAATTACAAAGGTTTGAAAAAGGTTTTCCTTATCTTAAATTATTGCGAGCAGCAACTATTGATGATGGAATAATTAAACTTAGCCAAACACAAATTAATAAACTTGTTGAACAATATGATGAGCTAACGGCAGATAGCAAAATTCTGAAATTTATTCCTGCCTCTGGAGCCGCCACAAGAATGTTTAAAGACCTATTTTACTTTAGAGATAATTATAAAAATAATAGTAACGACCCACAATTAGAATTTGGATATTATTTTGTAAAAAATATAAGGAAATTTGCCTTCTTTGATGAGTTGGAAAAACTAATTCAAGAACATACCAATAGAAAAATTGAAACGCTTTTGTTGGAGAAAGAATATGATACAATTTTAGATTATATCTTAGGCGAAGAGGGCTTAAATTATGCCAATCTACCTAAGGCTTTAATCCATTTTCATAAATATGACAATGAAAATCGTTTGGCTTTGCACGAACATTTCGTGGAAGGTGCAAAATATGCCCAAATGCAAGATGGGGTGGTGCATTTGCATTTTACAGTTTCGCCAGAGCATCACGACGATTTTCTGTTTGAAATTGAAGAAATTCAAGAGGAATATGAATCCAAATATGATGTAATGTATGTTGTGGATTTCTCGTTCCAAAAGCCAGAAACAGACACCATAGCCGTTAACTTGGATAATACTCCCTTTTTAGACTCGGAAAATCTACTTTTTAGACCAGCGGGACATGGTGCATTACTGTCTAACTTAAACGATTTAGACTCTGACCTGATTTATATAAAAAACATAGATAATATCACCACAGATAGACTAAAGTCTGACACAATACTCTATAAAAAAGCCCTTGCCTCATTTTTAATAAATACTCAAAATAGAATTTTTGAGTATTTAAAACAACTTTATAATGAAGGAATTAGCGATGCTGATATCAAGGAGATAGAGTTTTATCTATCTGAAAATTTGAAAATAGTATCTGTAAAAGCTGATAAAAATCAAAAAATAGATTTTTTAAGGTCGGTTCTAAATCGTCCCATACGTGTTTGCGGAATGGTGAAAAACGAGGGAGAGCCGGGTGGCGGTCCTTTTTGGGTTTTTGATGAAGATTTAAAAATCGAGAGCCTACAAATAGTGGAATCTTCCCAAATAGATTTGGAAAACATAGAGCAGAAGCAGATTGTGCACTCGGCAACACATTTCAATCCCGTTGACTTGGTTTGTGCCACCAAAAATTACAAAGGCGAAAAGTTCGATTTAACCCAATTTGTAAATGCAGAAACTGGCTTTATTTCCATAAAATCAAAAGATGGCAAAGAGCTAAAAGCCATGGAACTTCCCGGTTTGTGGAACGGTGCCATGGACAAATGGATAACATTTTTTGTAGAAGTCCCCCTCTCAACCTTTAGCCCCGTAAAAACCATCAACGACCTGCTAAGAGAGGAGCATAGGTAGGATGTTGTGGGGTAAAAACTCTTCTCTCAAAAAGTGTTTTCAATAAAAGCCTTTCAATTTAACAATAAAGGATCTAAAAGAGGAATAAAAAGCAATTTGTGAAAAGTCTTTTGTTAATTTGTTTAATTACTTGAGAGATAAATTATATATTTGCCCAAAATTAAAACTTTATGAGTAGTAAGATAAATGTAAATGTTAAGTCTGAATTTGGAGAATTAGAAGCAGTAATTATACACACTCCCGGCGTAGAAGTCGAAAAAATGACGCCACAAAATGCTCAAAGAGCTTTGTACAGCGATATTTTAAACTTAGATATACTAAAATGGGAACATGCACAAGTTAGTGGTGTCCTGAAAAAAGTAAGCAAGGCTTTCGAAGTTAAAGATCTTTTGAAGAAAGTTCTTGAAAATAAAAAAACAAAAGAGCTACTCATTAAAAATATATGCAAAAGTGAAGGTCTAGAGCATATAGAAGAGGAGTTGCTGGATACTCCAGCTACACAACTTGCCGACTATCTTATTGAAGGTAAGGAGATGTCGCCAGATAGCTTTACTAATTTTATTAGCGAAGAGAGATTTCAGCTTTATCCGCTCTACAACTTTTATTTTACAAGAGATGCCTCTTTGTCGGTTTACAACGAGGTTTTTATAGGGAAAATGGCAAATAAAATCCGTGAGCGTGAATCTTTAATCATGGAAGCAATTTTTAGTCATAGTGGCGTTTTTCAAGCTTCAACGCTGAACCCAGCTTGGTATGATACCAAAAATGAGATTAAAATTGAAGGAGGTGATGTTCTTGTTGCCCGCGAAGATATTTTGCTAATTGGCAGTAGCACAAGGACTTCTACTCAAGGAATTGATTTTATTTTGTCTAGATTAATGGCTCTAAAAGAGAAAGGAACGCAACATGTTCTTGTGCAAGAATTGCCCGAACATCCAGAGTCGTTTATACATTTAGATATGGTTTTCACGCTAATTGACAATGGTTATTGCGTGGTTTTCGACCCCATTATCCTCCAAAGAAATAAATATCGTACAATTCATATTGTAATTGATAATGGAAGAATAAAATCCATGAATTATGTTGACAATCTGGTTGTTGCACTAAAAAATTTAGGAATGGATTTAAAACCACTTTATTGTGGTGGACGTGGCGACGAATGGGTCAAAGAGCGTGAGCAGTGGCATAGTGGAGCAAACTTTTTTGCCTTTGCCCCCGGAAAAGTAATGGGATATGCCCGAAATCTTTATACACTTGAAGAACTCAATAATCATGGTTTCGAAATTGTTCCGGCATTTGATGTTATGAACAATAAAGTAAATATCAACGAATATAAAAAATGTGTTGTCTCCATCGAAGGTAGCGAAATGCCCCGTGGTGGTGGTGGTGCCAGATGTATGACAATGCCTGTGAGACGCAAAAGCTAATCATGAAAGTAAATATTGTCTTTCAATCGCCTGAAGTTGTTGAATTAGACAGTTCTTTGAGCAAACTCCTTGACAATGAAGTGATTGTGGTCAGTGGTTCTTTTCTTGAAAGACAAAATTCATACACAAAATATGAAAAAAAATGGTATTCAATTTTAGATTTTGTCTTTTCAAAGTTTGGTGAAAATTTCAATCCAGAAAGTCTGATTTTTAACAGTTGTGGCAAACCTTTTTTACAAAACTCTAAACTAAGGTTTAGCAATACAAATAGTAAAGAGACAGATTTTGTAGCTCTACAAAAGAATTTTGAAATAGGAGTAGATTTTGAGTTTTTGGAAGAAAAGTCAAGTTATTTGGAAATTGCTCAACGTTTTTTTCATGAAGATGAAATAGAATATCTTTCAAAAATTGAAAATAGCGAAGACTTGATGTCAGAATTTTATAGAGTTTGGACCATAAAAGAGGCATTGGTGAAGTGTTTAGGTCTGACAATGTTTCAAAATATGAAGCATATCAACATCTCTAAATCAGAGTGGGATTGTGCCGATTACGAGTTGGAAAATATTTATGTGGTAGTTATAAATCAAAACAAAGGCTTTTTGAGTATTGCCAGTGATAGTGAGATAAAGAAGATTATTATTTATAAGTAATTCTGAAACTCATATTCTATCATTCTTTTGAGAAAAATGATAGTACATATTTTAACCATCAGGATTAACGATTATAAATTCACAAAACAGATTGGTCTATTTTGCGAATACAATTAGTATAATTTATATCTTTACAAAAAAGGAAATATATGAAATCTAAAATTAAAATTGTTAGCGGTGATATCACTATCCGAAATGTTGATGCCATTGTAAATGCTGCCAATACTTCACTTTTGGGTGGTGGAGGCGTTGATGGTGCCATTCATCGTGCAGCAGGACCAGAGCTTTTAGAAGAGTGTAAAACCCTTAACGGCTGTGCCACGGGAGAAGCCAAGATTACAAAAGGATACAATTTAAAAGCCAAATATGTAATTCATACTCCCGGTCCAGTTTGGCGAGGTGGAGAAAATAATGAGGATATGCTTTTGGCAAATAGTTACAGAAATAGTCTAAATTTGGCAAAAGAAAATGGTGTAAAAAGCATAGCTTTTCCATCCATAAGTACTGGGGTTTATGGATTCCCAATGGAGAGAGCATCAAAAATTGCTTTAAATGAAATCCTTAACTTTTTGGAAACTAACAATAGTATAGAATTGGTTGAAATTGTATGTTTTGGGCAAAATGCCTTCAATATTTATACAAATCTCCTAAACAATTGATTTTAAGTGTTTTAAGTGGGTTTTATTTCACTTTTATATTGCCAAGAATAGAGTTGAAATAGTGTTGTCTTTGCTCCTTTTTGAAAATACCCTTTTCTACAGTTTTAATCTCCTCAATGGTATAAAAAGTGTTGGGCATAATGGCGTTGAGCTGATCCACAAACTCATTCAAATCTTTACGTTTTACAATGGAAAAAATAACTTTCAATGGTCCACGACTTCCTTCAGCATTTAGCAATGTGTAGCCATAATTGTTGCTTTGCATAAAATCTACTATGCTTTCGTATTGATCGTTGGGGAAAAGTCGCACAAGAACACTGCCAAGCGATATTTTTTCTTCCAAAACCATTCCAATATAATTTCCAATGGCATAGCCTAAACCATAGGCTATAAATGTAAGGAAGTTATCCAAGTGATTCAAAATTTGACTTACGGCTAAGAGCCAAATAATGGCTTCGAAAAATGCCAAAACAGGTGCAATGTTCTTCATTCCTTTCGAAAGAAATATAAGTCGCATTGTGCCAATAGTTTGGTCGGCTATACGTGCCAAACAAATCAAAAGTGGTAAGATAATCCATTGATATATCCATAAATTATCGCCAAAAAGTTCTGTAAATATCATAACTGTATTTTAATAAAATTCATATTCATAAACCGTCATTCCATTGAGCAAAAAGCCCTCTTCGTTAGCTGCTTCCGATTCTGGACTAAAAACAAATTGTTTAATGGAAGTTATTCTACCTTCGTCATAATCAAAGATTTTGAACTGCATAAGCTCATTTTCGCTGTTAAAAAAACTCTCTTTGAGAGGTCTGCTCAAGTCGTCAAAATCAATTTCACGTTTCACATAAGAGTCTGGACGTTCCTCAATAATAATATTATTTCTCAACTTAGAGTCATATTCAAATCTATGTCTCGAAACAATTTGCTTGTAATTATTCAAAACTGTACTTGATTCCAAAAGGTCATCAGAGTTGTAAGTGTTTGATATATAGTTTTTTACATTTTCTATATGGTCAATTCTAAGCTCATTAGTTAGGTTGTTATTTTCATCATATTCATATTGTAGTTCAATTTCCAAATTATCTTCTTCGCCATAAATTTGTTCATTTATAAGAAGTCCATCACTAAATTGATACATTTTTTTGGAACTTGGCTCTCCGTCGTCATCTACACACTCTTTGCTAACCAATAAGTCATTTTTGTAGGTAAATTTTGTTGTGTCATAAAAAGCATCTTCATCATCTTCTGTACCACCATAAAATGTTGTTCCCAACATAAGTTTCCCATCATCTTCGTATTCAAAAATATGTGTTTCTAAAACACTTTCGTCCTGATCCAAAATATAGGTTTTTGTAAGCCTATTTTCGTTGTCATATTCGTTTGTAACATAGGTCTCAATTTCGCCAAGTATGCTAAAATCTTTCTCTAAGATTAAATTTTTATTTTCGTCATACTCTCTATATGTGTTTAGATATCTTTTGTCTTCAATATCTTCAAAATGCAATCCAAGTATTTCCGAAGTGATATATGTTTTAATAGATTTAATTTTCTTTTCCATAATCTTCAAATTTGTTGCAAAAATAGAACAATTTTATGATTGAGTTTTAAAATTGCTCCCTAAAATGTTTTAATAATCCATAATCCTCTCTTTTTTCTTATCTTTGTTTCAGAAACTCAGACATGGAAGAAGAAAATAAGAATATCACTTCGATTTTAAATTTTATAAATCAAACTCAAAGCAATATTTTTCTCACCGGTAGGGCAGGAACGGGTAAAACCACTTTCTTGCGATCGTTGAGCAAGTCAACTTATAAAAATATTGTTGTTGTGGCTCCAACAGGAATTGCTGCCATAAATGCCAACGGCGTTACCATACACTCGTTTTTTCAATTGCCCTTTGGTACTTTTATACCCTCCAACGACGATTTTTATAATCTGGGAATGAAAATTACCAATAGATACACTTTGATTAAAGAGCTTCATATTAGGGCTAAAAAACGCCAATTAATTCGAAATATTGATTTGCTCGTTATTGATGAAGTGAGTATGTTGCGAGCTGATGTTTTAGATGCCATAGATAGTGTTTTGAGACATATTCGTCGCCGACCCAATTTGCCTTTTGGCGGTTTGCAAGTGCTCTTTATTGGCGATATGTACCAGCTTCCACCTGTGGTGAAAGATGAAGAGTGGCATGTGCTCAAAAATTATTATAATAGCATCTATTTCTTTGACTCTAAGGTTCTTACAGAACATAAACCTGTCTATTTTGAGTTTGAGAAAATTTATCGTCAAAACGACCCAGCATTTATATCCATGCTCAACAGAATTAGAGATGATGAAATTGAGCAAAAAGATATTGATTTATTAAACTACCTATACAGACCAAATTACGAAGCTCCCATTGATGAAAATATCATAACCATAACTACGCACAACCGAAAAGCTGATACAATAAATCAAAACTATCTTGATAAGCTCAATACTAAAGAATTTGTTTACAAGGCTATTGTAGATGGCAATTTCCCAGATAATATGTTCCCTGTGGATGAAAAGCTTTGTCTAAAAATTGGTGCACAGGTGATGTTTATAAAGAATGATTATTCGGGCGAGAACTTGTATTTTAATGGTAAAATTGGAATTGTAGAAAAGCTCACAGATGGCGAGATATTTGTAAAAACTGACGATTTTGATGAGCCTTTTAAAGTGGATAAATATCAGTGGGAAAATGTTAGGTACGAACTTGATGAGCAAAAACGTGAGCTAAATGAGGTAGTTATTGGCTCTTTTTCGCACTTTCCCATAAAGTTGGCTTGGGCAATAACTGTACATAAAAGTCAGGGATTGACTTTTGAAAAAGCTGTTTTAGACATTAGCGACTCCTTTGCCCACGGGCAGATATATGTTGCCATGTCGCGTTTGACAAGCTTGCAAGGCTTGGTTCTGAAATCCAGAATAGATTTTGACACTTTGCTTTTGGACAAAAAGATTTTGGAACACTCCAAAACTAAGCCCAGTCCTCAAGTTTTGGACGAAATGTTGCACAAAGATAGGTTCTTCTACATTGCAAATTTAGTTATTGAAAGTTTCAACCTCTATGAAATAAATCAGGAGATAAATCTTAAAACTGCAAATTTTAAAGATGTTGACAATGAGTTGTTTGGAGCCGATTTTTTCGAGTTTTTTACCGAGTTTACAAGACGATTTAGGGAGTTTTTGGATGTGGCAACAAGGTTTCAGAAACAGGTTTTCACTTATAGACAATATTTTAGTCAGGAAGCCTTAGATAAAATCATTGAAAGATGCTTGGCAGCAAGCGAATATTTTGTTCCAAAATTAGAAGATTTGTCGCAGTTTTTTAGACTGCAATTGATAGGTCTATTTAAAGAGAGTCCTGAATTGGAGTTGATTTTAGATGATGTTATGGAGTTAGAAACGGCTCTTTATGAGCAAACTAAATCCATATTAATAGCCGAAAGGGTTTGCGAAAATGTGAAAAACTCAGCTAATAATACCTATGCCGATTTGTATCAAAGAGAAGCCGATGTTCAGAGAGAGTTGGAGAGGGCTAAGTTTTTTGGCAAAAAGATTTCAAAGTCGAAAACTAAGAAGGTAAAGAAGCAGAAAGTTAGCACTGTTGAAAAGACATATTTGCTATACGAAGAGGGCAAGAGTATGGAAGAGATAGCCGAAAGTCGTGGTTTGAAAGTTGAAACAATTTCACGACATTTGGCGGAGCTAATCCGAAAAAAGATAATTGAAGTTGAAAAACTGGTTTCTCAGGAAGAGATAGATTTGGTTACTAAATCCCACGGAGGTGGGAAATATATTTCGGCATGGGACTTGTACAAAAAGCTTGATGGTGCCGTGTCTCAAGCCAAACTCAATTTGATTGTAGAACATATGAAACTCTCCATAAATGAAGATTGAGAATCATGCATGCCGACCAAGTTGTGCAGCTTGTTGCATTGCTCCCAGCATATCGTCAAGTATTCCGGGCATGGAAAACGGTAAAGCAGCAGGGGTGCGATGTGTAAACCTTAACGATGATTTGCTTTGTGAAATTTTCGATTCACCCCATAGACCAGAGGTTTGCAAAAACTTTCATTTTGACCCTTTGGTTTGTGGAAAATCAGCCCAAGAAGCTATGGATCCTGACTTGTACCTTTAAGTGCGGTGGGAATAACTTGCCGATAATGCTATTCATTTTTTCAGACGGTTCAGCTCGGATTGAGACAGTTTTTCCTGTTATTTGGTTTAAAATCTGTCCGTCAACTATCTTTTTTGTTTTGTCTAA
>JAAYKF010000172.1 GCA_012522535.1 Bacteroidales bacterium
CAGAACAATCGTGAGTGGTTAAATTAAATAAAGCCCAGTCATAGTCCTCGTTAATATGAGGCTGAATCCTAAAATCTAACCAACCCGACTGTTGTACTTGAAACGTGTACCAAACAGAATTTTTTTCACCACCACCCATACAAGTAATTGGGCAATCATAGCCTGATGGAATATCGTTGATTGCACCTATCCCAGTGTATGTATTATACTGTGTATAAGAGTCTTGGCAAACTGTAATTGCACCTATACAATCTTGGGGATTTTGTGCCATTACATTACCTCTAAAGAACAAGGCTGTAATAACAACAAAAGCAAAAGAAATAATTGTATTATTGACTCTTAACATAAAACACACCCTATTGTAACTATACATTCTTATAGACAAGATGTTTATTCTAAAAGTTGTCGCAACTTATATAATTAAAATATTTTAAATTCAATCTAAACTATAACAATACAAAGCAACTTAATTTTAGATAATAAAGCAAATGTTTAATTTTGTTAAGAGAATCTACAAAAGCTTTAGAAAATCACATGCTGAAAACCGTTTTATAGGATAATTTCATAAAAAAATATTGCCTTACTAAATTACAAGTGAAAAAATATCTTAAATTTGCAGAAACTAAACACAATAACAATTATGGATAAAATTTTAGTAGTAGGAGCAACCGGACAAATTGGATCTGAATTAGTCCTTGAGCTTCGCAAAATTTATGGCAACGAAAATGTAATCGGATCTGGACGAAAAACAGCACCATCAAAAGAAGTTATGGAGAGCGGTCCATTTGAGTTCTTCGACGCAGTTAATAGACAAGACCTTGAAGAAGTTTGCAAAAAATATGAGATAAATACCATAATAAACCTAGCAGCAATCCTTTCTGCCAATGGCGAAAAAAATCCCATGTTGGCGTGGGACGTTAATATGAATGGACTAATTAATGTTCTTGAAGTGGCTCGCGAAATGGAAATGAAAAGAGTCCTAATCCCAAGCTCCATAGCAGCTTTCGGACCAGGAACTCCTTTAGATTGTGCACCCCAAGAAACTGTTCTTAGACCAACAACTATGTATGGAGTTACAAAAGTTGCAGGTGAACTTTTGGGAGATTATTATGTACGCAAATATGGACTTGATGTCAGAGGCTTACGCTATCCCGGAATTATTAGCCACGAAACTCTACCCGGCGGAGGAACAACCGATTACGCCGTAGCAATATATTATGAAGCTATAAAAAACAAAAAATATAATTGCTTTGTTAGAGAAGATACCAGACTTCCAATGATGTATATGCCCGACTGCATAAAAGCCACCATCGACCTATTGCAAGCTGATTTTGACAAACTCAAACATCACAGCGATTTCAACGTGGGCTCGATGAGCTTTAGTGTTGCCGAACTGGCAGAATCTATAAAAAAACATATCCCAGAATTTGAAATCACCTACGAACCCGACTACCGTCAAGAAATTGCCGACTCGTGGCCAAACGATGTTGACGACACCGCCGCACGCGAAGAATGGGGCTGGGAACCAAGCTACGACCTTGACGCAATGACTGCCGATATGCTTAAACATATAGGAATTAAACACGAGAAAGGACTGATTTAAAACATTCTATAACATTATAAAAGGGGCTGTTTTCAAGAAACAGCCCCTTTTGCATAAAATAAATCTATATTATTTTGTAGGAATGTTTTTTAAAGTTTCCAACAAATAATCCCAGAATTTCTCCACCGAAGCAATATCCACTTTCTCATCGGGTGAGTGCGGAAAGCGAATTGTGGGTCCAAAGGAAATCATATCCCAATTTGGGTAGTGGCTTCCCAAAATACCACACTCTAAACCAGCATGAATTGCTTTGATTTCGGGTGTTTCGCCTGTCATATTTTTATAAACATCTTGCATGGTTTTCAATATTGGCGACTTCATATTGGGCTTCCAACCAGGATAACCTCCCGAAAATTCGGTTTTAGCACCTGCCAAATCAAATACCGATTTCATCATCTCTGCCAAATCTTCCTTAGCCGTGTCAACAGAACTTCTCATCAAACACTTAATGTTGATTTCGCCACTCTCCGACTTCATAATTGCCATATTATTTGATGTCTCCACCAAGCCCTCAAAATCATCGCTCATGCG
>JAAYKF010000173.1 GCA_012522535.1 Bacteroidales bacterium
CTTTGGGGCTGGAAAATGATAGTATTTCTCTACTTGCAGCTACGCCAATCTATCTGAAATTCACCGATCAGCAAAACTACAATACAGTTGATTCTGTCTCGGCAAATTTCACCGTAGGACTTGAAAACAATGTAGTTTGGAATGAAACTTACGGTAGAGTAAGTTTTGATGATGAATATGCAACACTCTTAAGTTTGGGATATGAGAATTTAGTTGTAAGTTTAGGCGATTACAAAAAAGAAATCCCTATCAATATTTTGGATATAGAAACTTCGATTATGCAAGAAAGCATTTCAGAAAATGGAATTATCTACCCCAATCCAGCAAGCGATTACATAAACATCAAACTTGATGGCATAAGTGCCGATAAATTGGAGATTTGCGATATTTCTGGAAAGATTATTTTAAGTCAAACTATAACAAAAGATTATCAACAAATACAAATCAGAGACTTAAAAAGAGGAATGTATTTCTTAAAAATCTATGATAAAAATCAAAATATAAAAATTTTGAAGTTTGTGAAACATGGTTAAAAAGGGGAAAGTTAATTGAAAATTGAGAATTGAGAGTTTTTAGTTTGCGATAAAAAAAACTCCACTTTCAACTCAATTCTCAATTATTACCGATTTATTATCGATATTCTACATAAAAGGCGAAGTTTATATAAACTTCGCCTTTTATTTGTATAACCAGCTTTGGATTATAAAATTCCCAGCTCTTTATGTTTTGCTGCTATTTGCTCAGCCATATCTTCAATGGCTTTCAATTCTTCGGCATTGGGTTTACCCTTAACCAAAAGTGGAGAAATTAGCTCAACTTTCAAATTAGGAATCATCTCTGCAACTTTCTCAATGGGTTTTCCGCCCCATGCATACGAAGCTAAAACGCTTGCATATTTAGCCTTGGGCTTCAAAATATTTGCCAATTTTGCTGCATAAGAAACCATTGGATGTGGCTCGGCAATCACAGTTGGAGTTCCAATCACTATGGTTGTGGCATCTACAAGCTCAATGGCTAATTTGCCAATATCTGTTACCGATAAATCGAATTTATGTGATTTCACTCCCCTATCTTCCAAAGATTTTATCAAATGGTCAACCATTCTCTCCACACTTCCGTGCATAGAGATATAAGGAATTACCACCGAATTTTTAGTTTCGTCCGACATCCACTCTTTGTATGCATCAATTATAAAAGATGGCTTGTCGTACATTGGTCCATGACTTGGAGCTACAATTTCTATCTCAAACTCATCAAGCTTTGGTAAGTTTTTCTTGATAATATTTCTGAAAGGCATCATAATTTCAGCATAATATCTTTTTGCCGATTCATAAACCTGACACTCATCTGTTACATATAAGTCCGTAGTGGCAAGGTGCGAGCCTAAAAAATCGCATGAGAACAAGATTTTATCCTCTTTCAAATATGTCAACATTGTTTCGGGCCAGTGCACCCATGGGAAATGAACAAACTTCAAAGTTTTATTACCCAAACTCAACTCTTCGCCATCTTCAACAACCACTATTCTATCCTCTTCCACATCAAGATGAGTTAGAACAATATCCTTTGCCTTGGGCGATAATATCAATTTTGCATCAGGAAACATTTTCAAAACCTCGGGAATAAGTCCAGAATGGTCTTGCTCACTGTGATGAGAAATTACATAATCAATTTTGTCAAAACCTTTTAGTTTATCAAAAAAGATATGTGCCAAATCGGGGTCGGCAGTATCTATCAAAGCTATTTTTTCGCTACCTTCAACAATGTACGCATTATAGCTTGTGCCATCTGGAAGCGGAATTAACGAATCAAATAATCGTCTGTTCCAATCAACCACGTTAATTGCGTAAATATCTGTTTTAAATTGTCGAGCCATTTTTCCTCCTTTTTAATTTTAAAATATGTTATTCTTTTCTATTAACTAAGTTTACTTTCTATTGTTCACAACTTCTTTGACAAGAAATTATCTTCAAATTTATTGATTTTATGCCATATTGCAAACTAAATTCACATTATTTAAAACTTTTCAACACAAAACCAGTAGCATACTTCTGATTTCAAGCCACTTACAAAAAAACCTCTGATACTATTCTTTTCAAAAAAATATTGTAAGTTTGTGCTATGAAACTGGCAATAGTAATACTGAATTGGAATGGTCAAAAGTTTTTAGAAAAATTTTTACCCTCACTCATCAAATATAATGAAGATTATGCTGAAATCATCATTGCCGATAACGCCTCTATGGATAATTCCATAGATTTTTTGAAAGAGAATTATCCACAAATCAAACTTATCCAAAATGAGTCTAATGGCGGATTTTCAAAGGGTTATAATGATGCACTATCTCAAATTGATGCCCAATATTACTGCCTGCTCAATTCCGACATAGAAGTTGACAAAAACTGGATAGACCCTGTTATTAAACTAATGGATTCGGATGAAAACATAGCTGTTTGTCAGCCCAAAATTCGCTCATATCACGAACCCGAAAAGTTTGAATATGCAGGAGCAGCAGGTGGTTTCATAGATAAATATGGCTACCCTTTTTGCAGAGGCAGAATGTTTATGAATTTGGAAGTTGACGAAGGTCAATATGATAATGTGGAAGAGATATTTTGGGGTACAGGAGCTTGTATGTTCGTTAGAGCCGATTTGTATCAAAAACATGGCGGCTTAGACAACAGCTTTTTTGCCCATATGGAAGAGATAGATTTTTGCTGGAGAATGAAAAACTTAGGCTATAAAATTATGTATTGTCCACAATCAACTGTATATCACATCGGTGGCGGAACATTGCCAAAAAAATCGGCTCGCAAAACATTTCTAAATTTCAGAAATAATATGTTGTTGCTGTACAAAAACCTGCCTTCAAAAAAACTGACTTGGGTTTTTACCGTTCGATTCTTTTTGGACATAATAGCAGCAGTGAGATTTTTATTCGATAGTGGTTTTGCCGACTTCAAGGCTGTTTTCAAAGCACACATAGAGTTTCATAAAATGAAAAAACATTATGTAGAATATCGCAAAACTGCCAAACATAATAATGTAAGTAAGATTTATCAGAAAAATTTAGTTGTTAGCTACTATTTTAGGGGAATAAAAAAGTTTTCTGACATAAAGAATAAAGATTTCTCATAAATAATGGCTTAAAAACTGCTTTTTTTACAGAAAAAAGAAGAAAAATCAAAAAAAAGACAAAAAAAGTTTGACAATTAAAAATAAATGTGTAATTTTGCACTCACAATTGACCAATGGTGTAACGGCAGCACCACAGATTTTGGTTCTGTTAGTCTAGGTTCGAATCCTAGTTGGTCAACAAAAAACTAGCGAACTCTCACACTGCCGTGGGAGTTTTTTGTTATAATTATTTGATATTCAATATATTAAAAATGATAGACAAAAACAAAATAGAAGACTTGGTTGCAGAAGCCATCAATACCTTAGAAAAAAAGGATGAGGTTTTTGTTGGTGCCATTTTGGTAAAACCCAACAATACAATTCATGTTTTTATAGATAGCGACACCTCTGTATCCATTGACGACTGTGTTAAGGTGAGCAAATATGTGGAAAAACACTTGGACAGAGATGAGGAAGATTTTGAATTAAACGTTTCATCCTTCGGACTAGACCAAGCCTTGATAATGCCCCGTCAGTACATAAAAAACATCGGACGAAGCTTGCGTTTTATTCTACACTCCGGTGAAGATTTTGTTGCAGAAGTTAAAAATGCCGATGAAAATGGTGTGGAAATAATTAGCATACCTAAGTCGAAAAAAGAGGAAGCTGTTGAAAAATCAATTAGCTATTCCGAAATAAATAAAGCAAAAGTTGTTATAAGTTTCAAATAATCACAATAATAAAAAAATGGAAGATAACATTAATCTTATTGAGTCATTTGCAGAATTCAAAGAATTCAAGAATGTTGACCGCGAATCGTTGATGAACATTTTGCAAGAAACCTTCAAGCATATGTTGGCAAGAAAATATGGTCCAGAAGCTACTGTTGAAGTTGTAGTTAACATCGACAAAGGAGACTTGGAAATTTATCGTTACCTTGAGATTGTAAACGATGATGAACTGGAAGACGAAAATACACAAATAGCCCTTTCGGAAGCAGTAAAATCTGAACCCGACTTTGAAGTTGGTGAAGAATTTATTGAAAAAATTGGACTTTCACATTTCGGTCGCCGCGAGATTTTGGCTCTTCGTCAGAACTTAATTACAAAAGTTTTAGAATTTGAAAAATCATTAGTTTACGAAAAATATCGCGATAGAGTTGGCGAAATTGTTACAGGAGAAGTTTATCAATCATCAAGAAGAGAAATTATTGTACTTGACGAAGAAGGTATAGAACTTTCACTTCCACGAAACGAACAAATTCCTTCAGACTTCTACAAAAAAGGCGACTCCATTAGAGCCGTTGTATCAAGAGTTGAAATGGCAAATGGAAAATTATATATAAATCTTTCCAGAACATCACCCGTTTTCTTGGAAAGACTTTTTGAACAAGAAATTCCCGAAATTTATGACGGACTTATCACAATTAAAAATATTGTTCGTATCCCCGGCGAAAGAGCAAAAGTTGCCGTTGAGTCATACGACGACCGAATAGACCCAGTGGGTGCTTGCGTAGGAATGAAAGGAAGTAGAATTCATGGTATCGTTAGAGAACTTCGAAACGAAAATATAGACGTTGTAAATTACACTACTAATATTAAATTGTATATTACCAGAGCACTTAACCCTGCAAAAATTACCAATATCGAAATTGATGAAGAAAAACAAAAAGCAGAAGTCACAATGAAAGCCGACCAAGTTTCACTGGCAATAGGAAAAGGTGGATATAATATTAAACTCGCAGGGAGACTTACAGAATACGAAATTGAGGTGTATCGCGATTCGGTTGTTGATGACGAAGATGTTGACTTAAACGAATTTAACGACGAAATAGATCAATGGATTATAGATGTGCTAAAAAGTATTGGTTGCGACACTGCAAAAAGCGTTTTAGAACTGCCCGTTGACGAACTTATTAAATTAAGTGATTTAGAAGAAGAAACAATTCACGAAATCATTAGGATTATACAAGCAGAATTTGAATAAAAGGCGTATCTTTGCACAGGCTTAACAAAGTTTCCAATTAGAACTAAAAAAGAATATGACAAAATCCAAAAAAACATACAGGTTAGGTATAGCAGCACGAGAGTTCAACGTGTCGTCAGGCAGAATAGTTGAAGTTCTCAATAAACACGGTTTCGAAATCGAAAACTCACCCAACACAAGATTAAAAGTTGAGATGATGGATATAGTCATCAAAGAGTTCGATTCCGAAAGAGCTGTTAAAGAAAAAGCTGAACAACTTAACATAGAAATTTTCAAAAATACAACAACTCCACAGACTGAAGAAGAAACTGTTATAGAAGAGGTTAGTGCTGAAACTAAAGAAGTTACTATAAAATCTAACATAATAGAAACACCTGTTGAAGCTGTTATTAAGCCCAAGCTTAGCAAGCCAATAGTGAAAGGCAAAATAGACTTAGAACCTAAAAAGAGTGAAGAAAAAGCTAGTTCTAAAAAGAAAACAGAAAAAGAAGAAGCCAAAGAAGAACCTGCAAAAACAGCCGAAAAGAAAGCAAGCCCTAAAAAAGAGAGCAAAAAGAGCACAGATACTAAAAAAACTGAAAAGCCCGAAACCAAGAATGTAGTGGAAACTGAAGTTCCAGTGGTAAGCAAACCAGTTACTGTTGGGTTTATAGACTTAGATGCTCTGGAGCCAAAAGGTAAATCAAAGCCTGAAGAGAAAGAAAAACCAGCTGCCGAAAAGAAAAAAAGGAAAAAAGCAGAACAAAAACCTCAAAAAGAACAAGAAAGCAAGCCAAAAGATACTAAAACAGAACAGAAAGAAGAGAAAGAGATAGAAAAAGAAAAGGATAGTAATGTTCATGTTACACAATATCAAAAACTTGAAGGTCCTGTTATTATGGGTAAAATAGACTTACCCGTTGAAAAAGAGAATAAACCTGTTGCCTCTTCCGACGGTTCTAAACGTAAGAAAAAGCGTAGAAGAATTAAAAACAAAGCTGTTGACACAGCCTCTAATGCCAAAAATACAAAGACAAGAGAGAAGAAAACCAAAGAAGTTAAGAAAGCTGAAATTTCTGAAGAAGAAATTGAAAAAAGAATTAGAGAAACTCTTTCAAGACTTGGACCTGTGGGAAAATCAAAGGCTTCAAGACATAGAAGAGAAAAGAGACAGCAAATTCTTCAAAGAAACTTAGAAAATATTGAACAAGAAGAGCTAGCCAAGAAAATAATTAGCGTGGCAGAGTTCCTAACGGTTAATGAACTTGCCACAATGATGGACGTACCTGTAACAAATATTATTTCTACATGTATGAGCATTGGGCTATTTGTTTCTATCAATCAAAGACTAGATGCTGAAACAATTTCGCTTCTTGCCACAGAATATGGCTATGAAGTAAACTTTATTAGTGCCACAGACGAAGATTTAGAATTAGACGAGGATATTGTAGATGATCCAGAATCATTGGTAGAGCGTGCACCAATTGTTACAGTTATGGGACACGTTGACCACGGAAAAACCTCCTTACTTGACTATATTAGAAATGCAAATGTAATTGCTGGCGAAGCTGGTGGTATCACACAACATATTGGTGCTTACGAAGTTAAGCTAAAAAGTGGCAAAAAAATCACTTTCTTAGATACTCCCGGACACGAGGCATTTACTGCCATGCGTGCCAGAGGTGCACAAGTTACCGACATTGCAATTATTGTAATTGCTGCCGACGACTCCATAATGCCACAAACTGTTGAGGCTATCAACCACGCCCAAGCAGCAGGCGTACCAATGATTTTTGCCATTAATAAAATTGACAAACCCGCAGCAAACCCTGACAAAATTCGTGAAGGATTGGCAAATATGAATATCCTTGTGGAAGAATGGGGCGGAAAATTCCAAAGTCAAGAAATATCAGCAAAACATGGATTAAATATTGAAGACTTACTAGAAAAAGTCCTTATTGAAGCTGAAATGCTTGAACTTAAAGCAAATCCAAATAGAGACGCTTTGGGAACCGTTGTTGAATCTTCATTGGACAAAGGTAGAGGCTTCGTTACAAAAGTACTTGTCCAAAAAGGAACACTTAATGTTGGAGATATAGTAGTTGCTGGAACATTCTTTGGAAGAGTTAGAGCCATGTTCAACGAAAGAAATAAACCAATAGAAGAAGCAGGTCCATCGACACCATTACTAATGTTAGGACTAAGTGGAGCTCCACAAGCTGGCGATGTTTTTAGAGTTTATCCCAACGAGCAAGATGCTAAAACTGTTGCAAATAAAAGAGCACAATTATATAGAGAACAAGCACTTAGAACACAAAAACATATCACTCTCGACGAAATCGGAAGACGAATTGCCATTGGCGATTTTAAAGAACTCAATATTATTGTTAAAGGTGATGTGGACGGATCTATTGAAGCCCTTACCGACTCACTATTAAAGCTTAGCAACGAACAAATTCAAGTGAATGTTATTCACAAATCAGTTGGAGCTGTTAGTGAATCCGACGTTCTACTGGCAACAGCATCTGATGCTATTATTGTTGCTTTCCAAGTTAGACCCACACCGCAAGCAAGAAAATTGGCTGAAACAGAACAAATCGATATTCGCATGTACTCAATTATATACACTGCCATTAACGAAATTAAGGACGCAATGGAGGGTATGTTATCACCCGAAATTCAAGAGAAAATTGTTGCAAACCTCGAAATTCGCGAAGTGTTTAAAATATCCAAAGTGGGAAGTATTGCAGGCTGCTTAGTACTCGATGGTAAAATCCGCCGCGATACAAATGTGAGAGTAATACGTGATGGTATTGTTATTTATACCGGAAAACTTGGCTCACTAAAACGCTATAAAGATGATGTTAGAGAGGTTGCTGCTGGAACAGAATGCGGGCTTAACATCGAAAACTTTAACGACATTAAAGTTGGTGATATAGTTGAAGGATACGAAGAAATTGAAATCAAACGTACACTTTAAAATAAAGAAAATCAATTTTTATAAAAACAAATTTCAATAAAAATATTATGAAAAAGAATATTCTAGTTGTTACCCTTATAATATTTTCAAGCTTAACAATTATGGCACAAAAACAAAATAATGAAAATCCACTACTACAAAAGTGGAACACGCCACACAACACACCACCTTTCGACAAAATCAAAAATGAACACTACTCCCCCGCTTTTGACGTAGCTTTTGCCGAAAATAAAAAAGAGGTTGACGCTATCTGCAACAATAGAGCTAGACCCGATTTCGAAAACACCATTGAAGCATTGGAGCAAAGCGGTGAACTACTTAATAAAATTAGTGGAATTTTCTATAATCTTATGGAATGCGAATCATCGGACGAACTGCAAAATATCGCCTTTGAAATAATGCCAAAAATGACAGC
>JAAYKF010000174.1 GCA_012522535.1 Bacteroidales bacterium
AAAATATTCGTAATGGAAACAGTTTTGCCGTTTTAAATAGCGAACTTAGGTTTCCGCTTTTCCAAATGTTCGAAAAACGACCCATAAAATCCAGTTTCTTGAAAAACTTCCAAATAATAGGTTTTGGAGATATTGGAACAGCGTGGACAGGCTTTAATCCCTATTCGTTGGATAATTCTCTGTTTACACAAATCATAGAAAGAGGTCCCATTAGGGTTACCTTAGAAAAACAAACCGACCCCATTGTGGGCGGATATGGCTTTGGGCTGCGTACCACAATTTTTGGATATTTTATCAGAGCCGATTGGGCATGGGGAGTTGAAGATAGAAAGGTGCAAAACAGAGTTTTTTACATTTCACTTAATCTCGACTTTTAATTTTCCAGACAATGAAAAACAGCCTTGATACAAAAATTATACGCTTTTTAAAAAAGTATAATGTGATAAACATTGCCACTATGGAAAAGAAAAATCCTTGGATTTTTTCATGTTTTTATGCCTATGATGAGGTGGAAAATGTTTTTTATTTTTCTTCGGACGAAAAAACAAGACATTTTCAAAATTTAAAACAAAATTCAAAAATTTCGGCAAGCATAGCCCCACAAACAGAGACTTTGCTTCACATACAAGGCGTACAGCTACTTGGGGAGGCAAAACACTTGGTGGATGAGGAGTTTGAAAAAACTAAGAAAATCTATCTCAAACGCTTTCCAGTGGCGAGTTTGTATGTGAAATCCATGTGGAAAATAGAGCCTTGGCATATAAAATTTACAAATAACAAAGTGGGATTTGGTAAAAAAATAATTTGGAATAATTATCCACAATAAATATGCTTGAATTTCAAACTATTAACTTTTTTTTGTTGACTACTTTAATTCTATTAACAAATTTTCGAGCATATGATTTACTATGTTTGCATTATAAGACTTGAAACGAATCTGAAATTGCTAAAACGTTAAAAATCAGCTATATACGAGAATTGTCAAAATGCTTTCGTCTTAAGTCTTACAGAATCAACCATTTAACAAAAACATCAATAAAATGAGCGAGTCATACGATTTGTTTGCAAGTTTACATACAACTGTTGAAGAGCCCAAAGCTGTCAGCAATGGATATGGAAATCTTGTAGAAGCCAGAAAAAAATCACAAGCTAATGTGGAGCAAATAACCCCAATAGAGGAGCAGGTTTCTGTAATTCCAAAAGAAGAGCTTAACTCAAACATCTTGAATGAAAACTCACTAATACTAGAAAAAGAAGAGATAAAAGAAGAAATGAAATTAGAAGACACTACAAGCCAACTTCAACCATACACATACGAGGAGATTAAAGCTACTGCCATAAAATATTTCAAAGGAGACGATTTGGCAGCCGACGTTTGGATGAACAAATATGCCCTGAAGGATAGCGAAGGGAAAATTTATGAAAAAAGTCCTGACGAAATGCACCGTCGCCTCGCAAGGGAGTTTCATAGAATAGAAAAGAAATATCCCAATCCTATGTCCGAAGAGGAAATTTATGCATTGATGAAGGGATTTAAGTATATAATTCCGCAAGGAAGTCCCATGGCAGGAATTGGAAACGATTTCCAAATTGCATCTTTGTCAAACTGTTTTGTAATTGGCAATGCTGGTGATGCCGACTCCTATGGTGGAATTATGAAAGTTGACGAAGAGCAAGTTCAACTTATGAAAAGAAGAGGTGGCGTGGGGCACGACCTGTCTCATATCCGACCCAAAGGTAGTGCCGTAAAAAATAGTGCACTTACCTCCACAGGTATAGTGCCATTTATGGAGAGATACTCCAACTCCACTCGCGAAGTGGCACAAGATGGTCGTAGAGGAGCTTTAATGTTGTCAATATCCGTTAAGCATCCCGACTCATCAGATTTTATTGATGCGAAAATGGAAAAAGGTAAAGTTACTGGAGCAAATGTTTCAGTGAAAATTACCGACGATTTTATGCAGTGCGTAATTGAAGATAAACCCTTTGTACAGCAATACCCCATAAATAGTAGCGAGCCTGTTTATCAAAAAGAGATAAATGCACGTG
>JAAYKF010000175.1 GCA_012522535.1 Bacteroidales bacterium
GTCCGGAGCTACTCACTGTCGCTATGGAAGTATTGCTACTTGACCAAACTCCACCTGCATCACCATTGGAGCTAAATGTGGTTGTTTGACCTTCACAAATATTTTGGTTGCCAGAAATTGTACCTGCAACTGGTGGAGCGGTTACCGTTACAGTCCTTGTGGCTGTGGCATTTCCGCAACCGCCAGTGCCAGTTACTGTGTAAGTTATTGTAGCTGTGCCAGCTGAAACGCCTGTTATAAGTCCAGTTGAACTATTTACTGTGGCAATGGAGGTATTACTGCTTGTCCATGAGCCACCAGAATTTCCATTGGTGGTAAATGTGGTAGTTCCACTAACACAAATTGCTTGATTTCCAGATAAGGCTCCAGCATTGGGTGGAGCTGTTACTGTTAATTTTGCTACCGAACTTGTTGCATCACACCCCACTCCCGTAGCTGGCAAATGTCTGCGATAATAGTAGGTCCCTGCTGGAATATTTCCCGAAACTGCAAGAGTTGCAGTAGCTTGACCTGAATATGTAGAGTTGGATGGCGTACCTGCTACAACATTTGTCCAACCGCTTGTACCATTGGCTGAGTACTGCCAAACTGGATTTTGTACTCCTGTGCCATTAGATAAATTTGATGTAAATGTTGCATTACCTCCATAACAAATTGAAACATTTGTTGGAGCACTTAAAATTGGATCGGGAACAACTGTCCATACGTAAGTATTTATTTCACTTTCACAACCATTTCCAGTGCAATTTCTACGAATTTGGATTCTATTATTTGTTCCTGTAGCGGCAAAACTAGGTAATGAAGTACTCCATGCTGTATATGACGATCCTCCATTAGTTGAATACCTATACTGCACATTACAAGTTCCAACTCCACCAGAACCGCCGTTTACTCCTGTTAAAGTTAATGTTTGACCTACACAAACAGTTTCGACATTGGGCGATTTTGTGGCCGTTGGCATATCGGGCTTAGGCCTAACATCTATACGGATTTTGCCACCTTCGTAAAGTTGTTTAACTTCTGTTACATTTAGAGCTTTATCATAAACACGTAGTTCATCTACGCTACCATTAATCCTATATGTATCACTATTTAAGTGACGACCAATATCAAAATTTCCACCTGTGTTTGTACAAACAGTAGAACTGCTGGCCTCCAAATTTCCATTAACATATAATTTTGTACCAGTAGCATCTGAGGTAGCTACAACATGATACCACTGACCCAAAACAGGCACAGTAGTACCAGAAATACTGGTTTGTCCACTACCTGTATAAGACAGTCTGAAAGGAGATGACGAGCCATCGCACGCGATATAAGGCAAGCTAAATGAAACAAAAATTGGATAAGATTGCACCGTATGTGCATCTTTTTTAACCCAAGTTGAAATTGTCCAATTTTGAGCGGGGAAACTAACATTTCCTCTTATAAACTTTGTTGCAACGCCATCAAACTTATATGCGCCTGCTTCATAGCCATCTGCTGTCCAGCTGGGAGAAGTTGCTGCTTGAATAGTTCCATTATTACCATTTCCAGAGTGGTCGATAACATATCCCGGATTACGACTTCCATTTACAAAAGCAGTTGCATGGGCTTTTTTCTCAATTTGCATATTATCCCAATATGTATCTGAATTATTGTTTGTAGAATACATAAAAAAATAACCTGTTGTATTTGAAGTTGCCGCAGGATAAGTAAGTGTTAGTCTTTCCCAACCACTACCTGTGTGCGTTGAACTCTGAACAGAGTTCCATGAATAATCACCTCCATTATACTCAATTCTTAAACGAGGTCCTGCCACAGTAGAGTAGCAATAAACGCTATAAGTTATTACATCTCCTTGATTTATAGGGCGAGACAAATATACTCTGCCATTGCCTCCGCCATCTAATCTATTTAAACGCAAGGATTTTGAACCCTGATAAGCACGCGTACTTGATACCTCTACAATTGAACTGCCACTTGCCAACTGGTTAGTAAACCCAGGGTTTGTACCATTGGCATAAGACTCAAATGTTGGATCAAACATAGGTTTTTTAACAATAACAGTAAAGTCTTGAGTTTGTCCAAACGAATTTGTTGCACATGGATCATCAAAATAGGCATTATAATTTTTTCTAACCCTCATTCTTGTTGGACCATAGGCAGCATCAGCAGGTACGGTAATACTTGAAACTGCAACTACTCCATCCAATCCAGTTGAATTAGAAATAGCTCCACATTGATACATTTCATTTGAATCAAAAACACCATCTCTATTCCAATCTATCCATACAGTAAAGCCACAAGCATAATCACCAGCTGTATTACCCATCAGTCTGGTAGCATAAGTCTGTCCTCTTTCTACTTCTGTACTTACAGATGTATAATCAATATAAGCACTTGAACTGGTATTTGAAGAAGCTTGCCAAATGCCATTAAACTGCACATAAGATATTGCCTCTACCGTATTCGAACTTGCAGAACAATAACCCGTTGGCGAGGTTGTGGGTGCTGGTTCACCTACAGCAAAATTATATGTTGGTTCTATATTTTCATTAAAGGTATAGTGCAGTTTTAAATTGCTACTGACACTACTTGAGGCGGAGTATTCTGTACCACACTCTGCCTCCACTTTTCTTCTAAAGCAAGCTGACTCATTCATACTTGTGGGTTGATAATTGGCAGCATTTGCTCCCGAAATAGCTGTCCACTCTCCCGAACAATCTTCTTGCACCTCCCAAGAGTATGAATGTCCACTACTATTGGTACCTATTAAATTATCTGGTGTTCCTCCTTCACAAATTTCTTGACTTGCAGAAATTGTTCCTGCATTAGTTTTATTTATTGTTACCGTTGCGCTAGCCGCATCACTCCAGCAACCCGTAGAAGGGGTCTGGGTTCTAAAATAGTATGTTCCAGACTCTGTAATAGTTTGAGAAGTACTTGGCGTAGAAGTGCTTGTACCATTAGCTGTTGTTCCTTGCCAATAAATAGTTTCATTAGGTAAAGAAAAAGTAAACCTATAAACAGGTCTATCTTTATCTGTATTTAGTGTTAACGTAGTAGGATATTCAGAATCACTAGCTGCAACGGCAGCCAATACAGCTGAATGATTACTTGCAGAGAAGTAGGGATAATTATCTTGAACTGAATAAGGTGTATTATGTTGCCAAGCAATTAATAAATTTTGGCTATCCCAATAAAAAGGAGTACTTAATTCAAACGTATGCCATCCTGTACCAGAAATATTTTTACTACCCTCAAAAACCAATGTACCAGAGTCATCCCAAGTTGTGGAAACAGTTGTTGCAGTAGTTTTCTTAAGTCTAATTTGTATATTTGTAAAGTTTTTAGCTACACCACTTCTCATATGCAAAGCTATGTGTGTAATCAGCACAGGTTCGCAAGAAGTTACTTCAGAACGTAAAACTAAATTTAATGTACGGCTAAAATTATAGTACCCAAAAAGAGGATATGCCCAACCAAATTCATCATATGCTGTCTCTGGCATTTGAAAATCACCAGTACAAGCATTGCTAGGAATAGAGTACGGCGACATAGCTTCAAGTGTAGTACCATTACAAAACGTGCCTCCACCTTGCACTATTGGCGGTAGTGGTTTTGAATGTACCGTTATAGTTCTTGCTGTTGCAGTATGTTGAAGAACTCCATTATTTCCCATAACCCTTCCATAATATGTAGTAGTTGTGGCTGGCGATATAGACTTAGCTGTACCATTACTTATAGTAGCTAAAGGTCCAGCATTCATATTATGCCAATTAACATTATCTAAAGAATATTGTGCATAACCTTGAGGGGAATCTCCTAAATTCCAGGAATAAGTAACTGTAGTAGATTGCCCCGAACATATGGTGGAGGAACCCAAGGTTATAGTCATAGAAGTACCTGCTAAAACTGAATTTAAACCAGGAGACAAATCACTACTCTCTTTTAATATATTTTTCTTATCACTTGTATGTGTTTTTGAAACTCTACTAATGATTTCAGACAAATCAGTTTGGCTAGCCAAAGCTCTGTTAAATAATAACAAAAAAGCAAAAACCAAAACTAATAAGACCCTGAAAAACCTAAAAAAATCACAACATTTTCCCACACCGAATATGTTTTTATTATTACTTCAAATATTTTGCCTCCAAATATAACAATTATTAATCAACAAACTCAAATATAAAACTAAATATTTTTCGTTTTTAACAATAATTGTTTACAATATAAATTTAAAAAGGACTATCTAAGAACAATTTCATATCTAAAATAGTATAGTTTATGCATCATCCATCTGCTATAAACGACTATTATATCTACATTTATCCTTATGTAACAACAAAGCAGTTTGTGCAGTTTCAATATTTCACAATTAGCTTAACACAAAACTTACAGATTAATTATTTTACAAAACATCTGTTTTAAAATTTTAATTATTAACTTTACCCTTATAAATACTAAATAAAATGCCTAAACCAAACATAAACATACCTGACAAAAGATATTGGGTTATACTGAGCATACTAATTGCCTTTGCAGTTTACAAGGGAGTAGGTAATTATGGGTATGTCAACTGGGACGATGATGAAAACATTAGACAAAATATAAAATTCACAGAATGGAACATAGAAAACCTCAGTTATCATTTTCATGTCAATCATTATAAATCCCTAGCCATCTTCTCCTATATGGCTGAATATAAACTATTTGAGGCTACACCTAAAACATATCACAACAACAATCTAATTCTTCACCTACTAAATATTTTTCTTGTTTTTATTCTAATAAGAAAGCTGTTTCCTAAAAACAAATTCACACCATTAATAGTTTCTGTACTATTTGCCGTACACCCCGCTTCAGTAGAGGTGGTTTCGTGGATAACAGGACGTAAGGATTTACTATTCGTATTCTTCTCAATAATCTCACTATTGGTTTACAGAAGTTTTATTTTTCAAACAAAAACTACTAAAAAGATTTTATTTTATTTTTTGCTATGTGCAACAAGCTACCTAGCATCTTTGGCAAAAATCCAAGCCCTTGCCTTGCCGTTTACATATATTCTACTACACTGGTTCTTAGGAAATAAAATTACCTATAAAACACTATTATATAACATTTTAATTCTCTTTCTTTTAGTGGAATTTTACGGGCTTTTTATAATGGCTTTAATAATTATTCCAATAATAATTTTCTTTCCAAAGATTATGGAATTTCTAACTAAGTCAAAAATAAGAATAGGCATTACATTAGCTATAAACACCCTCTTTTGGTCGGTTATATACTCAAAACTACTTTTTGGATTTATCGTTTACAATAACGTTATAATGTCAAAACTTACAACAAAAGCTGGCTATACGGTATGGTTTTTTGTAATAATAAGTACACTATTAATTTTATTTTGGAGAAAAGTTTACAACTTCACTTTATCAAAAAACAATAAGCAATGGAAAATATATGGATTAGGTGCAATTTTTATATTTATCTGTAGCCTTATACTGTTATTTATAAATTATTCCGCTTTATACAAGCTTAGCTACTTTTGGCAAATTGATAGGAACTCTGAACTATATTACTCCTTTTCAGAACGAATAATGCTTATGTCAACAAGTTTCATATATTATGTAAAACGTTTTTTTCTGCTTATTGGTCAAAATCCAATGATTGCCTATCCAGAAAGAATTAATGGCAAATTACCAGTAGAAATATGGAGGAATTTTGTTGCATTTTTATTTTTAATTACCATAGCAAGCGTAGTAATATTTAAATATTTCAAAAACAATAGGAGCATTTGGTTTGGCGCTTTGTTTTTCTTTATAAACATAAGTTTGGTACTACACATTATTCCCATTGAAGGGCGGATATTGGTAGCTGACAGATACACATATTTTGCATATATAGGACTGTTTATTTTAATAGCTTTACTTATAGAATATCTTTTAAATAAAAGAAGCAAAATACTGACAACAAGCCTACTACTGAGTATTACACTGATTTTGTCATATACAACTTACAATGATAAATATACTTGGAAAAACTCATTTAGCCTATGGCAAAAAGCATTGGAAAAAGATGCAAAAAACCACTATGCTATGTTTAGTCTTGCTTTGGCATATTTTGAGGAGGAAAGCAATCCAGAAATGGCAGAAATTCTCCTAAATAAAGCTATCGAAAACAGCAAAAACTCTATTTATTATAACAACCGTGGACGGGTGCGTTATGCCATGGACAGTTTTCAAAATGCCTTGGAAGATTTTAACAGAGCCATTGAAATAGATTCCAATAGTTACGCTTCTTACAACAATAGAGGAGCAACAAAACTGCATTTTGGCAACCTACAAGGAGCATTGGTAGATTATGAAAAAGCACTAGAAATTGAAGAAAATTATAAAGAAGCTTTTAACAACAAAATCAAGCTTTTGGAAATAATGCAACTCGACAGCATAATTCAAGGCTATAGTAAGGATATAAACTTCAACAGTACAGAACTAAGTGAATATATACTGTTTATGTCTGAAAATTTTATAAAAACCAAGCAAGAAGATAAAGCAGTAGAATATCTAAAACGTGGAGTTAAAATTTTGCCAGACAATCCAGAATTATATGAAAAACTTGCTACTATTTACCACCTTAATAAGAAATTTGACTTGGCTAATGACGTGTATAATTTGGCGATCGAAAAATTCTCTATCAACTCTTTGCTATTATTAGGCAGAGGGCTACTTTATATTGAAATTGGAGACACCGCAAAAGCATGCAACGACTTAGAAGCAGCAGCTATAAACGGGAATACTGATGCACAAGAATTGCTTAATGAATTTTGCCAATAGATTTCATTTTTTAGTATCTAATTGGCACTTCCATCATCAATATTGTAACTTTTTTTCAAACCCAAAGACTCAGAAAAACACATAGAGAATACAGAGATAGTTATGCTTTCCTTAATTTGTTTTTTGTCAATGACAAAACAATACCAATGAGTATAATATAACAAAACAGCTCCCATCTCACCAATAATTTCACTATATTTTACCCAAAGTTATTGCAAGTTGTATTGTAATACAATTCGCAATATTCACAATTTACACAAACTTCCTCTGTGCCCTCCGTGCCTTCTCTGTGCCTTTGTGGTTTCATTTTGAAGTTCTATCTGTGCCTTTGCGGTTTCAGCAGCATCCGAAGCAAATGACACTCCCCTGATTCAGCGACTCGACTAACAGAAAGCGAAGTTGGACAAAAACAATTAAGCAAAAACAACTTCACAATCTCCATATCCATAATTTTACTACTTTTGTATTACAAAAAAAGGAAACGCATATTTAAGGTTTATGGCAAAAAAAGATAATAAAAACAGAGCAAAACAGACTAAAGCTAGCAAAACACAAACTTTGTCTCTAATTTTTTCTTCAAAAGATTATTACAAACAGACAAAAATTTTGAATGAAGTTTTTCAAAGAACAAAAACAGATATTTTAAAAAATGTTGAAATTGTTTTTAGTTCAAAATATGAAAATATCGATTTTGCTCCTGAACTAAAAGACAAACTGCCCGAAAAATATGCTCTGCATACGCCCAATCAAAACTTTGAAATAGAGAGCGATTACGCCGTTTTTGTAGATTTAGACAAACTGAAAAAGCCATTTAATTTTGGCGAAATCCAATCTTTATCTTCTAAGTTATCAGAAAATGCCAATAAATTAATATTTGTAGGTGCTGGTAAAATCGAAAATAACAAAAGTCATATTTGGGCTTTGGAAAAAGATTTTGCTCAATATATTCTCAACTATCAAGTGGATTTTTTCAATATCGACTACCTTATAAAGAAAGAAAAAATAGAAGTTGAAGAGTTCAAAATAGCACAAGCTTCACCCTTTGAAATGGAAAAATCTTTCGGCACTAAAATTAGTTCTGCTTTCAAAAATTTTATAAATTGGTTTCTAATTCTTCCCATTTTGGAGATGAAAAAAGGGAAAAACGAAAGAGAAAATTTCATAAATAATCGTGAGCCTGCCATTTACCGCTTACTCTTTTTTGTCCTCACTTTTGCCATGCTTTTTGCAATGCCAATTTTGAGTTTAGACGTTGGTATTTCGGGAGACGAACTTGTTAACTACGAACATGCAAAAATTGTCCACGAATATTACACCAAGGGCAATAAAGCTGCCGTTGACGTGAAAATAAATCCACAGTTAGAAAGCACCCTAATGCAGTACTATGGCCAATCTTTTGACAATTTTACCTATTTAGTAAATAAAACCATCGGCACAAATTCGCCATACGAAAGTCGCCATATAATGAACTCGCTTATGGGCTGGCTAATTATTTTGGTTACTGGACTTCTGCTCACGCATATAAGTGGCTGGCGTACAGCGGTTTTTGCTGTTTTAATGCTATTTATTTCACCCCGATTTTTAGGGCATTCCTACAACAACCCCAAAGATATTCCCTTTGCTTTTGCCTTTGTTTTTTCCATATATCAAATGATTTTATGGGCAAAAGAATTGCCAAAAATCCGCATCAAACGACTGATTTACATCCTCTTAGGCATAGCCTTCGCCATCAGTATTCGTGTGGGTGGCTTGATGTTGGTGGGCTTCCTTTTCCTAATAATTGGATTGTGGTTTCTTAGCAGCACACCCCTTAAAGATATTTTCAAATCAAACAATTTCGCCTTTGGCTTCCGATTGGTTCTAATAATGATTGGCATCACCATTGCCGCCTTTTTTGTGGGGATAATTTATTGGCCCTACGCCATCGAAAGTCCCATACAGCACGCCAAAGAGTCGTTGGATATAATGACAAATTTCTCGGTGGGTATTCGTCAACTTTTTGAGGGCGAAAACATCTGGAGCGACAGAGCACCTTGGTACTATTTGCCAAAATATATTTTTATGACAATCCCAATAGTGGTGATTCTAGGCCTTGTAGCCTTTGTTTCCGCCATTAAAAAAATCTCCCAAAAAACAGGTCCACTCTACACTTTCATCATCGTTTTTGCATTTATTTTCCCCGTTTGGTACATCATCTATCAAAAATCCAACGTTTATGGTGGCTGGCGACACGTTCTCTTTATCTATCCGTTTTTGGTAGCAGCTGCCGCAATGGGTTTTGATGCCATTGTTGAATTTTTCAAAAACACTTGGATTCGCATCGCGACAATATCGGTAATGGCAATATTTATGATTTTACCCCTTCGACATATAGCTAAAAATCATCCTCACGAATATATTTACTATAACGAACTTTCGGGTGGAATAGCCAAAAACTATGGATATTTTGAAATGGATTACTATTTCCATAGCGTCCGAACAGCTTGCTACTGGCTCAACGACCATATTAAAAAAGAGCATGCCCACGATAAAGAAAAAGTTATTGTGGTGAGTAATAATATGGGAATTACACAATATTATTTCCGCAACGACACCGCAAATGTTCACGTTGGATATATCAGATATTACGACCGCGGAACCGTCGATTGGGACTACTGCATTGTGGCAAACAGCTATATTGATGCCTATCAACTGCAAAATGATTTATGGCCCCCAAAAAACACCATTCATACCATTGATGTGGACGGAAAGCCCGTTGGTGCCGTTATAAAACGTGAAAACAAAGACGATTATTGGGGTTATATGGCAAAATTAGAGGCTGACCAAATTGCAGAAAATAACGAAGAAAAAGCAGAGAAAATCATCACTGCAATTGAGCATTTTAAAACCGCCTTGAGCTTCGATCCTGACAACGAAACTGCACTGCTTTACCTCACCGAAATTTATATGAATTTAGGGCAACTGGACACCGCCATAAGCTACGTTGACCAACTACTAACAGTACATCCGTCATACGAAAATGGACTTAATTATAAAGGCTGGCTCAGCATGCAAATCTTTGATAAAACACAAAATCAAGAGAGACTAAACGATGCCAAAACTGCCTTCGAAACATTAATTCATGTCAATTATAAATATGTTTATGCCTACTACGGATTGTCCATGGCATATATACGAATGAACCAGTACGACAATGCCCTAAGCGTTGCCGAAGAAGGCTTAAGCGTTAATCCATATTTCCCAGCATTAGCCGAATTGAGGAATAATTTAAGAAGTGCAAGGTAGTTTGAAAAATGGAAAGTTTATAAAGTTATGTTTTCGGATTTCGAACTAACACTCTCATTGTCAATGCTGTATCTTTTCTACAGGGTGGAATAAATGAAACTTTTATCGTATTGACTCAATTTTTAACCACGGATACACATAGAATACACAGAAGACACAGAGGAGCTGCCTACGCCAATTATTTTTCGTCTCTGACAAAAAACACAGAAATGTGGATAAGTATACGTTCTTTTGGTATTTATTTTGTCTTCGACAAAATAACAGTTTACACAAAACCCACTGTGCCTTAGTGCCTTAGTGCCTCATTTGTGCCTTTGTGGTTTCTTACAAAACTTAAGAGACAAGTTGAAAAAGAACTTCAAGATTTTAAAATTCTTACTTCAATAATTGCATGTTTTCAAAAGCATTAAACTGCAACAATTGTAATAATAAAATAATCCAAACCATTTATTATTTTACAATGGTATATGCCAATGGTTTATATATATAAATGGGTATTATATACAAAAAGATTTAGATATATCTCTTACATTTATATTATCTTTGCAAAAAAGATAAGATTATGAGAAAAATTCTCCTTGGACTGGCAATTTTGGCCTCCTTTTTTAGCATTCAAGCACAAAGCCTAAAGCAGAATATTATACCTATACCCGTTTCTGCTGTTAGCCTAAGAAGTAATTATAGCATTGATAACAATACGAAAATCATTTTTGATGCTTCTCAAAAATTAGATTTTGAAGCCAAATGGCTCAAAGAAAAAATCGTCGATAAATATGGTATCAACTTGCAAATTTCCAATGACATTGCACTGCTAAACGCTAATTCTAATATCCGTTTTATTGTTTCTGACACCGCAAAATGGTGCGAAAAAGAGGGACATCACATAAATATAAATCAAAACGGAATTGAAATAATAGCCCAAACTCAAGCAGGTATATTTATGGGACTACAAACTATAATGCAGATTTTACCCCAAAGCAAAAACGATAACAAACTTGTAGTTTCTGGCATAAAAATTAGCGATAAACCCAGCTACCAATGGCGTGGTTTGAACTTAGATTGCTGTCGCCATTTTATGGAAAAAGATTTTGTAATACGCTATATCGACCTTTTGGCTATGCACAAAATGAACACTTTGCACTGGCATCTAACCGAAGATCAGGCGTGGAGAATTGAGATTAAAAAATATCCACTTTTAACCAAAATTGGAGCATGGCGAACCATGTCCGACGGCTCTATTTATGGCGGTTTCTACACCCAAGAAGATGTGAGAGAAGTTGTGGAATATGCCCGTCAAAGGCATATAAATGTAGTTCCCGAAATTGAAATGCCCGGACACGCTGTTGCTGCCTTGGCTTCGTATCCGCACCTTTCGTGCACCGGCGGACCCTTTGAAGTTGAACGCCAATTTGGAGTTTTCGATGATATTTATTGTGCCGGAAATGATGAAGTTTTCACATTTCTAAAAAATGTAATAGATGAAGTTTTAGAACTTTTCCCATCCGAATATATCCACATTGGTGGCGATGAGGCTCCCAAAGTACGCTGGGAAAAATGTCCCAAATGTCAGAAGAGGATTAAAGATGAAAATCTAAAAGATGAATTTGAACTTCAAAGCTGGTTTATAAATCAAATGAACGATTATATCACCTCCAAAGGACGAAGAATTATTGGTTGGGACGAAATTCTTGAAGGCGGTGCCGACAAATACAAAGGCGTTACAGTACAATCGTGGAGAGGCTTTGAAGGTGCCCTCGATGCAGCACAGAGTGAAAACTTTGCCATTGTTTCACCCACAACCTACTGCTATTATGATGGCGATGTGGCACACACAACCCTAAAAACCGTTTACTCTTTCGACCTAATTCCAGAAGGATTAGCACCCGAACATCACCACCGCATCATCGGCAGCGAAGCCTGTATGTGGACAGAATACGCACCTCAGCACACCATCGACAGCAAGCTATTTCCACGAATTGTAGCATTGGCAGAGGTGCTGTGGTCGCCAAAAGAGAACAGAAATTGGGACAACTTTAAAACCAGATTAGAAACCCACTACCTTCGACTAAATGAGTTGGGTGTAAAATATGGCTTCGAACGCTCGCCAATGAATTTGGAAATAAAATCTGATATGGCAAACAAAGGCTTTATCTGCACCATAGTCCCCGGACAAGATGGTTTGAGCTTCACTTACGCTTTTGTGAAAAATGGAAAAACAGATGAATTTAAAAAGTACGAAAAACCTGTTTTCACCTCCGATGCCAGCGGAATAGAGGTGAAGATTTTCAACGCCCTTGGCGAAGAAAGCGGAACAGTTTCCAGAAATTTCAGCTTCCATAAAGCAGCCGGAAAAACCATCAAAATTAACACTCCATATGCCGAACAATACGCCGCTGGTGGCAATAACAACCTTATTGATGGCATGAAAGGGACCGATAATTTTAGAGATTTGCTATGGCAAGGTTACACCGGAACCGACGTGGAAGTGATTATAGATATGGAGCAAAAAACCGAAATATCTAAGGTGTCAACCTCCACCTTCCAAAGCACTTTAGCATGGATTTTCCACCCTACAAAGGTAGATGTATATCTATCCAATAATGGTAAAAAGTGGAAAAAGGCTGGCGAAGCTCTTAATAAAATTTCAGAGAGAAATTCCGATAATACAATACAAGAATTTTCCGTTGAGTTTAAAAAACAAAAAATTAGATACATTAAACTTGTAGCCAAATCTATCGGGCAATGCCCAGAATGGCACAGAGGTGCCGGACACAACTCTTGGATTTTTATGGACGAAATTGAAGTAGAATAATAAGATGAAAAACGCCCTAAAAACACTTGTGTTTTTCTTGCTGTTTTTGAGTCAAAACTCAATGTTTTCTCAAAATAGTTTTCACCAAACTGTAGAAGAAAACTACAACGCAAGGAAAGCCCTAAATCAAAAAAACTATCCTCAGCATTTCAATATGCTGGACACCATTAGCAATAGCTCAAACAAACTGGCTTTGCAGTTTCTATTGGCATATTCGCCACTAAGCGATTTAGCCGATTTGTCGCCACAGTTTTTTTACAAGCAAGTAGTGTGGGCAAACGAGATTAGAAACAATTTCACTTGGGGAAATAAAGTCCCCGAAAATCTGTTTTACCACTTTGTTCTGCCATTTAGGGTCAACAACGAGACCCCCGACACGGCAAGGATTGTCTTTTTTAAGGAACTCAAACCCCGACTTCAAGGTATGAGCATGTACGATGCCGCTTTGGAAGTAAATCATTGGTGCCACGAAAAAGTCAGCTACAAAGCCTCCGACTCCAGGACTTCAGCCCCTTTGGCAACGGTAAAAACTGCCTACGGACGCTGCGGCGAAGAGTCCACTTTTACAGTTGCAGCCATGCGTGCGGTGGGTATTCCTGCTCGACAAGTTTACACTCCACGATGGGCTCACACCGACAATAATCATGCCTGGGTAGAGGTTTGGGTGGATGGAAAATGGTGGTTTTTGGGAGCCTGCGAACCCGACCCCGAACTTAATATGGGCTGGTTTGCTTTTCCTGCCACAAGGGCAATTATGATGCACACCAATGTTTTTGGAAACTACAATGGTGATGAAGATAATATTTCAAATTCTGAATATATTACCAAAATAAATTGCCTAAATACCTATGCCGATACAAGAAATATCGTAATCAAAGCCGTTGACAAAAACAATATGCCCATTGCCAACGCCACAGTGCGTGTAAATGTCTATAATCACGCCGAATTTTATCCATTTGTAAGCCTAAAAACTGACGAAAATGGAATTTGCTCTCTACGGACTGGTTTTGGCGATTTATGGGTGGAACTCAGCGATGGCAAAAACTATGGAGCCAAAAAACTTCCAGCTCAACTAATTGATACTCTGACTATTGGATATAATATAACTCAAAAGGATTTTATTGAAAGTTTTACACCGCCCATAGGTCGTGAAATTGCTACGGGAGACGATGAGAAAAACAAAATAAATCAAGAGAGACTGAAAGAAGAAGATAAAATCAGAGAGGCATATATTGCTACTTTTCCAACGAAAGAGCAAATAGAAAACTTTATGCAAAAAGAGGGAATCGAAGGTGATGATTTTGCTGATTTGGTAGAAAAATCAAGGGGTAATTATGAGCAAATTTATGAGTTTGCAAAAAAATCCAAAAACAATATCCAAACTGCCATTGATTTGCTAAAAGTTATCTCCGAAAAAGACCTAAGAGACACTCCTCACGATATTTTATTAAACCATTTAGAAAATCATCAAAATATTACACCAAAGGGTAATTTAAGCAAAGAAGAGTATAACCAATACATACTCAACCCACGCATAGCCAATGAGTTATTGTCGCCATGGCGAGATTTTATTCAAGGATATTTTTCCAAAGATAAAATCGATAATTTCACACAAAATCCTGAAAACATTATCACTTGGATTAAAGAAAATATTCATATTGATAATGAAGGCAATTATGCCCGCAATCCCATCTCTCCCAAGGGTGTTTTGCAACATAAAATCGCCGATGAGCATTCGGCAAAAATTCTTTTTGTGGCAATTTGTCGCAGCATGGCAATCCCTGCAAGGTATAACCAAGTTGACGGTAATGCACAATATTTAGAAGATGGAATTTGGAAAAACTTCCAGTTAGAAAAGAGTCAAAGTTTGGCTTTGCCCAAAGGCGAATTGACCCTAATAAATCCAGATGAGGGTGTAAAACCTGTCTATTCTACACATTTTACCATTGCGAAATTTGAAGATGCAGAGTATAAAAGTTTGAACTTTTGGAGAAATCCAATTTTCGACAGCTTCCCTGCCACAATAAGCTTAGACACAGGAACTTACCGACTATTAACTGGCAACAGATTAGACGATGGAACCGTTGTGGTGCGAGCAAAAGAGTTTGAAATTCTGGAAAATCAAAAAATAGAACAAAAGATAGAAATTGAAGCTGACAATAAAGTTTATGCCTTCATTGGTAAAATTGACAAAAGAATTTCGGTGATAAACTTGGACTCAAAGAAAGTAAAAATGTCCAAAATTTTGAAGTCTAAAAATTCTGTTCTAATACTTATCGACCCATCAACAGAGCCGGGAAGACACATTATTGCCGAACTTGAAGCTTCGCGAAATGCACTCAACGATTGGGGCGGAAATATTGTTTTAATTGCCAATAAAGGCAGGTCAACAGAGATGCTGACAAAGCTTTCGCAAGATTTCAAAAACATAAATATCTTCACAGATTTTAGTGGAAATTTGGAGCAAAATTTAAGTCAATTTTTAAGCGTTAGCGATGAAAAAATGTTACCTTATGTAACATATATTGATAAGAATTTAGATTGTTTTTATATTTCATCTGCTTATCAAATTAATACTATTTCAAGGATTTTTAGAGTTATAAAAGGAGTAAAATAGAGATTATGAGTGAGAAGATTTTAGAAGTAATGGTTGGCAATATCGAGTCGATGCAAGAAGCTATAAATGGCGGTGCCATGAGAATTGAACTGTGCTCTAATCCTGAAAATGGTGGCACAACTCCATCAGCTGGTTATTTTTTAGCGGCACGAAAAATGACAAAGCTTCCTATTTTTGTCCTTATTAGACCCCATTCTGGCGACTTTAAGTATAATCTACAAGATTTAGAGAGCATATATGAAGATATTAAGTTTTTCCGCGAAAATGGGGCTGACGGCATTGTGTGTGGCTGCCTAACCGAAAACAGAGAAGTGGATTTCGAAATCACCAAAAAAATGGTGGAACTGTCCCACCCCTTACCCTTCACTTTTCATAGAGCTATTGATGATTGTATTGATATTGAAAAGGGTGTGGAGACGGCTTTAAAGGCTGGTTCTCAGCGAGTTTTAACCTCTGGTGGCAAAGAAAAAGCCATTGATGGAATTGAGACAATTGAGAAACTTATTACCAAATATGGAGACAAAATCACCATTATGCCAGGCTCTGGAATAAACTCGGACAATGTTTTGGACTTTATAAATATTGGAGCAAATGAGGTTCACGCCTCCGCCAGTAGCTCGCACAATTTTTCAAAAAATAAAAATCAACTTTTTTATCGTAAAAGTGTCAATATAACAGATGCAGAAAAAGTTAAAGCTATAATAAATAAACTCAAATAATATTTATCATAGTTTCAATACTCCATTTTGTCTTACCCAAAAAACATTAGACCTTAGCTAAATCATTTCCAGAAACGCTTTGGAATATTCTCAATTCAAATTGCGGAATAATGGCAAAAATATGGTCGAAAATATCTGCTTGCACCTCTTCATATTTCACCCAAGCTTTTTCGCTGGAAAAACAATATACCTCAAGTGGAATACCTTTTTCGGTGGGTTGCAAATGACGAACCATGCTTGTTGCTTCTTTGCTAACATTGGGATTATCAGCTAAATAAAGCTCAAGATATTTTCTAAAAACTCCAATATTGGTCAATCTTCTGCCATTAACTGGCATATCGGTTTCGGCTCCTATTTTTTCATTATATTCTTTAATCTCTTTTATTTTATCCTCCAAATATGGTTTCAATATTTGAATCTGTTTCAATTTTTCTAACAGCTCCACAGA
>JAAYKF010000020.1 GCA_012522535.1 Bacteroidales bacterium
AGTTTTTGATTCTACGCAATTGTTTTTTCAATTGGAATTATTCGCAACACACTACAATTTAGCACAATAAAAATTAGTTTTTGTAAGAATTAATCAATTATAGATTAAGAAAACCGAGAAACTACAGGAAATTAAAAAAAATCTATCCCAAAAACCTCACACCCCATATATCTCTTTTATTCTTTTAAGATTATCTATTGGTTTTCCGTTGCTGTCAACTGCGCTTACTCCGCCATCTATGAAATCTGTTTTTATATTTACTGCTTTGGCAAACTCTTCTCTGCCTTCCCAAAGATATGGAATGGCGAAAACTCCTTGCTGTAAAATATCATAAAAACCTTGGGGAGAATATAAGTTTTTTACATTTTTCTCTAAAATATCAACTGCTTGAATAACATTATTGTAAAGTTTAAAACTACGCTCTTTCAACTCTAAATTGTCTTGTAAATTATCCATATGTGCATTTTGTTTCTCTTGGCGATAATCTTTTATTGCTTGTAAACTAATTTGAATACTTTCATTAATATAGCTTGGAGTTGCCAAATGTACTGCCTCACAATAACTTACAACATGAATTATATCTGGACTTTTATTTAAGTTTGGTTCAATATCGTCCATCATGGCACTAACTGAAGCCAATTGGATTTTGGCTTTATCTAAATCGGGAGAAAAATAGTCTAAACCGGCTCTGGGTTGCAAGAAAACTTTGAAATTCTTATCTTCCAAACTTCTTACCAATGCCACCAATGCTCTTGCTTTTGCCAAATCTTGGATTCCGAGGGTATATTTTGGAGTATTGAGCATTATTTGTAAAACCAAATGTTTTATTCCGGATAATTTTGCTGCTTTTGCTGCCAAAAATCCAGATAATACATAAGTAAAATCATCAGCTCCGCGGAAAGCAAAATGATGAGGAACATTGGGTTCAAAAGGTTTATTTGTTTGTGAAATATATTTCAGTGTGTCGAAATGCTGTTTCAAGTTTTCTAAAACAGAATATCCTCCTCTCCCATCTATTTGATTGAACCACCAAAATGAGAGTGCATGCCATGAAATATTTAAAGTTTTTTCATAAATACTTGCAAGTTGCGCAATATTTTTTGTTCCTGCATAAGTACGAACCAACATTGGGCGTGATGCTTCGTAAATATCGTACAAATCAATTTCGGAATTTATGGGAACACCGCCACCATTGGGCTTATCGCCCCATTCTTCGCCAAAATTGGATTGACTTAATTGAGATGAACCCACAGAGACAATGTCTAAATATTTTGTGTCGGATAAAGTTTTTAGCCAAGATAAAAACTCCTTTTTTGCCTCCTTATAGTCGGGATTATATGGACCAACATGAACACGTGTTAAAGGCAAATCGCTCCTAAGTTTATGGTTATAAAGTCTCTCGACTAAACTATCTTTTCTGCTTCCATAATTTGGATAATTTAATCTTTCCAAAGGCTTTTGATAGGTATAATCAGCCTTTTCTATTAACGACTTTGCAAATCTA
>JAAYKF010000021.1 GCA_012522535.1 Bacteroidales bacterium
TCTTTGAAATCGATAATGTCAAAATGATCTAATAAACCACAGGGCAATAAGTACGATAAAAATGATAAATCCATAGCTATTTTTAAATGCAAAGATAACTACTCTCCCCAAATATTTAAGGTGTCCCATATAAATTGGACTATTACAGATATATAATCGGTGTGATCCCGTTTTTTGGGGGCGTACACAACAAAATGAATACTTCGTGTCTTATTTGTTTTTGAGTGCAAGCCCTCAACACAAGGGGCTGGAAACAATAAATCCCGCTAAAAGCGGGATTTGTTTTGTTGTGGCGGAGAGAGAGGGATTCGAACCCCCGGGGCTGTGACACCCAACGGTTTTCAAGACCGCCGCAATCGACCACTCTGCCATCTCTCCACTGCAAAAGTACAACAATTTTTAATATCTGAAAGTGTTTTGTGAAAAAAAATCTCAAAAAACTTATAAGACTTTAATAATCAAGATGAAAGAAAATATTTTATTTTTTTAATCTGAAATATTATTCAACACCAAATGTCTCTTCTGCAAAACTCAAATTCTTTAAATTCTTATAATATAATAAAATTGTGTATTTTTGCACAGTTTAAAAATTGAAACTATGAAATTATTAGAAGGAAAAGTAGCTGTAATTACCGGCGGTTCACGCGGTATTGGCAAGGGAATTGCCCTAATGTATGCTCAACACGGAGCTAACGTTGCATTTACCGATATTAAAATCGACGATGCAGCCTTGGAACTTGAAAAAGAATTAAGCTCTTATGGAGTTAAAGCAAAAGGCTATATGTCTGACGCATCTTCGTTTGAAGATTCTGAAAAAACAATAAACGAAATTCATGCCGATTTCGGACGTATAGATATTTTGGTCAACAACGCTGGAATCACCCGCGACAATCTGCTGATGAGAATGGGCGAACAAGATTTTGACTTGGTTATGAAAATTAATCTTAAATCGGTTTTTAACCTTACAAAAGCTGTTCAAAAATTTATGCTTAAACAGCGTTCTGGCTCCATTATTAATATGTCGTCCATTGTTGGACTTCGTGGAAATGCCGGACAATCAAACTACTCTGCTTCAAAAGCTGGTATGATTGGTTTCACCAAATCTATGGCTCAAGAATTGGGCTCACGTAGCATCCGCTGCAACGCCATTGCTCCCGGATTTATCGAAACTGAAATGACAGAAGTACTTTCAGAAGAGGTGAAAAGCGAATGGGCAAAAGTTATCCCATTACGCCGCACAGGTTCCATAAAAGATATCGCCAACACCGCACTATTCTTAGCTTCAGATTTGTCCGACTACATCACCGGACAAGTAATTAGCTGCGACGGCGGAATGCATCTATAAAATTATTTTTTAAAACACTAAAAATGAACATATCTTTTATTACCGAACACTCTCTATGGTGGATAATTTTATGCTTCGTTTTTAGTGTTTTTGTTTCTTTTTTAAGCTACTGGAAGAGATTTCCAGAAAATACAACAAAAACACACAAATATCTTCTTTATTCCACAAGATTTCTTTCAACATTTTTACTTTCATTTCTTATTCTTAATCCATTACTATTACTGCTCTCTTCGCAAGAAGAAAAGCCACTAATAATTGTAGCTAACGACAATTCAAAATCTATTGTTCTTACTGCAGATTCTTCTTTTTATAAAAATGATTTTCCATCTTTACTCGACAAACAAATTGATATTTTAGAAGAAAATTTCGAAATTAGAAAATTTCAATACGACTCCGAAGTCAGTGATGAAATTACTTATAATTATGATGGTAGCGAAACCGATATTTCATTGATAATCAGTAAGGTAAAAGATGTTTTTGCAGGTAGAAATGTGGGTGCATTAGTCCTAACTGGCGATGGAATATATAATAAAGGTACAAATCCGTACTTTTTAGCCCAAGATTTGAATTTCCCCATTTATACAGTTCTAATGGGAGATACAAGTATTCATAAAGACCTGAAAATCAACAAGGTATTTCATAATAAATCTGTTTTTAGAGGAAATAGCTTTCCTGTGGAGATAAATATTTCGGCATCACTGCTCGCAGGAAATAAAAGCAGAATGCAGATTATTCATAAAAATAAAGAGCTTTTTTCCAAAGAGATTAATGTAAATTCCAATAGTTTTTCCGAAACTATCAGAACATATATTCCCACCGATGAAGCTGGAATTTTAAAATATGAAATAATATTGCAAGAGATTGAAGGTGAGCACACTATATTAAATAATAAATGGGAGTTTTTTGTGGAAGTGATGGATAGAAAAGACAAAATTCTAATTGTTTATTCATCTCCACATCCAGATATTTCAGCTTTGCAAAATTCACTTTCTACCTCCATAAGCTATTTTGTTGAAGCCAAAAGTTTTGATGATGTAAAAAACACCAACGAGGAGTATGAATTGGTTATTTTGCATCAAATTCCCAGTCAAGAAGCGGAAATTACAAACTTTGTGCAATGGCTTAACGATAAGAAGATTCCAAGTTTGTATATAATAGGTCAAAATACTGATTTAAAGCTCTTTAACAAAGTTTCAAAGGGACTTCAAATTTATCAAAACAACAAGTTATATAATGATGCCTTTGTGGCTGCAAACCGAAATTTCTATCTTTTTAATCTGGAAGAAAATATTTACAAGCTTCTTGAAAATATGCCACCGCTTTTGGTACCTTTTGGCGATTATAAACTCTCCAATGCTGCCAATGTTTTGCTATATCAAAGAATTGGTCAGGTGGTGAGTGAAATGCCCTTGATTTGCTTCTATGATATTGATAATCAGCGAAGTGGAGTAGTGGCAGGAGAAGGAATTTGGCGCTGGCGACTTATGTCGTACCAAATTAATAATGAACATAATACTTTTGACGATTTTGTGATTAAAACAGCTCAATATCTGATGGTTAGCAACGATAGATCTAATTTGAGAATTAATCACAAAAACTTGTACAACGAAAATGAATCTGTAATTTTTACCGCCGAATTGTACAACGAAGCCATGGAGAGACTAAATACTCCTGAAATAAAAATGTTGATTACAGATGAAAATAACAATAATTATCCCTTTGTTTTTTCACGCACCGAAAACGCATACGAACTCAATGCAGGAAGGTTTGAAGAGGGCTACTACACTTGGAAAGCACAAACTCAAATTGGAAATAATACCTACGACAAACTTGGTGTTTTCTCCACTAAAAGACAGCAAATTGAGTCTTTGAATTTAACTGCCGATAAAGTACTATTTCAGCAATTGGCTGCTTTGCACGATGGCGAAATGTTGTACGCAAAAAATATTGACGTTTTAAGCGAAAAGATTAAAAACAATCCCGAAATAAAGCCCCTTATGTACAAAACAAAAGAGTATATGAGTTTGAGCTCGCTTTGGTTCTATTTTTTCACCTTATTGGTGCTTTTCACCTTAGAATGGTATATTAGAAAATATAATGGAATGTACTAATGAATGTATTTTTTGTAATATCGAAAATATTAGATTTTTTCTTAATGCCCACAACATGGATATTGGTGTTGCTTTTGGCAGGTTTACTCATTAGAAAATCCAAGCTTGCAAAAAGATTTTTATGGGCATCGTTTTTTACATTTATATTTTTTTCCAATAGTTTTATTGTCGATTTATTTATCCGAATTTGGGAAATTCCGCCAGTTCATAAAAGCGAAATTAAAAATCAATACGATTTTGCAATTGTTTTGGGTGGTGGAATGGTTACTGATAATAACACATTACAACGTCCTATATTTCAGCACAATACAGATAGAATTCTGCAGGCAATCGACCTCTATTATGAAGGCAGCGTTGACAAAATTATAATTAGCGGTGGAGCAGGGCAGTTGGTTTTTAAAAATATGTTAGAAGCTGATATTTTGAAAGAATTTTGGGTAAAAAATGGAGTATTAGAAGAGGATATAATTTCGGAAAACAGATCCAATAACACTTATCAAAATGCTCTTTTTTGTAAAGAAATAATCGAAAAAGATAACCCAAAAGCTAGAATTATTCTTTTAACTTCGGCTCTGCACATGAGACGCTCGAAGGCGATTTTCAAAAAGCAAAATATCTCTGTCGAAATTTATCCCACAAATCCTTTAGTGGGAGAGTGGCGATACAATTTTTCGTATCTCTTTATGCCCAATGTGGAGGCTCTTCGCCGATGGAATATGCTAATTCACGAAACTTTGGGCTATGTTATATATAAAGTAATGGGATATCTATAAACTATGACAACACAAAATTTGTTCTGTATTTTTATAATATTACTTGTCCTTGATGCTAGTTTCGAGTATTTTTTGGAGTTTTTAAACTTTTCCAATAGAAAAAAATCTTTGCCAAAGCTTATAAAATCGCTGTTTTCTGAAGATTCTATTCAAAAACAGAGAAATTATCAAAAAGACAATTTCAAATTTGGAATGTGGACAGGAATTCCGCTACAAATCATAACAATTTTGATAATAGCATTCCAAATTCTACCTCAAATAGATAAATTTTTGAGATTTCATATTGAATCAGAATTCTGGATTTCAGCAAGTTTCTTTGGAATTATTTTAATTGCTAATCAAGTAGTTTCTATACCTTTGAGTGCATACAGTACATTTGTAATAGAAGAGAGGCACGGTTTTAACAAATCCAGCCTTAAAACTTTTATTTTAGATATTGTAAAATCTTCTATTTTAGGACTGATTTTATTCTCACTAATTTTTTCACTAATTTTCTGGTTTTATAGCTACGCTGGAAATATGTTTTGGCTTTACACATGGGCGTTTCTAACTGCTTTTTCGCTTTTTATGTCGCTATTTTATTCGCAACTTATTGTTCCATTATTCAATAAACAAACAGCTTTGGAAGAGGGAGATTTGAAAAATTCCATTGCTGATTTTTGCCAAAAAGTGGGATTCAAATTGAAAGATATATATATAATAGATTCATCCAAAAGGTCAAGTAAAACCAATGCATATTTTACTGGATTTGGGTCTAAAAAGCGTATTGTTTTGTATGATAATATGTTAGAAAAGCACACCAATGATGAGATTTTGGCAGTTTTGGCTCACGAAATTGGACATTACAAAAAACATCATATTATCATTGACTTATTTACTTCAATTTTTACAAGTGGAATTCAGCTGTTTCTATTAGGTTTATTGATGAATCATCCACAATTATCAAGACTTTTGGGTAATGAAGTTTCGTCATTTCATTTCAGTTTAATCACGTTTGGACTACTTTTTAGTTTTTTAGGCTGGATTTTAGCTCCATTAAGTTCGAATTTATCGCGTAAACATGAGTATGAAGCTGATAAGTTTGCTGCTGATAATAGTTTGGGTAAAGAACTCAAAGAAGCTTTAATCAAGCTAAATGGCGACAATTTAAGCAATTTCAATCCACATAAATTATATGTATTTTTTCACTATTCGCATCCAACATTAATTCAAAGAATTAATAGAATTGACCAAATAATAGGAAAATGAAAAGAGCCATTATAACCATAGTATTATTGGTATTATCCAATACATTTATGACATTTGCTTGGTATGGTCATCTGAAATTTAAGCAGATGAATTGGGCAAGCAATTTAGGATTGGTGAGTATAATTTTAATCAGCTGGGGAATTACACTTTTTGAATATGCTTTGCAAGTTCCAGCAAATAGAATTGGTTTTGCCGACAATGGCGGACCTTTTAACCTGTGGCAACTAAAAGTAATTCAGGAAGTTATAACTTTGGTAGTCTTTACAATCTTTGCAATTATATTTTTCAAAAACGAAACTTTTAGAGTAAATCATTTGATAGGATTTATCTTTTTAGTTCTGGCAGTATATTTTATTTTCAAGAAATAAAAGAGAATAAGAAGCATAGATATTATAGCAATTTATATCTTAGAAAATCATAATAAATTCTTATAAAAAGGAGTTCATATTGTAGAAATCGAAGCAAAAAATACAAAATCGTATAAAAGTAAATAGAATTGAATGAAAGTGCACATACTAACTTGTATGTTTATGTAAATTTGGCTTTAAAAATCAAACAATCTGTATTATGAAAAATAAGAAGGAAAAAATTAATCCATTAAATTTATCACATTCATTAGATCCATATACAAGAGCCGCGATGGGAATTACAGTGGGTTCATTGTTGTTTTTAAGCAAAAATGAATTTGTAAGATATGCCGGAATAGGTTTTGCAATAATAGGAGCATTGCAAATTTTAGATATCTTCAAAGGTGGACGTTTAATATCCAATAAAACAACAAAACAGATTTTTGTATTACACAAAACTAAAGGTGTTATTGAACTGAAAACCAGTGAAATACCTGACTATAATATTTATGGCATAACATATAAAGGTCTTAATGGAATTTATAAACTTGCAGATGGTGTATATGCCAAAATAAATTCTAAGAATGAAATAAATGTAACAGGATTGGGAAAAGTAGTTAGTCGTCCCTTAAAAACCACACATCTATTTGATTATCAATAATTTAACACACAAAAGGCTTTGATATTAATGCAAGATTTTGTATCTTTGTAATCTAAAACTTGCAAATTTATATGATGCCAAAGCCAATAAATCGTAATCAAATTAGCTTATTTTCTTCCTTTGAA
>JAAYKF010000176.1 GCA_012522535.1 Bacteroidales bacterium
ATTAACGCAAATGTGATAATATAATTAGCGTAAAAGTGATATTGTGTGCAAAATTCAAAATAAATTGCTATCTTTGCAAGCGTAAAAGTTATATTAGGAATAACGTAAACATAATATTATAAATAACGTAAAACTGATATTGAGATTAACGTAATAGTGATATTGTAATTAACGTAAAAGTTATATCGTATGCAAGATTATTTACATAGAATAGCAGAAAGTGAGGTAGAGGAAACTCTTTCGGCAATGGGTGCTGTGCTGGTTCAAGGACCTCGTGCTGTTGGAAAATCAACCATTGCAAAACATTTGTCCAAAAGTAATATTTCGTTAGATTCTTCACTATCGCTAATGGAGATTGCAATGTTAAATCCAGAAATAATTTTGGAGGGAAAAACACCGCGTTTTATTGATGAGTGGCAGTTGGTTCCATCAATTTGGAATGCTGTTAGGCATGAGGTTGATAGAAGGCAATCAAGTGGACAGTTTATCTTAGCTGGTTCTGCAACTCCATCCGATGATATCACCAGACATACTGGGGCTGGAAGAATTGGACGCGTTACACTAATGCCAATGACTTTATTTGAAAGTGGGCACTCTACAAAACATGTTAATATCAGAAAATTGTTTGACGATGAGGCTTCTACTGTAACTGGTTATGGTGGACTTACTGTGGAAGAATATATTCAAAGAATTATTATTGGTGGTTTCCCAAATATTATTTCAAAAAATGAGAAACAGGCAAGATTATATTTGTCAAACTATTTAGACGATATTTCCAGAGTAAATCTGGGTACAGATATAGTAAAAACTGACCCAGTGAGGATGAGAGCCTTGATAAGGGCTATTTCTCGCAATATTGCGACTGAAATATCGGCTATAAAACTTGCCAAAGAAGCCGAGCTTGACACAGATAATTTGTCGGCACAAACTGCAAGAAAATATATTGACCAATTATCTCAAATATTTGTTTTGCAGGAACTGCCAGCATGGTCAACCCATATTCGCTCAAATGTACGACAGAGGGTTAGCCCCAAATGGTTTTTTTGCTGCCCTTCATTGGCAACAGCGGCACTTTCATTGTCTTCGAGCAAACTTTTGAGAGACTTAAATTCGCTTGGATTTTTGTTTGAGGCTCTTGCCATCAGAGACCTTAGAGTTTATGCCCATGCCCTTGATGGCGAAGTGTTTCACTATCGTGATGAGACAGGTTTGGAAGTTGATGCCATAATTGAATTGAGAAATGGCGAATGGCTTGCCTGCGAAATCAAGCTTGGAGGTGATCATTCCATAAAGGAAGGAATCTCCAGTCTTATAAAACTAAAAAACAAGGTTGTTGAAAGCAAAGCTAATGACCTATTGGGAATGTGCGTAATTACCGCTGGTAGAGAAAGTTATACCCACAAAGAAAGTGGTGTGCATATAGTTTCTCTTTCACATTTATATATAGATTAGTGGGTTGATAAAAGAAAGGTTTAGTGGTTATTTTGCTTTTTTGTTTTTACCCCAATGACTCAACTACTTCGTCTTCGGTTTTTTTAACCACAAAGAATCAACAAAGAACACGGTGCTTTGCTTGTGCCAAAGAATATTTTTTGTCGAAGACAAAAAATACATAGTATATAGATAAAGCTGTGATTTCAATATAGAATTATTTTGTCTTTGACAAAATAATACATATAAGGAAAAAAATATAATAGAACTGTTTTTGACATATGTTCTATTATATTTTTACACTTATATGTATTGACGAGTTGTATGTAATACAATTCGTAAAAATCATAAGAAAAGCTTCATCTGTGACCTTCGTGCCTCCTCGGTGGCTCCGTGGTTTCAAAAAAGGTAGAAAAGAAGCTTATAGTTTCTAAACTTCAAATTTAGCATACTCCA
>JAAYKF010000177.1 GCA_012522535.1 Bacteroidales bacterium
GCAAATTCGGGGTCGTTGAAAATATCTTCCATTTCGTCTGGATTGTAGCCCGAGGCATATAGAGCTCCAATAATGGCTCCTGCCGAAGTGCCAGCAATGTAGTCGATGGGAATGCCTTCTTCTTCCAATGCTCTGATAACGCCAATATGTGCAGCCCCTTTAGCTCCACCACCGCTTAGCACCAAAGCTACATTTTGTGAAAATGTGGTTTGAAGGGCGAAAAGCAGAAGAAATAAGCTAATATATGGTCTCATTGTTGACAATTTGTTGCAAATTTAGGTAATTTTTGCTTGCTATTAAAAAAAGGATGCCTAATAAAAGCCAAACTGATTAGTTGCGTATATTATTAGACACCCTTGAAGGTTTATAAAACAAATTCCTTTTGAGACTCTCTCTCTTAATAGATTAAAGTTAGTCTTCCGAAGAATCGATGTCGTTTGCCCATGTTATCATAGATAATAATTTCATAGACATATGAAGTGCTAATGTCATTTTCAACATCACGATCTCTGATAGTTCCGTCCCAACGCTGATAGTAGTTGTCGGTTTCAAAAACGAGCATTCCCCATCTATCCCAAATTTTCAGTCTGTAATCTTTGTCGGAGAATCCAACGGCTACGGGTCCCCATCTGTCGTTTTTACCATCGTCGTTGGGTGTGAAAGCATTTGGTATCCATATATTGAAGTCAATGTCTATAAGTACAGTTCCATAGGCGGTATCTATACATCCGTTAATATCGGTAACTATCATTGTAACTTCGTATTCACCTAGGTTTTGATATGTATATTTGGGGTTTTGGTTTGTACTTTGGAAGCCATCGCCGAACTCCCAGTGCCATGTTTCTATTTCACCTTCTGTCATATCTGTAAATCTAATTTCAGCATGGCTTATAGGAGCTATATTGGGTGAAATGTTGAAGGCTGCATCTGGTCCGGGAATACCTATAATTTCTATGGTATCGCTTATTGTACAGAAACCGTCGCTAACAACTACGATATATGTGCCGGGGTCTAGGCCTGTGGCTGAGCTGCTGTTTTGTGCTGGTTCTGTATCCCAAAGATAGGAGTAAACTCCAGAGCCACCGCTCACAAATGCTGTAACTTTTCCGGAACTAAGCAAGCAGGTGTCCATAACTATATTTGTAAATTCTAGGTCTGGTTTAGGATGATTTACAATTGTGTGTATGGCTTGTGCTGTACAGCTATTTTGGTCTGTAATTGTAACGGCATAGGTGCCTTCGGTGAGATTTGAAATAGTTTGTGTGTTGTGTTCTGTGCTCCATTGGAAGCTAATGGGTTCGATGCCACCAGTGTAATTGACTGTGATAGAGCCATTTACTTCATCGCATAGCTCATCGGTGGAGGTGAAACTTTCAATTGTTGGTCCAGCATGATTAATAATTGTAACTGTTTCAATAGCTTCACAATTATTGGTGTCTTTGATTGTAACTTGGTATGTGCCAGCATCAAGGTTGTTAATAGTGGTGGTTGTTTGTGGTGGAATTGTATTCCATACAATATTAATATTTCCGTTACCACCATTATAAATTACCGTTGCACTTCCATTCATTCCATCGCAAACTTCATCAATTTTGTCAATGCTTGTTATTGTGGGTCCTGCTAAGTCGCTGATGGTGTAGCTTGAGGTGATGGTGCAGCCAGTTCCGTCAGTAACTGTAACAACATATGTTCCAGCTTCAAGGTTTAGTGCGGTGCTTGTTGTTTGGGGTGGGGTGGTATTCCATTGGTATGATATTGGAGCTGTGCCACCACTAACATTAATTGTTGCACTACCGTTGCTGTTGCCACAAGTTGTATTTGTGAATGATGTGCTA
>JAAYKF010000178.1 GCA_012522535.1 Bacteroidales bacterium
CCTGAATATGTTGAGCAGTACAATATAATTCACGAAAAAGATGAAACAGCCAATCTTGTTGACAAAGAGACTGATGAAGAGACAATACTCAATTCTAAAGATGGCAACAGCATCGAAAGAACGGAATTGAGTGTAAATAGCACTTTAACTAAAAACAGCAAAAAAGAGCCAGATGTTTCTCGTCGTCTATATCAAGAAGATTTTAAACCAATGGGTGGCGAGGCTGCCAAAAAAGGAAATTACAGCTTTGCCTCTATCAAAAACTCCATCGATAACTACCTATCCATTTCAAATATCGGATTGGAAAGAAGTAGAGATATTGCAGTGATGTTCAACAATCATTTTATCAGCGATGCCAGTTTGAGTGGCTACGAAAGCCGATATACACTTATGGGACTTTACCGCATGGTGGGCTTGACAAAATTAGGTGACGGCAGTTTGAAATTGCCCAGCTCCTATTACATCTCCAATAGCTTCCCCATCTCCTCAAAAAATATAGGTGTAGGAATTGCTTTTAGTAACAAGCAGGGTCCAAGTTTCAACTCCTTTGCGTTAAACATTTCAAGCTCCTATCAGCAAGTTATAAATAGAAATAATGCTATACTTTATGGTGTGGGACTAAACGTGGGTAGCATAGATAAACTTGGTGGAATTGAAAATTATTTTTGGGAAATTAATACACCAAGTCCAATACGTAACGAAAATTATTTTGCTTCATTAAATGCTGGAATAAGATACATTCATAAATCTCTATATTTCGGGCTTGCAAGTCAAAACCTTTATACTCAAGCCTTTAACAAAGACTTCCATAAAAGCATTTCGCCATTTATACTCCACTTCAATTTGGGTGGAAAATTAAGAATATCTCAGCAGTGGGCAATTCACCCCTCACTAAATGCCCAATGGAACACATTCTATGGCAACAGATTCTACACCCCATATTTATCCTTTAGCAGACGCAACAAATTCATCTTTGGAGTTCATAGCGAAAACCTTCAATCGGCGGGACTTCATCTTGGCTACGAAACTTCAAAGACACTCTATTTCATGCTTAAAACCGGGCTTACTATCAACAATCAAATCCGTAGAGAATATGGAATTATAAACTACGGCGAAATGGGCATAAAAATTGAACTGGGCAACTTCCAAAAGATGAATTAAAAGCTATTAGCTAAGCCTAATCCAATACAACTTAACAGATTATTAAGTTATGTAAAAATTATTTACTCAATATAATTTGTATTATTGAGAAAAAGTTGTAATTTTGCAAACTCAAAAAAAACCAAATTATAAATAATTATGGCAACAAGAATCAGATTACAACGCCACGGAAAAAAGGGTCGTCCCTTTTATCAAATTGTTATAGCAGATGGTCGTGCACCTCGTGATGGGCGTTTCATCGAGAACATCGGAACTTACAATCCAATGACCAATCCTGCTTCAATCAACTTAAATTTTGACAGAGCTATGCATTGGTTAAGTGTAGGTGCTTCTCCTTCTGATACAGCTCGTTCAATCCTTCGTCGCGAAGGCGTTCTTTACAAATTCCACTTGATGGGTGGTGTTAAGAAAGGTGCATTTAGCGAAGCTGAAGCTGAAAAACGCTTTGAAGACTGGATGAACAACAAGCAACAACAACTTAAAAAAGTTGCTGACGATGACGTAATTAAAGCTAGAGAAGAAAGAAAAAAACTTATCGAAGCTGAATCAAAAGTACGTGAAGCTCGCGAAGCTGAACTTTTGAAAAAACGACAAGCTGAAAACGCTGAAGCTGAAGAAGCCAACGAAGAAGCCAACGAAGAGCCTGTAGCTGAAACAGAAGCAAGCGAAGAAGTTGTAGCAGAAGCTACCGAAGAAGCTACTCCTGCTCCAGAAACAGAAGAAGAACCTGCAACAGAAGAGTAGTTCATGTTCAATCTCGACAATTGTTTTAGTTTAGGAAAAATAACAAAAACAGTCGGTTACAAAGGTGAATTAAACCTATATTTAGACACCGATTCACCAGAAAATTATTACAATATAGAATCAGTTCTCATCGATATTAGAGGGGAACTGATTCCTTTTATTATAGAGCAAAGAAAAGCAAAAAATCGTTTCAATATATCCATAAAACTTCAAAATGTAGAAGATGACGAGGTGGGCGATTTTGTAAATAGTGAAGTATATTTGCCAATGTCTCTTTTGCCAAAACTCGATGGCAACAAATTCTATTTTCACGAAGTTATAGGCTTCCAAGTTGTGGACGAAAACCACGGCACTGTGGGCAAAATTGATGGATTCTACGAAAACATCACCCAACCTCTGATGATAATCATTGGAAATGAAAACAAAGAGATTTTAATTCCCGTAATCGACAATTTTATAAAGTTGGTTGACAGAGAAAATAAAACAATAGAAATTAGCGTTCCAGAAGGACTTATAGAGCTGTATTTGGAATAAAAATGAGTTCAAAATTCAAGTTTCAACAATTTGAAGTTTACCACTCGCAATCGAGCATGAAAGTGGGAACCGACGCCATTTTATTGGGAGCAATAGCTAAATTTTATAAGCCCAAAAGAATATTAGATATTGGCTGTGGTTCGGGCATTTTAAGCCTAATGTTGGCACAAAGATACTCATGCCCCATTGATGCCATAGATATTGATAAAGATTCTGCTGATGAAGCAAGTTTTAATTTTAAAAACTCAATCTGGAGTGAACGACTAAAAGCTTTTCATAGCGACATAAATAAATTTGATAGTAGAGAAAAATATGACGGAATTATTTGTAATCCACCCTATTTTGATGAAAAAACATATAATAAATCTCAACAAAAAAATATAGCTCGACACAATCTCTCATTGGATTTTGACCAAATTTGTCAGAACACAAAAAGACTAAGTACCGAAAAAGCTAGTCTATGGGTTGTTCTACCACCAAAGCAACATCAAAACTTTACCTTTGCTGCAACAAGAAATGTTTTATTTCTAAAAAAATACATTCTAATTTTTCCTCATAAAAACTCAACAGAAGCTTCATTGGTGATTTCGCAATGGCAAAAAGAAAGCGAAGAGATTTACATGGAAAAACTCTTTATTAAAGACAAGTCGGGAGAGCCTTCCCATGAATACAAGGAGCTGACAAAAACATACCTTCTGAAATAATTTTTTTAGATTTTTCTCAAATTAACAATTCCCATACAATTAATTTGTATTTTTGAATCTGACTTTAGATTTTATTAAATTAATTAAGAATGATATGAGGAAAATATTCATTTTTTTTATTCTAATAGCCTTTGTTTTTTCACCCTTCGCACATGCACAAAAGGGCTTTGAAGTTGTAAAAGAGCTTAAAAATGGGCAATCTCGGTTTTTAAAAATTGAAATTACAGAAGATATTACGCAATACTCTTCCATATCTTATGGTATGGAAATGGAAACTCCCATAGCTTTCACCTCATTTGGAATAGGCTGGAAATCAGGAACTAACAATCATCAAGCTGGAAATTTTCAAATAATGTATCGAGTAAAAAAGAGGGATGGGCACTGGTCGAACTGGAAAGAAGAAGAGGGTTATTTCTCTCCCCAAGAGACCGAAGATGCCCACTATTGGACCGATTTACTATTTGGATTTGACGAATATTTACACCACTATATTGAGTTTATCATCACACCTCCTTTTGGCGAAACTATCGAATCTATCAGGCTGAGTCTCATAGACTTATCTTCTGAAGTAAATCCAAACTATCAAGCTGAAACAAATATAGACAAATCAAATAACTGCCCAGAATTTCCACCAATTATTTCACGTTCAGACTGGTGTGGTTCATACACAGCATGCCACAATCCCACCTACAGCCCCACATATAGAAATCCCACGCATGCTGTTATTCACCATGGTGCTGCCCCCGACACATACACTGATGGACACTCCGTCGTTCGCAGTTATTGGTACTATCACACCAATAATAACGGCTGGTCGGACATTGGATACAACTACTTAACCGATAAATTTGGCAACCTCTTTTTGGGCAGACACAATCCCCAAATGCCTAATGCAGACGTGCAGGCAGCTCATGCAGGCAACTCCAACCCTCACTCCATCGGAATTAACTTTTTGGGCAATTCAGATGTAACTTATCCCACCCCCGTTCAGTTGGAAACCTGTAATCAACTACTGGCGTGGTGGTTTGACCACAAAGACTTCGATCCACTTTCCAGTGCTAATATTGTGATGCAAACTCCCGGTTCCTCAATTCAACCACGAATTTGCGGACATCGCGATGTTAATCCCGGCGGAACTACCTGCCCGGGTGATTCTCTCTACAATCTGTTGGGAACAATCAGATTGGGCACAAAGCAAATTATTGACAATTGCTCGGCGCCTGCAGATACCTTAGCACCCAGTAGCGAAATTGTTTATGATAATGAATGGCAAAACGACGATTTTCTAATAAGCTTTAACGACCACGACAATGAGGAAGGCTCTGGCGTAAATAAAAGCTTCTACCAAGTATTAGATTTTGATGGCGAAAACTGGTACGCCAACGGCGATAAAGGCTTCTTTTATGACAATTTCAATACAGATTTGGCAACACATTGGACCACTCTTTCTGGAAATTGGTCTATCGAAAATGGAAGTTTAAAACAATCCAACGAAGCAATAACAAACCCCAACATCTATACCCTTGTAAATCAGAGCAGTAACAACTCATATCTATACCATTGGCAGATGAAAATTTCGGGTTCGGGAGCCAATAGACGAGCAGGGATATTTTTCTATTGTAGCGAGCCATCAGCCACCTATCGCGGAGATGCATATATGGTTTACTTTAGAGTAGAAACAAATAAAATCGAGTTGTACAAAGCCTCCAATGGCACCATTAGCGGCATTTTGAAAGAAGAAACTGCAACAATAAATGCCGATACTTGGATGGATATAAAAATTGTGTACGAGGGACAAAATGGCGATATAAATATTTTTATAAACAACGAACATAAACTCTACTGGCGTGATAGTTCGCCGCTCAATTCGGGTAGTGGTATTTCCTTTAGAACTGGAAATTGTATAGCTGAATATGACGATTTTAAGGTCTATAAATCGAGAGGTGAAGAGGTTATGATTAGTACTGGACTGGATAGTGATAAAGAGATTAGATACGAAAGCATAAACAGCAACCAAGAGGCAGGAAGAGTGAAAACACTCTGCATCGACAATGCCAAAAACTGGTCTGAAATTGCCGTGCAAAATATTTTCACAGATTTCACAAAGCCAAGTACAAATATCAATATTGAAAATGAATGGCAAACGGGAGATTTCCTTGCTCAAATGGAAGATTCAGACAATTTAAGTGGTATCGACATGAGGTTTTTCCAAGTGATAGAAAAAGAAAACGAAAGCTGGAAAACAAATCCCCAAACTGGATTTTTCTACGATAAATTGGAAGAAGAAAACAGCCTTTGGACATCGCAAACAGGCACTTGGTCATACCAAGACAATGTTTTAAAGCAGACTAACGAACAAGAAAACAACAGTAATTATTGGGCTTTTTTACAACAAGACTTGTCGGACACATATTTATATGAATTTGACATGAAAGTTGATGGAACTCACTCCAACAGCAGAGCTGGTTTCCACTATTTTTGCGACAATCCAAGTTTGGACAATAGAGGAAATTCCTACTTTATTTGGTTTAGATATGCCAGTAAAGATTTGGAGTTTTACAAGGTTAATGAAAATGTATTTTCACTAAAAAAACATTTTACAGTTGATATTGAAAAATCAGAATGGTATAATATCAAACTATTTTTCAATAGAATAAATGGCGAAACAAAGGTTTATATAAACGATATTTTGAGCGGTGTTTGGGTTGACGAAAACCCATTTGACGAGTCTCTACACCAACAACACTCCTACATCTCTTTCCGTAGTGGAAACGCCATTCTAAGCACAAGAAATCTTAACACATACAGAAGCAGAGAGAGTAGCGAAACAATCACTGTTGGTGGCAGTTCTGCAATGATTCAAAATCAAAGCATAGCCAATGTAGCTTCGGCAAAAATTAAAAGTTTCGTAATTGACAAAGCTAATAACTTCTCAACAATTTATGACCAAGATTTAAAAATTGACTTCACAAAACCCAATGCCGGACTTGTTATTGATGGAGATATTACAGACGTGGACACAAGCGTTGTAAACAGTTCATACAAAGGCTCTTGGGCAAATTTTAGCGACATACATTCGGGAATTGTTGAATATAAATACTCCTTGGGAACCAATATTGCACAGGCAGATATAGTCCCTTGGACAAGCAATAATTTATCCACAAGTATAGACTTATCAGACTTAAACTTAGAGACTTCCCAAACATATTTCTTAAATGTTTGTGCAAAAAACGGTGCTGGATTATGGTCGGATACAGTCTCCAGCAATGGAATATTTATCGCAGAAAAACCCTTGGCTGATTTTTCAAATTTAAACACAGAAGTTTGTGAGGGTCAAACAATTAGCTTTGAAAACACATCGAGCAACTACACATCAATAGTTTGGTATTTTCAGAATGGTGAACCAAACACATCTCAATCGGAAAGCCCAAGCGTAACATTCAATAATTCAGGAACTTACGAAATCAAACTCATAGCCTATGCTTATGATGGCATCGACACAATAGTAAGGGAAGTTAATGTAAATTCACTACCCACAATTGTTGTGGAATCGCCACTTTTGATTTGCTTAGGCGACACCATAAATCTCTCTGCTCAAGGTGCCGAAACTTATCTCTGGAGTGGTGGTAGCTCCACTGTTTCGCCACAAATATCTACTACATATTTTGTAACAGGAACTTCAGAATATGGTTGCAATTCCACTGCTGAAATTCTTGTAAATGTTGAAAATCATCCTGAAATAAGTATTAATACCACAAACTCCGAATGTGGAAACAACAATGGTAGTGCAAATATTATTACCGACGGTGATTACACTTATCAGTGGGATTTGAATGCAGGTGGGGGTAACGATTTGTGGGCAAACAACTTAGCATCAGGTACATATCAAATAAGCGTATGTGGCGAGGTTTGTACAAAAACTTACACTTTCACCATTTCGGATATGGGAGCTCCCGAGGTGGAAATTTGGGCAAACAACACTTCCATCTGCCTTGGCGAAAGTGTGGAAATTTATGCTAGCGGTGCCGAAAACTACCTCTGGAGCGGAGACAGTATTCAAGGTTCAAACTCTGAAAATCAGATAATTGCTAATCCAGAAACCACCACCACATACATAGTGCAAGCCGTGGAGGGCAACTGCTCCACCTATGCCGAAATCACAATAGAGGTAAACACTCCCACCCCACTTAATTTTCCTGAAGAGAAAAAAATGTGCATGGGAAATCCTGTGGAATTAAGTGATGTCGTTCCAAGTGGTGGAACATACAGCGGCAATGGCGTTAGCAACAATGTTTTCTCCCCCAGCGAAGCCGGTGTTGGCATAAGTCAAATTTATTATGAATATACAAATGAGCATTCGTGCATCAGCAACTGCACATATACAATTGAAGTTTTGGCAAATCCCCAAATTACATGCTCCGATATATGGGTTTGTGCCGGCAGCTCAGCCTTCCAACTTGATAACGCTCAACCCAGTGGTGGTGTGTATTCCGGAAATGCAGTGGAAAATAATATCTTCGACCCCAATGCTGCAAACAGCGGACACAACGCACTTTCGTACATATATCACGATGAAAACAACTGCTCATCCATATGCTCATTTATTGTTGAAATAATAGATTATGTTAACGCAGATTTCGCCCTGCAACAAGAGGGAAACATTGTCATTATCAGCAATCAAACCACCCCCAACAATGCCGAAATTTACTATAATATGGGAGATGGTAATGAGATTTATGAGAGCTCATTTTCATATACATATCTAAACAATGGAGAATACACCATTAAGCAATTGGCTAACAATCAATGCTTTAACGACAGTACTCTAAAAACTGTAAACATCGTAAATGTGGGCATAAATGATAATAAACATTTAATAAGAAACATCTACCCCAACCCTGCTTCTGACAATCTGAACATTGACTTTGAAAGCAAATTTAATGGCAAATTGGAAATATACAATGCCCTTGGTCAGAGGGTTTTGGTATATAATTTGGACAATTTAGAAAATGTAAGCATAGATATTAGCAAGTTTGCTTCTAATATCTACTTTTTAAAATTGAGCACAGACGCAAACTTTAGCATACACAAGTTTGTTATAAAAAGAGATGAGTAAGAATATCTAATTTTCTATCTTTACAAATAAAAAACTGATTTATGCCCAATTTTGAAGATATAATGAAGGACTTATTCCACAATCAAACGGCTTGGTATGTGGATATGTTTGGAAAAGTGAAGTCTAACAAAACCACACTTTTTATGGACAGAAACAACTGCACATCGCAGGAACATGTCGAAAAGTGGCTTTGTATCAACGACTTACTAAATATAATGCACTATTTCAATAGCGTATGCATTGACGATGTTTGCACCAAAGACACAAGGTATTCCATAGGTTTAAATCTGGATGGCGAGCCAATAATTAGGGCTGCCAACAATGATTATGGCACAGCTTTTGTTTTTAACAGATATGATGACGCCGAAAAAGCCATAGAAATTATGGGAAAAGAGAAGTTGAAAAAAATTTTTATGGATAGAGTGTAAGATATTTCACAAAAACTGAAACAAATTGATAATTATTACGTTATAAAACTATTCAAAGAGAAATAAAATGAAAGAACTAATAAAAAGCATTACTCTAAAACAAGTTGTCAGCACTATATTAATTATATTTTTAGTGATATTTGTGATGATGAACCTCAACCCTATCGAGGTGAGTTTAATATTTACAGGTGTTACAATGCCATTGGTAATATTGATAACATTTGTATTTTTTATTGGATATTTTGTGGGTCGTACAGTGAAAAAATCCAAAACTTGTAAAGAAGAAAAAAGAGAGGCTAAACTTAAAAAAGTTGAAGAAGATTCAATCTGCGAAGCAGAAGATGAAGAATAGAATTTATATGCCCCAATCCCTAAATAATTTAAAAAAAAGCCATTTAAAATTGAATGGCTTTTTTTATGCATTATAAATCATCCAAATTTGTCATCTTGAGTTCCGATAGCTTATATAGATGGGAAAAATATTATAGACCATTTTTTCGTTTTTCCCCGACCCCGAGCTACCTAAAAAAGAGATTCAGTCGGCTGATGAGCCAACAGACCACACTTTCTCCTTTCTCCACTATCTACAATCTCTCATCTACTATCTATTATCTCCCTAACTAATATTTATACCTCAACCTGCCTTTATCATCAAACAGCTCTCCAACATCATCGCGGAGCCAATGGGTATGAATCCCCAATTTATTGGCACCCTGAGTATGCTTCAAGGTATCATCGATAAAAAGGGTTTCCTCTGCTTGCAAATTATGGGCATTTAAGACATATTGAAAAATCTCTTTATTAGGCTTCAACATTTTCAGATTATGCGAAAAATATGCTTTCTCAAAAATTTCATCAAAATTATTATATCCATATTTATCTTTTAGCTGTTGCACATAATTCACATAATGAATTTGATTGGAATTACTCAAAAGGAAAATCCTATAATTAGTTTTCACCTTTTCTAATAAATCAATCCTATGTTGGGGAATATCCACCAAAATTGCATTCCAAATTTCGTCTATACTCTCGTTGGGCAAGTCCATTACAAAGAAATTATTCAAAGAGGCTCTAAATTCATTATCCGAAATTAATCCACCCTCGTATAGCTCAAATACTTTTTTCTCTTCCAAGAGTTTCCAAATCACTTCAACATCGGTCTGGGCGTGGGATTTAAGCATCTTTAAAGGAGTTTCGTAGTCCAAATTTATAAGCACTCCACCGAAGTCGAAAATAATATTTTTGATTTTTTCCATATTTTTTCTCTTTTTATTTTGCAAGATAGATATTTTTTGTAATTTTGCAGTCCATTTCCAAAAATAAAAAAGGAAATCGGTCCCATAGCTCAGGTGGTTAGAGCACTTGACTCATAATCAAGGGGTCCTAGGTTCAAGTCCTAGTGGGACCACAAAGCAAAGCAGAAACGCCTAACTATCAAATAGTTAGGCGTTTTTTGTTTCTATAAAAGTTTATTTTACCCAAAAAATATAGATTCCAATAAAAAACCAAAAGGAAATCTAATATTTTATAAGTTTAAAAATATTTGCAAATAAAAAACTCACAAAACTTATCAAGACACTAAATTGTTTTTATTTTATTTGTTTTTATTAAGATAATATTTGTAACTTTACAGAGATGTATTTAAAACAGTGAAAAGACAAATAAGCAAAAAGCCCCACGGAGTACGCAGGGCTGAGAAATTCTTCGGCTTATAGCCTTGTTGTGAATTGTCTTTGAATTGCAAATATATAAAACATTTTCTAAAAAACAAAAATATTATGAAAAAAACTTTAGGCATAGATTTAGGAACTAACTCCATTGGATTAACTTTGAGAGAAAACGATATATTTACATGGTACGGAGTTTATACATTTAAAAAAGGTGTAGGTGAAGGAAAAACTGGAGAATTTTCATATGCAACAAAAAGAACAACGCACCGATCATCAAGACGACTATACAACGCCAGAAGGTATAGGAAATGGGAAACACTAAAAGTGTTAATTGAAAACGATATGTGCCCACTTTCAATTGATGAATTAAACAACTGGAAAAACTATAAAAAAGGTGTTGGAAGGGTCTATCCTGTTGATAATATACCTTTTCAGAAATGGATTAGTCTAGATTTTGATAATGATGGAGTTTCCGATTATACAAGTCCTTATCAATTAAGAAGAGAACTTATAACAAAAAAGTATGATTTAGAAAACAAAATTGAAAGACAAAAACTTGGAAGAGCCTTATACCATATCGCACAAAGAAGAGGATTTAAAAGTAGCAGAAAACAAGGTGCAAATGAAAAAACAGCCGTATATAAAGGCAGTAATGAAACCAAAACAATAGGACGAAATGAATATGAAGATTTAATTATTAAACATGGTAGTTTAGGTGCAGCTTTTGCTCATCTTGAAGACGAAGGTATAAGAGTTAGAAATCGATATACTTTAAGAGCTGATTATAAAGACGAAGTTGATAAAATTTTAAACTTCCAAGAAATATCAGATAATTATTTAAGAGATAAAATGCTCTTAGAAACATCAAACGGATCAATTTTTTATCAACGACCACTACGCTCACAAAAGGGTCTTATAGGCAAATGCACATTGGAACCTAGTAAAGCAAGATGTCCCATCAGCCATCCAAAGTTTGAAGAGTATCGTGCTTGGTCATTTATAAATAATATAAGATATAGAACTAGCGAAAATAGCGAATTTGAGTCCATACCAATAGAATTAAAAGAAAAGTTATATAAAGATAAATTTTTCTTCATCAGCAAAAGAGATTTTGAATTTAGTGAGATTAGAAAATATATAAAGGCAAATGGTGGTGCAGATTGGGAACTAAATTACAGCAGTAAGATGGATAAAATTTCTGTACCTAGCTGTTTTGTTACTGCAAGATTAAAATCTGTATTTGGCGAAGATTGGCGAAATTATAAAAAAACCATTCTAAGAAAAGACAAAAAAGGATACGAGCAATCAATTACCTATACCATAGAAGACATTTGGCATATACTTTTCTCATTTGAAGATGATGAGTACTTTAGACAATTTCTGGAAAACATAATAGAATTAAACGAAAATCAAATCAAAGAACTCAACACACTTTATAACAATTTTCCTGTAGGCTACGCCAATTTAAGTTTAAAAGCTATAAATAATATTTTACCTTTTCTTCGTGAAGGTATGATTTATTCTGATGCGGTAATATTAGCCAAAATACCTGAAATTATTGGCAAAGACTTATTCAATACAAATAAAAACATAATACTAAATGCTGTTAAGGATGAAATAGAAAAAAACAGATTCCAAAAAAGAATAGTTGCCATTGTCAACAATTTAATATTCAAATATTATGCATTAGACTTTCAAGACAAGTTTGGCTGGAAAGACATATCTTATAAATTAGACGATATTGATTTAAAAGACATTGAAATAGCAACTATAGAGAATTTTGGAGAGAAGACATGGGTTAAATTAGATAATGACTATAAAATTTCAATTTTATCAAAAGTGAAGGAGGCTTATCAAGACTTTTTTAGCTCTTCAAAACGAGAACATATAAAGCCTCCGCATCTTGTTAATCAAATAAAACAATTTATAAGTGCTAAATTCGGTACAAATGAAAAAGTTTTAGACAAAATCTATCATCCTTCTCAAATTGCAATCTATCCTAAAAAAGAAGGACAACAATATTTATTGAGCCCAAAAACTGCAGCTTTTAAGAATCCAATGGCATACAAATCGCTATACAAACTAAGAGAAGTTATTAACCACTTAATAGAAATTGGTAAAATAGACGAAGAAACAAGAATTGTTGTTGAAGTTGCAAGAGACTTAAACGACAGCAATAAAAGGTGGGCTATCAACAGCCATCAGAGGGACAGAGAAGCTGAAAACAGACAATTTGCAGAAATAATAAGTGAATTAGCTAAAGATCCTGAATTTAGCGGCAGTGCAGATGCTAATAGTGAAACTGATATAAATAAATTTAGACTTTGGTATGAACAAATAGAAGATTATGAGACATTAATGGAAGGCTTAAAAGAGATAGACAATAACAAAGCGTTGTCGATTTCAGAAAAAGAAATAAAAAAATACAGATTGTGGAAAGAGCAAAACTGTGCATGCATCTACACAGGCAAAATCATTAGTTTAACGGATTTATTTAATCAAAATATAATTGATTTTGAACATACAATTCCAAGAAGTAAGTCATTTGACAATTCTCTGGCCAATTTAACTGTTTGCTATGCAGATTATAATAGAAATATAAAAGGCAATAAGCTCCCCACAGAACTACCTAATTACGAAAACGAATCAAATGGATATACTGCTATAAAGCCTAGGTTAAAAGCTTGGGAGAGAAGAGCTGATAATCTTTTCAATCAGATTGATTTTTGGAAAACAAAATCAAAAACAGCAATGGATAAAAATGAAAAGGACTACGCCATAAGACAAGGTCATTTGAGAAAAATGGAGTATGATTACTGGAAAAACAAGTTGGATAGATTCACCCGAACCGAAGTTCCTCAAGGTTTTGTAAACAGCCAGCTAATTGACACCCAAATAATTACAAAATACGCTTTCCATTATTTAAAAACTGTATTCAATAAAGTTGATGTTATTAAGGGAAGCAATACTGCACAATTTAGAAAAATATATGGTATTCAAGCTAAAGATGAAATTAAAGATAGAAGTATGCATTATCATCATGCAATTGATGCAGCCGTATTAACACTAATTCCATCGGCAAGAAAACGAGAAGAAATATTAAAGAAATCTTATGAATACGAAGAGCTACATAGAGGCAAACAATATACAGAAGTGCCATTTAAAGGCTTCAACTATTCTATGATTGAAGAAATAAAAAGAAACATTTTAGTTAACAATATTGCAGACAAAGACCAAACACTTACACCAACAGTAAAAAGAGTAAGAAAGCGAGGAAGAATTACTTGGTTAAAAGACGAAAACGACAGATTTTTATTAGACAATAAGGGAAATAAAATCCCGAAAATTGCCCAAGGTGACTCCATTAGAGGAGAGTTGCATCAACAAACTTATTATGGGAAAATTAAAATTGCTGCAAAAGATGAAAAAGGTAGATTGGTAAAAGATGAGGAAGGCAACATCTTATATAACCAAGTTGACGGCAATGATGAAATATGGATGGTCATTAGAAGACCCATTTCAGATATAAAATTTCCTTCAACAGGTTTAATTGTCGACACTGACTTGGAGGAACATCTTAATAGACAAATTAAAAATGGCATTAAGCCATATGAACTAAAAGATTTTCAAAATAACACTATAAGACGTGTGAGGTGCAGAGTGAAATCAGGAAGAGGATATATGAACCCTGATAATGTAACAAAAGTAAAAGAGCAAACTTATAGATCTGAAAAAGAATATAAAAATTATATTTGGGCAGACTCTGGCGATAATTACTTATTTGCTTTATATGAAAATGAAAAGGGTAGAGAAATAGTAGCTGTAAATAAGTTTGAAGCCGCTAATGTACTAAGTACAGTAAAAGAAGTACAAACAAAAGCAGATTTATTTAAACATAAAGAGCCTGTTTACATTAAAAATTCTGAAGCTATATTAATTCATATTTTTGAAGTTGGTCAAAAGGCAATTTTCATTGATGATAATGAAGACATACACGACATTATAAGCGACAATGAATTGCTATCTAAAAGATTATATTTTATAAAAAGATTTCATCAGGCATCTGCTGGTAATATGGTATTTCAACACCACCTTGAAGCTAGGTCAGATGAGCGATTAATGATAGACTTTCCAAAGGAAAAACATAAAATGGCTGGTAGAGATGGCTTCTCTAAATATCAAACTGAGTTTGTTGCACCAAGACTTTTGTTTAAACCTACTTCAAAAAACATTCTTTTTGAAACATTAGATTTTGAAATGACTATAAAAGGAAGCATCAAAATAATAAATAATATATAGATTTTATTTATTGTGGTTATGTAAGAAAGTTACACATTTCTGGCACGTTTTTCGCAACTAATAAGGTAGAACAAATATATTACAAGATTAACTATTGTGTTTATAATTGTTAGATAAAAAACTAATATAATGCTTGAATTTGAAAGGTATTATCATATATATAATCATGCAAATGGTTGTGAAAATCTTTTTCGAGAAGAAAAAAACTACACTTTTTTTATAGATAAATATCGAGAGCATACGGAAGCTGTGGCTGAAACAATGGCATGGTGTTTAATGCCAAATCATTTTCATATTTTGCTAAGAATTAAAAGCGAAAAGGAAATAGTGTCTTAAATGCTAATACTTGGACACTTTTTTCTAATTAATTACTCATATTAAGCTGCTTTCTTTTTCATTTTAATTCCATGTTTTTCAAGAAACGCAGCAGGCGATTCATATCC
>JAAYKF010000179.1 GCA_012522535.1 Bacteroidales bacterium
ATTTTCGTCATCGCCTGCCCCTGCAAACCTTGCTCCACGCATTTCAACACCACCTTCGAAATCGACATTTTCGAAAAAGTTGGAAAGTCGAATACGTTTGTCATAGGATCTAAATCGAGGATAAGTTGCTCTATCTTGGTCGGTGATGAGCGTGGTTTTGTCTTCTAAAACTCCCAGAAGTGGTTTAGAAAAATAGTTAGGATTGTGATACTGGACAGAGTCTGCCGTAATATTATTTTTTCGGGTATCAAGTGTAGCATACTTCAACTTAGCATAAACTTTTTCTGGCTCAAATCCGGCTCTTTCCCAGGTAATTTTTCCACCATTCAAATACAATTCTCTTGAAATGGGGAAATAGGTTGCCTTGGTGTCGTGGATAACAATGCTATCTTTTTGACTTCTGCCCACAATGCTTGTATGACCCAAATCTATCCATGGATCTTTGCCTTTGGAGAATTTATAAGTAAAAGCTGGATCGATGGAGTACCACTCAATTTGATTGTTTTTTGAGAGGTATCCGTTTAGCATTATTTCTGCCGAATTATTCATATAATCGACAAATCTTGTTGATTTATTATTAATAATGTAGTGAACCCCTTCGAGCCATGCGTCGTAACTTTCGTCTTCTTGTTTGCATTTTGTTGCTGCCATAAAACCTTTGGTGTAGGCTTCGAAATTTTGGAAGGAACGCAATTTTCTGCCAATCATCATATTTATGGTTTCAACAAAATCTTCCTTTTGGTCTTCGTATATATCTTCAGAATCCCAATACAGCTCAAACTCTTTGACTAAGGGATTGGCTTTTTGTTGCAGGTCTTTTGTCAGAGTGGAGACATATTTTTTCATCTCTACAACAGTTTGTGTATAATCTTCGTCAAAAGGTTTTAATGTTTGAGCATTGAGAATATTTGCAAAAACCAAAAAACAGAAAATAAAAGCTAAAATATTACGCATAGTTTTATCTTTTTAATATGTAAATGTGGCGGCTACCCACTGATTATTAACTCTATATTGGGCAAGTTTTAAATTAAATTTTGCTGCATGTGCTTTAATTATTTCAAAATCTTCGCCATCATAAAATCCACTAAAAATAATTCTTCCATTATCCTTTAAATATTCCATATAATATTCCATATCTCTAACGAGAATATTGCGGTTTATATTTGCAATAAAGGTATCGAATTTCAAGTTGGGAATAGATTTAGCATCGCCATGTATCACCTCAAAGTTTTCGATTTTATTTCTCTCAAAATTTTCCAAACTATTTAGGTAAGCCCATTCATCGTTGTCGATGGCTACGCAATATTTTGCTCCTTTCAGCATTGCTAGAATGCCCAAAACCCCAGTTCCACAGCCCATATCCATAACTACTTCATCTTTAATATCCATCTCCAACATTAGCTGAATTATTCCGAAAGTGGTTTCGTGATGAGCTGTACCGAAGGACATTTTTGGTTCTACAATAATATCAAACTCTACTCCTTGAATGGGTTCATGAAAAGGAGCTCTAACTAAACATTTGTCATCAACTAAAACATAAGGATATGATGACTCCCATGTTTCGTTCCAGTTTTGCGTTGGGACCTCAATCACTTCAAATTCAAATTTATAATTTTGGAAGGGGTGATTTTTCACCTCCAACTCAGTGCTATCATTGTGCAAATCAGACAGAATAAAAGCACTAAAGCCCTCTTCATTTTCAGAAAAGCTATCGAAACCAAACTGTGCCAACCAAGCTATAAAAATCTCATTGGCTTCGTTTGGTTCCGACACTTTACATCTGTATTCAATATAATCCATAATTTAGGATTTTGCGGTAACAGCTTCGGCAGCATCTATTATTTTCAGAAACTCATCAGCTTTGAGCGATGCTCCGCCAATAAGCCCACCATCAACATCGGGTTGAGAAAATAGCTCATAGGCATTGGACGCATTGCAGCTTCCGCCATAGAGAATAAAACATTCGTCTGCTATTACTTCGCCAAATTTCTCGGAAATTAAATTACGAATAAAAGCGTGCATCTCTTGTGCTTGCTCTTTGCTTGCCGTTACGCCAGTACCTATCGCCCACACAGGCTCATAAGCAAGTGTTACGTGCTCAAAATCTTCCTTTGAAAGTTTGAAAACAGTATTTTCCAATTGCTGTTTAATAACTTCAAAATGTTTGTCAGCTTGACGCTCTTCCAGCAGCTCGCCTATGCAGAAAATTGGATTTATATGGTTTTTGAGAGCCATATTCAATTTGTCTAAAAGGATATCATCGGTTTCGTTGAAATATTTTCTTCTTTCGGAGTGTCCAATTATGGCAAAATTCACGTCCATAGATTTCAGCATTTCGCCAGATATCTCACCTGTATATGCGCCATTTTCGTGAGAACTAATATTTTGTGCTCCAATAAATAAATTTGATTCTTGTTGGATATCAGTTGCCATTTCCAAATATACAAAAGGTGGACAAATAATCACTTCAACTTTGTTAGATCTGTCTTCACTGTTTTCTGCAATTTCCACAATTAAATCTTCGGCATCGGAAAAATTCACATTCGACTTCCAATTACCTGCAACGATGATGTTTTTCATAATATTATTTTTTAACTAGTTTATTATTTCACAAAGATAGGTTACAAATTTAAGATAGACGGATTTTGGGGTCTAAAAGTCCATAAATAATATCAACAATGATATTGATTAAGACCAAAATAATGGAAACAAACAACAAAGCTCCCATTAAAACCGGGAAATCATATTTATCGAGGGCATCAACAATTACTATTCCGATTCCTTTCCAGTCGAAAATATATTCTACAAAAACGGCTCCTGCAAGCATAGAAGCCAACCAGCCCGAAATGGCTGTTACGACAGGGTTCATGGAGTTTTTTACCACGTGCGACCAAACCACTTTTGGAGTTTTTAGACCTTTGGCATAGGCTGTTCTAACATAATCTTGCGACAAAACTTCAAGAACAGAACTTCGGGTTAACTCTATGATAACCGCCAAAGGTCGAATCCCAAGTGTGATTGCCGGGAGGATTAAGTTTTTCAAATCTAAATATTCGCCATCACCAAAATTATCCACCGAGTACATGCTACCAATCATATTTAAACCAGTGATGTCATGAAGCAGATATGCAAAAATCCAAGCAATTAATATAGCGGCAAAAAACGAGGGCAAGGACATGCCAACAACCGACACCATCAGCGAAATCTTATCAAACCATGAGTCGCGAAAAAGGGCACAGAAAACACCTATTGTTACCCCAACAACAATGGCAAAGGCTATGGCTACTAAAGCCAAAAGTGCAGTTTGCGGAAACGATTCTGAAATTATATCTGTAACAGGTTTTTTACTTTGATATGATCTTCGTAAATATGGTTTTTTTATTACAATTTTCGACTTGCCTAAAGACAGAAGTGCTTTTGAGCTTTGATATTTTTCTTGGTCATAGAACCAAAAACTCTCGGCTTCTGCTGAATGAAAAGAGATGGGCGATAAATCGTTCAGGTATGAAAAGTATTGAATATATATTGGTTTATCAAGTCCTAAATCTTTTCTAATTGCCTCTATTGAAGCTTCGTCGCTGCGTTGCCCTAGCAACATTTTACTGGGGTCGCCGGGTAAAATATTGAAAAGAAAAAAGACCAGAGTTACAACTCCAAAAACCACTAAAACTCCATAAAGCGAACGCTTTATAATATATTTCACCACAATCTATTTTTATTACTCAGGCACTTATCTATTTTCCTTAAAACCTTCCAAATTTGATTTATATTTTTCCACATTGGACTTGAACACTTCATATGTAGGAATTCTTCTATGTGCCCACTTATCAATCACATAACCCTCTTTTAACAGCACCAATCCCGGGTTTGTTCTAATTATGGTTTTCAGAGCAGTTGGGTCGGCAATAGCATATTCAAGGTCGAAATCATTTTCTTGTTTAAACTTTTCAATTTCATCAAAAGTAGAACCTGTTATGCAGGTGAAAAGAATGTTGTCGCTAAAGGCTTCAACGGCTATATTATTAGCCCTTTCGAATCCTTTTTTATTTGTCTTAGTGAGGTCGTGCGACACTAAAATAAAATGATAATTGGGGTCGTTCATAATAAATGAAGTTATTTCTGTACCATCATCACCCACAACCATAAAATCATGAATTGGAGCATCAATAAAGGGCTCTATGACCACTTTTTTCTGTTCTACGAACTCCAACGCAGACATTTTTTCTTCATCTTGCCATGGAAGAGTTTCGGAGGTATATTCTTCAGTTTGACCTGTTTCTGTATTTTTATAAATTAGGTATATTTCTGACTTTTCGGGTGTTGGCACCACCAACGATGAGATATGGTTTCCTATTTTCCACGGTCTAAAGTCCATAATTGCGTCATAACGCAAAGCATAAACTTGCACCCCTATACCAACAATCAAACCAACAGCAATTACACTATTTTTAAACCAATTTGGGATCATTTTTTCCCAATATTTTTTTCTATATAAGAAAACTATAATTGCCATTATTATAAAGACTATGTTTTTGTAGAAAGTCTCCCAATTGGACATAATGAGGGCATCACCAAAGCAACCACAGTCTGAAACTGGATTTTCTATGGCTAAGTAAAGTGTTAGCGGCGTAAAAAACAGCATAAACAAAAACGAGCCCCATGCAAACAACGGCATTCTAACACCAAAAATTAGGACAAAACCAATTAGAAATTCTGCCAAATTAAGCCCTATTGCTGCTATGAGCGAAAGTGGCAACATAAAATCTAAGTCAAAGGCTGTCAAATAGTCTTCAATTTTATAATTTGCCCCAAGGGGGTCAACCATTTTCACGAAACCTGATAAAAGGAAAACTATTCCTATAAAAAACCTCGCTGAATTGGCTGCCAATCTACGATATTTGGGTATAAAGAAATAGGTAAGTGCAATTAAAAAACCTATTGTGCCAAGAACAATTAAAAGAGTAGTATTATTTTCCATTATTTTTAAAATTTATATGTAATCAACTCAAAATCAATTTAATAAGAGCAAAAACACCATAGTTCACCATATCACTATAATTGGCATCTAAGCCTTCGGAAACAAGAGTATTTCCTTCATTATCTTCAATTTGTTTCACCCTTAATATTTTCATTAAAATTATATCTGTAAGCGAACTTACACGCATATTTCGCCATGCTTCGTCATAATCATGGTTTTTGTCATCCATAAGCTTTTTACAGGCTAAAAAATGTTTATCATAAAGTTCCAAAACTTTATCATGATTCATTTCTGCATTTTCAGTGTTTGCAATGCCAATATCTAACTGTATCAGAGCCATAATTGAGTAATTTATTATTCCAATAAATTCAGGAATAACACCTTCATCAACTTTCGAAAAACCTTTTTGCTCGATACTTCTAATTCGCTGAGCTTTGATATATATCTGATCTGTAAGCGATTGAGTTCTTAGAACCCTCCATGCAGTGCCGTAATCTTTCATCTTTTTTTCAAATAAAGATCGGCAATGTTCTATTATTTGATGATATTCTTGAGTAGTTTTAGACATAAATAAAAACTATATTTTGGGATAAAATTACTAAAAAAAATTAACAAACAAAAATATTCTTTTCTATACTACTAAATATAGGAAGTTTTAGCATTTTTGTATCTTTGCAAAAACATTAAAAACGATGAATTATAACTTAAATATTAGGGGAAATTTTATAGACTTGTCAACTCCCAAAGTGATGGGAATAATAAATATTACACCCGACTCTTTTTACAATTATTCATCTTGTAACGACATCGTTGAGATAAACAAAAGAGTTGAAAAAATGATTAGCGAAGGTGCTGATATAATTGACATTGGAGCACTTTCAACTCGACCTGGCTCCGATGAAGTAAGCACTAAAGAAGAGACAAATCGGCTACTACCCGTTCTAAAAGATTTAAGAAGGAATTTCAGCGATGTTATAATATCCATCGATACATATCGTGCAGAAATTGTTGAAATTGTGAGCAACGAAGGAGCCGACATGATTAATGATATTTCTGGTGGTCAATTTGATGGAAATTTATTTGAAGCTGTTGCCAAATCAGATTTACCATATATTCTTATGCACACCCCTGCATACCCCAATGTGATGCAAAAACAGACAAATTATGAAAATATTTTAAGCGATATTGCCATATATTTTAAAGTCAAAATATCCAAACTTCGAGAATTGGGTGTGAAGGATATAATAATAGATCCCGGATTTGGATTTGGAAAAACTCTTGAACAAAATTATCATCTATTGAATAATTTGGATTTTTTCAATTCGTTAAATTGTCCCATTTTGGTTGGAACTTCACGCAAATCGATGATTTACAGAGCATTGAACAGCACAACTGAAGATGCTTTGAACGGAACAAGCATTGTGAACACATTGGCACTTTTGAAAGGGGCTAATATATTGCGTGTTCACGATGTGAAAGAGGCAAAAGAGGCAATAAAGATTGTAGATTTATACAAATCGTGCGAATCAATCTAAAATAAAACATTTTTAATGTTAAATTCTAAAAAAACAAGGAGAATTAGCACAAAAAAATTGCTTTTTATTTACTTTTGCAACAGCAAAAACAAATAGATGAAAAAATTATCAGTAGTTGCTTTTGGTGGCAATGCTCTTTTGCGAGGTGATGAAGAGGGAACTTACGAAGAGCAATTAAAAAACGTTATTGACACTTGCGAAAACATTGTTCATTTAATAAAAGCAGGTAATAACTTGGTTATCGGGCATGGGAATGGACCACAGGTTGGCAATGTTATGCTTCAGCACGAAGCGGGTGCCAAGGTGTTTGGAATAGTGCCACAGCCAATGCATCTTTGTGTTTCGGAAACACAAGGTTCAATTGCATATTTGATAGAACAACAACTAAGGAATGTGCTATTGAAACATGGAATTGAGAGAAATATTATTTCTATAATAACACAAGTTGTTGTTGATAAAAATGACGATGCTTTTAAAAACTTAACAAAGCCTGTGGGACCTTTTTACACAGTGGAAGAGTCAAAAGAATTAGAGATAGATAAAAACTGGGTATTTCAAAAAGACCCTCGCGACAGGGGTTGGCGTAGAGTTGTTGCATCGCCCAAACCCATGGAAATAAACAACTGGCAAATTGTAGAAAAACTTGCCAACGACGGCAATATTGTTATTACAGTTGGCGGAGGCGGAATACCCGTTATACAGAATGCCGATGGCAGTTTTGAGGGCGTGGATGCCGTTATAGACAAAGATTTGGCATCTGCCACACTGGCAAAACTCATTAAAGCCGACGAGTTTTTTATTTTAACAGATGTTCCAAAAGTTTATATCAACTACCATAAAGCCAACCAAAAAGCATTGAGCCGTATAAGCATATCGGAGGCTCAAAAATATATGGATGAAGGTCATTTCGCCGCTGGAAGCATGGCACCTAAAGTTAAAGCATGTATGATGTTTGTTGAAAATGGAGGAATTGAGGCCGTTATAACCGAAGCATCTCAACTAAAAGATGAAAACTGCGGAACTAGAATATGCAAATAGTTTCTGTACCCAATCTTCTGTTTTAAAACAATTCAGCATATTTTTTAATCTCGTTGAAATTCACTATTTTTGCACTCTATTTAAAAGGAATATAAATTTAATAAAGTATAAAAAGATGCAAACAACTTCAAAAATTCTAATGGTACGTCCTGTTATGTTTGGATACAACGAGCAAACAGCTGTAAACAATGCCTTTCAGGTGAAAGGTTCACAAGAAAATGTTTCGGAAAAAGCAGTTGAGGAATTTGACAATTTTGTAGCTAAGCTTCGCGAAGCAGGTGTTGAAGTAAATGTCATTCAAGACACAGATGCTCCACACACCCCCGACTCAATTTTTCCAAACAATTGGTTTTCGACACATTCTGATGGAACATTAATTTATTATCCAATGTTTGCTCCCAATCGCAGATTGGAGAGAAAAGATACAGTTATCGACTTTATCAAAGATTATCATGCCCCAAAAAGAGAGGTTGACCTTACGAAATGGGAAGCCGAAGATAAGTTTTTGGAAGGAACTGGAAGTATGATTTTGGACCGCGACAACAAAATGGTTTATGCTTGTGCCTCCATCCGCACCCATGAAGACGTTTTGAAAGAATTGGCTGATGAAATTGGATATGATTATTTCCTTTTTGATGCTGTGGACCAAAATGGCAACCCAATATATCATACAAATGTATTGATGTGCATCGGTAAAAAGTATATTGTATCGTGCATGGAAGCCATTAAAGACAAGGCAGAAAGAGAAAAATTTGAAAGTTTAGCCAAGAAATTTGGAAAAGAGATTGTTGATATTACATATGATCAAATGAACAGCTTTGCTGGAAACATGATTGAACTTATGTCTAAAAATGGTGAGTCTCTTTTGATAATGTCAGAAAGAGCAAAAAACTCACTTCGCAAAGATCAAATTGAAGCTTTAGAAAAATACAGCAAAATTATTGCAGCCGACCTTACAACCATTGAAAATAACGGCGGTGGCTCGGCAAGATGTATGATAGCTGAAATATTCGCACAATAAAAACGAAATTCTTTCTACAAAATATAAAGACCAAAAGCATAGACTTTTGGTCTTTACATTTGTAAATGTGCAAACTCTTGATAATACTATTCGCAAAACAAGCGTTTTTTTATTAATTTTGCACTTCAAATTTGATTAATAAATTATAATTTAAAGATAAAAATGAGCCGATATCCAGAATACAAACGACTTAATCTATCAGAAATACATCAAGAAATTCTTAACAAATGGGAAGAAGATGAAATCTTTAAGCAGAGCTTAGAAATCCGCAACAATTCTCCTGAATTTGTTTTTTACGAAGGACCACCCTCAGCAAATGGGCAACCCGGAATACACCATCTTATGGCACGTGCCATAAAGGATATTTTCTGCAGATATAAAACCCTAAAAGGCTATAAAGTTGAGCGTAAAGCTGGTTGGGACACCCACGGACTACCCGTTGAGTTGGGTGTAGAAAACACACTTGGAATCACAAAAGAGGATATTGGCAAAACAATCACCATAGAAGAGTACAACAACGCCTGTAGAAAAGAGGTGATGAAATATAAAGACCTTTGGGACGATTTAACCGTTAAAATGGGTTACTGGGTTGACCTTGACGACCCCTATATCACCTTTGACAACAAGTATATTGAAAGTGTATGGTATTTATTATCGGAGCTTTACAAAAAAGACTTACTTTATAAAGGCTACACCATACAGCCCTATTCACCTGCTGCTGGTACCGGACTTAGCTCCCACGAGTTGAATATGCCCGGCTGCTACAAAGATGTGAAAGACACAACCTGTGTTGCACAATTTAAAGTAAAAACAGAACAAAAAGATATGCCTTGTCCATGGGGCTTCCCCGAAGGTGCAGGCATACCCGACAATCTATACGTTTTAGCTTGGACTACCACCCCTTGGACGCTACCCTCAAATACAGCTTTGGCAGTAGGTCCAAAAATTGAGTATCTACTGGTTAAAACATTCAATCAATACTCTGGGAAAGAGATATTAGTAATAGTAGCCAAAGACCTATTAGGGCAATATTTCCCCGAAAAGGACTCCATGCTTTCTTTTGATAAGTACAAGTTTGGTGACAAGCAAATTCCATTTGAGGTTGTTGGAAAAACCACTGGCGAAAAACTTATTGGGATAGAGTATGAACAGCTAATTCCGTGGGTAAATCCCGGTGAGGGTGCCTTTAGAATTATAGGTGGCGACTACGTTACCACCGAAGATGGAACTGGAATTGTACACATTGCCCCTACTTTTGGTGCCGACGACGATCGCGTTGCAAAGCAATATGGCGTTCCACCCTTATTTTTAGTTGATAAAGAGGGTAAAAATCAACCTATGGTTGACAAAAGTGGTAAGTTTTACTCAATAGATGATTTAGATGCTGACTTTGTGGAGAGCAAGGTAAATAAAGAAAAATATTCTGAATTTGCTGGTCGTTTTGTAAAAGATGAATATGCTGAAAATATCACACATGAGAACAATATAGATGTTGACATCAGCGTGATGCTAAAATTAGAAGACAAAGCCTTCAAAATTGAGAGACACACCCACAACTACCCCCACTGCTGGCGTACGGACAAACCAATTTTGTACTATCCTTTAGACTCTTGGTTTATAAAAACTACTGCCCACAAAGAGCGTATGCAAGAGCTAAATAAAACAATAAACTGGAAACCCGAAGCAACTGGTACTGGACGTTTTGGCAACTGGCTGGAAAATCTTGTTGACTGGAATTTATCACGATCAAGATATTGGGGTATTCCACTACCGATATGGCGTAACGAAGATGGTACAAAGGAAATCTGCATCGGTTCTGTGGAACAGCTTTACAATGAAATTGAAAAATCTGTTGCTGCTGGTTTGATGAAAGAAAATCCATACAAATCGTTCGTTATTGGAGATATGAGCAAAGAGAATTATGAGAAAATTGACTTGCACAGACCCTATGTTGATGATATAGTTTTGGTTTCGGAAGATGGAGAAGCACTGCACCGTGAACTGGATTTGATAGACGTTTGGTTCGATTCGGGAGCTATGCCCTATGCCCAACTTCACTACCCCTTTGAAAACAAAGAACTGTTTGAGAAAAAATTCCCCGCCGACTTTATCGCCGAAGGCGTTGACCAAACACGTGGCTGGTTTTTTACACTTCATGCCATAGCATCAATGTTGTTTGATAACGTTGCCTTTAAAACTGTGGTTTCCAACGGATTAGTTTTAGACAAAGATGGTAATAAAATGTCGAAACGACTTGGAAACGCCGTTGACCCATTTGAAACAATGTCTAAATATGGTGCCGATGCCACCCGCTGGTATATGGTTACAAATGCACAACCTTGGGACAACCTAAAGTTTGATAGCGAAGGCATTGTGGAGGCACAAAGAAAACTTTTTGGAACTATTTATAACACCTACGGATTTTTTGCTTTATATGCCAATATCGATGGCTTTAAATATGAGGAAAAAGACATCGAAAATAGACCCGAAATTGACAAATGGATACTATCTGAACTAAATACTTTAATTAAAAAAGTTGACCATTTCTACGACGACTATGAACCCACCAAAGCTGGTCGTGAAATTTTATATTTTGTAGATGAATTACTGAGCAATTGGTATGTTCGCCTAAGTCGTCGCCGTTTCTGGAAAGGAGAATATTCTGAAGATAAAATTTCGGCTTATCAAACTTTGTACAGATGCTTAACTACAATCTCGAAATTAATGAGTCCCATAGCTCCATTTTTTGCAGATAAACTCTTTAACGACTTAAACCAAATTACTAAAAAAGAGAGCATTGTTTCGGTTCATCTTTCAGATTTTCCGAAATATAACGAAGAAGAAGTTGACAAAAAACTGGAAGAGCGTATGCAATTAGCACAACAAATATCTTCTATGGTGTTATCGCTTCGTAAAAAGTCTAACATCCGTGTACGTCAACCACTTAACAAGATTATGGTTCCCGTTTTAAGCAGTAGTTTTAAGGAGCAATTGCAGAAAGTAGAGAATCTTATTTTGCACGAAGTTAATATAAAAGAGATGGAATATCTTTCGGAAGATAGCGACACTCTTGTGAAGAAAATTAAGCCCAATTTCAAAACTCTTGGACCAAGATATGGCAAGATAATGAAGCAACTTGCCAATGCCATTACTCAAATGGAGCAAAGCGAAATAGCTCAACTTGAAAAAGATGGTATTTTCAAAATAGATATTGACGGAATCGAAGCAGAATTTAACCTTCAAGATGTTGAAATATTTGCTCAAGATATTCCCGGATGGGCAGTTGCCAACGAGGGCTTAATAACTGTGGCTCTTGACATTACAATTAATGACGAGCTCTATCGCGAAGGAATAGCAAGAGATTTTGTAAACAGAGTTCAAAACCTCAGAAAAGAGACCGATTTTGATGTTACAGACAATATTTTAATCAAAGTTGAGAAAAAAGATTTGGTTTTTGAGGCTATTAATGAAAATTATAATTATATTTGTTCTGAAACATTGGCAAAAGAGATTTCATTCGACCAATTTAACAACCAAGATATGATTAATGAAGTTGAATTAGCAGATGATATTTCAATCAATATTTCAATAAAAAAGTATTAAATAAAAACACTATATATTATGTCAGATAACAATTTTACTAGATATTCAGATGTTGACCTTGAAGAATTCAAGGAACTCATCTTAATTAAGTTAGAAAAATCGCGTTTAGACTTACAAACTCTAACTGAATCGTTTAGCAATACTGGCAACAACGACACCATGGACACATCACCAACTTTCAAAATTTTAGAAGAGGGACACGCTGTTATGTCTAAAGAAGAAAACAGTCGTTTGGCTGCACGTTTGCACAAATATATTCAAAATTTAGAAGCTGCGTTAATACGCATCGAGAACAAAACATACGGAGTTTGTCGCGAAACAGGAAAGCTTATACCCAAAGAGAGATTAAGAGCTGTACCCCATGCTACTCTTAGCTTTGAAGCCAAAGTTTCACAAAACAAAAAATAAATTTTGTGAACTTTAAGCTTTCTAAAAGCCAGATTGTTCTGGTAATATTTTTCACTGTGGTTATAATTGACCAAGTGGTGAAAATTTGGGTAAAAACAAGTATGTATCTGGGCGAAGAGTTCAACATATTTGGCAATTGGGCACGCATTCACTTTACCGAAAACGAAGGTATGGCATTTGGCATGCAATTTGGCGGTAGTTTTGGCAAATTACTACTTAGCTCGCTTAGAATTGCTGCCATAGCAGGTTTCTTTTGGTATATATTTAGAACGATAAAAAAGAATATGCCAACTGGCTTTATAATCTGCCTAACACTAATCACCGCCGGTGCTACTGGAAACCTCATCGACAGTGCATTTTATGGATTAATTTTTGACGATAGCTATTTTAAAGCAGCCACAATGTTTCCACCCGAAGGTGGCTACGCAGGCTTCCTACACGGACATGTGGTAGATATGTTCTACTTCCCCATCATTAAAGGAACTTGGCCACAATGGATGCCCATTTGGGGTGGACAATATTTTGAGTTTTTTAGACCCGTTTTTAATGTTGCCGACTCGGCAATCACGATAGGAA
>JAAYKF010000180.1 GCA_012522535.1 Bacteroidales bacterium
CTACCTAAAAGCGGGCAAACAATGACAAAAACGATGCTACTAACCCCTAAACACAAATCTATTTCAAAACTTTTTGATGAAAATTTCTGGAAAGATTATTAGGGTGTCCCAGTGTCGAAGTCAGGAATTTGTTATTCTTGTTTCCATATTTTTTTATTTATATTTATATATGTGTATGAATTTGTCAATTATTTTTTTGCACTTTGTGCTAACAGTTTCTATTTAATGTGGTTTTATATAATTTTTTTTGATATTTTAACTTTTTAAATTCTGATAAAACACTTCTAAACCAACTTTCAATGTAGGTTTAAATAAATGTGAATTATTCTTTTTTTTTAAATTAATAAGAGAAGTACGAACTACAAACAGTAATTTAGACTAAATAAAAATTGCCTATTTTTCAATATTAAACAGTAAAAAATTACTTTTGTCTATCATTTATTGTTAATTTTACTACGAATTTTGATTTTTAACAATTTTGTGGTACTTAAATTTAGACTTAATGATGAAAAAGTATTTTAAATTTAGCTTGTTTTTTGCATCTCTACTATTTATTGGTGCAAATCTGTTTGCAGTTCCTGCTTATCCCGAATTAATTAAATTTGTTCAGCCCGATGGCTCAAAGGTAAATATTTACCTCAAGGGCGATGAATATGTCAAATGGGGAAAATCCGAAGATGGTTATACATTAATGTATAATGACGATGGTTTTTTTGTTTTTGCACAATACAACCAAAATGGCGATATGGTTCCCTCGGAACATATTGCCAAAAACATAGGGGAGAGGGATGTACCCACAAATCTCTTTTTGAGAAATTTGCCCAAAGATATTTTTTATAGTGATGATCAGATGAATATTCTTATGCAAATTAGGTCTATGCGTAGTGCCGAAAATGCCATGCAGCAATCTTATCCCACCACAGGAAATAGAAAGTTGCTCTGTATCCTTATAGGTTTTACCGATAAAAGTTTTACCAAAACTCAGGCGGAATTTAATAATCTTTTTAATCAAGTTGGATATTCCACCGGGGGTGCCACAGGTAGTGTTAAAGACTATTATCTTGAAAATTCATATGGTCAATTCAACCTAACTGTTGATGTGGCAGGACCATACACAGCATCAAATACTATGGCTTACTATGGTGGCAACGATGGTAGTGGTAATGATTTACGTCCACGTGAGCTAGTTCGCGAAGCCGTTCTTTTGGCCGATCCTTATGTTAATTATGCTGACTATGACAATGATAACGATGGCTACGTAGATGGAATTTATGTTATATATGCAGGCTATGGAGAAGAGGCTGGTGGTGGAGCAAATGCTATATGGGCACATCAATGGGCATTGTCATCGCCAGTTTTGTGCGATGGAAAATACGTGCAAAAATACTCATGCTCAGCTGAGCTTAGGGGAAATTCGGGAAGTTATTTAACAAGAATTGGTGTTATTTGTCATGAATTTGGACACGTTTTGGGTGCCCCTGATTATTATGACGTAGATTACACAACAGGTGGAAGTTTTGAAGGGATGGGCGATTGGTGTATTATGGCCGGTGGCTCGTGGAACAATAATGGTGCCACGCCAGCACATCACAATGGATTTACAAAAGTGGCTCTATATGATTGGGCAACAGCTACCACACTAAATAGTGCCACCAATGTTCTATTGCACAATGCTGCAGAAAATAGTAATAGTTTCTATAGATTTAATACCACAACAAACAACGAATATTATTTTATTGAAAATAGACATAAACACCTCTTTGATGCTGCAATACCTGGAAGTGGAATGATGATATATCACGTGCATAAAGATGTTCTAACTGCTGCACAATATAATAACATCAATAATACTCATCCACAAAAAATGTATCCAGTATCGCAAAATGCAACCTCAAACCCCAGCTCGTCGCCCAGCTCATATGGAGACATAAATAGTGCAAATTGTGCTTGGACGGGCGTCGGGAAATCTAGTTTTACTGATAGTTCAATGCCCAGTGCAAAATCGTGGGCAGGAGCAAATACCAATAAACCCATCACCGATATTACGCACAATCCTACAGCTAAAACTGTTAGTTTCTGCTTTATAAATTGTGTTACAGATTGTACGCAACCCACACTACAAGCCTCAAATGTGAATGCTACAAATATTCAAGATAATCAGCTTAGGCTAAATTGGACAAGAGGTAATGGCAATGGAGTTTTGGTTTTGGCCAGAAAAAATTCGGCTGTAAATTCAAATCCAATGCAAGGAATTACATACAATGCCAATGCCAGTTTTGGAAGTGGTGATGAAGTTGGAAATGGAAACTTTGTAGTTTATAAAGGCACGGGCAACAATGTTACAATCACTGGACTTACTGCTGGAACAAATTATCATTTCTCGGTTTATGAATATAGAACAATTGGTACTTGCTATAAAATTCCATCTGCCAACGCTAGTGCCACAACCACAGGTATAGCACCTTGTGAGTATTGCTATGCATATGGCAATACCCAATATGGTACAAGCATAACGGGAGTAAGTTTTAATACAATTAATAAAACATCGGGAAAAGAAACCGATGGAAATGGCAATGCATATAGCGATTACACAAATATTTCTACAGATTTAATGAAGGGCTTAACATACCCATTGTCTATTAAAACAGATAGCGATGGAAACTACTACACCAAAACAAATGTGTGGATAGACTGGAACGGCAACTGCGAGTTTGATGAAGATGAAATATATGAATTTGGCTACACGCTCAACTCTTCAAACACCGAAGTTGATGGATCTCCAAGAAATATAACAATACCAGAAAATGCTATTACTGGACCAACCAGAATGAGAGTTGCGGTAAAATATATAAATACTAGTAATATTGTTGACCCCACACCTTGTAATCAAGGTATTGATGGCGAGGTGGAGGATTATACCATTAATATAATAGAAGAGCCTAATTGTACACCACCTACTACACAAGCCAATAATTTAAGTGTTACCAATATCCAAGATTATCAAATGAGGTTAAATTGGACAAGAGGTAATGGTACATCCGTTTTGGTGGTAGCCAAAAAATCTTCGGCTGTTGACGTTGACCCATATCAAAGCTTGTCATACGAGGCAAATTCATCATTTGGACTGGGAGATGATTTGGGCTCAGGTAACATTGTGGTGTATAAAGGAACAGGAACCAATGTTACAGTAACATCCTTGCAACCAGCAACAACCTATCACTTTGCTGTATATGAGTTCTTTACCAATGATAACTGCTATAAAAAACCGGCAGCTGTTTATAGTGCTACAACCACTGGTTCTGCCCTTTGTAGTTACTGTTATTCATATGGAATTACTGCCATTGGAGCTGGTATAACAGGAGTTACATTAAATACAATCGATAAAATTTCAGGAAAAGAGACTGATGCCAACGGTAATGTCTATAGCGATTATACCTATCTTTCAACAGAACTAACAAGAGGCGAATCGTATCAGCTAACAGTTAAACTTAATGCTGGTGGTAATTATAACAATGCAGCGAAAGTATGGATCGATTGGAATGGCAATTGCGAGTTTGAAGATAGTGAAGGATACGACTTGGGATCAGCACCCACTGCTATTAATGGAGCAACATCTAATTCTCCGTTAACAATAACTGTTCCGGCTGATGCCGTATTGGGCTACACCAGAATGAGAGTCTCAATGATGTATAATAACCCCAATGATAATATACCACCCACGCAATGCCAAGAAGGTATTTATGGCGAGGTAGAAGACTATTCTATTTTTATAAAATCCTCTTGTGAACCTGTTGTAATCACCACTCAAGCTGTTGAGTATCAGGAGCTATGTCGTCCTGTTGTGGCAAACTTATCAGTGGAGGCCGAAGGTGCTGGACTTATAACTTATCAATGGCAATATCTTCTTGGTGAAACTTGGTACAATGTAACAAATAACTACCCCTCAGGAGCTACATATTCCAATGCACAAACACAAAACCTATCCATTTCAGGCATCACAGCCACTGGCAATCATAGCTATAGAGTTGTTGTCTCAAATTGCAATGGAGAATATATAGTAGAATCAGACATTGCTAATATTATTGTTGTTTCAACCCCAGCAAGACCAAGCATTATATCCGGTCCTACAACAGTTTGTCAAGGAGATGAAAATATAGATTATTCTGTTACAAATGTAAATGGAATTACCTACACTTGGTCCTATAGCGGAACAGGGGTAAGCTTCACAGGACAAGGAACTAACTCTATATCAGCTACTTTCTCAGAAGCTGCCACCTCAGGAACTTGGACAGTAGTACCCTCAAATACCTGCGGTGATGGACAAAGCAGAACAAGATCTATTACAGTTAACCCTCTGCCAAATCAAACTTCTGATATAAACGGAGCTAATATGATTTGTGCCGGCGAAACTAATATAAGCTATTCAGTAACAAATGTTTCAGGCATAAACTACCAATGGTCTTATTCTGGAAATGGTGCCACAATTTCAGGGCAAGGAACAAATACTGTATCCATAAACTACTCACCAACAGCCACTTCTGGAACATTGACAGTTGTGCCTTCAAATTCCTGCGGAAATGGAGTGCCAACCTCTATGGATGTAGAGATAAACTATGCTCCGCAAGTACCAACGGCAGTTGATGTGCAGTCTGTTGTGTGCCAAGGTGAAACAAATGTAATATACTCAGTTGAAGAAGAAGATGTTACTTACACATGGTCTTATTCAGGTACTGGAGCAACATTCACAGGACAGGGAACTGCTTCAATATCAGTTGATTATTCAACTTCAGCAACCTCAGGCACATGGACCGTAACTCCATCTAATGGTTGTGGAAATGGACCCGCATTAAATATGTCAATTGTTGTAAATGAGCTTCCAGTTCAGCCCTCTATTATTACAGGTGAAACATCCATTTGTCCAGGTGCTAATGGAATAGAATACTCTGTTACAAATATCCCCGGAACTGCCTTTTCATGGTCATACTCGGGCGAAGGTGCCAGCATATTTGGACAAGGAACAAATTCAGTAGCAATCAATTTCGAACCAACAGCCACTTCAGGTGTATTAAGTGTAGTATCTACAAATAACTGTGGTAGTAGCACTCCAAGAACATTAAATATTGATATTCAAATACCTCAAACACCTTTGTTTGATGACTTCGGACCATATTGCCACAACGTAATTGCTGATATACTACCCACTATCTCAAATAATGGAATTAGTGGAACTTGGAACCCAGAAAATATCTCTACATTAACAACTGGAAATCATAGCTACATATTCACACCAAGTGCCGAGTATTGTGCCAATACAGTTGAAATAACAGTTGAAATAACAGAAAAAGCTACACCTCATTTCAATATCACAACTTCATATTGCCCCAATGCTATACCCGATGCTCTTCCAGTGTATTCCGTTGAAGGAATTGGCGGACAGTGGTCGCCTTCGGCAATAAATACCTCCATTATGGGCAATACCGTTTATACCTTCACACCCAACGACGGTGAGTGTGCCAACGAAGTACAAATTACAGTTGAAGTGGGAGAAGATATAGTGCCACAATTTGAAGATTTTGGACCCTATTGCCACAACGAAACTGCCGATGTGCTTCCAGAAATTTCATTAAATGGAATACCTGGAACATGGTCGCCAAGTGCTATAAATACAGCCATAGTTGGAGAGGTAAACCACATATTCACGCCCGATGAGGGTCAATGTGCCTCCAATGTCGAAATTACAGTTGAGGTGATGGAAAAGCAAAATCCAAACTTTGATTTACAAGCAATTTGTCATAATGATGAGAATTTCACTTTACCAAATATTTCAACTAATGGCATCTCTGGAGTGTGGACTCCAGCTGTTGTAAATACAGAATTTGTTGGAACTGAAACCTATACCTTTACGCCCGATGATGGTGAGTGTGCCAATACAATCGAAATAGAAATTGAAGTAGAAGAGGTTCACATTCCAACTTTTGCAGATTTTGGACCCTATTGCCAAGGTGATAATGCCCATATTTTACCCGTAAATTCTCAAAATCAAATTTCAGGAGTTTGGACACCCGAAAGCATTGATACAGAGGTAGTAGGAGAGACGTTATATACATTTACACCAAATCAAGCTTGTGCTTCAGAGGTGGAAATTATAGTAAATATTAAAGCAAAACCACAAGCACCAGTTATCACTGAAAATAATTATATGCTAACATCGAATGTAAATAGTGGCAATCAGTGGTATTTGAATAATGAGCTAATTCAAGGAGCAACAAATAAGAACTATTTAGCCGATGTAGATGGCTCATATTACGCCACCGTAATAGTTGATGGCTGTGAGTCTGATGCATCAAATGTGATAGTTATAATTGGAAACTCCATTAGCGAAAACAACTCTGAATTTATTACAATCTACCCCAATCCATTTGAAGAAAAGCTGATAATTGAACTTACATCAAATATTGAAACAGCAAAAATTCAAATTTATAATACCTTGGGACAGATTTTATATTCAGAGCAAGCACAGCAACGTACAGTGGTTAACACCCAAGATTTCGCCACAGGCGTATATTTCATTAAAATAGAGAATAAAGAGATATCCGAAACGGTGAAAATGATAAAGAAATAAAATTCTAATTAAAGCAAAAAGGGGTTGATTTTAAATCAACCCCTTTTTTGTAGCGGAGACGAGAGTTGAACTCGTGACCTTCGGGTTATGAATCCGACGCTCTAACCACCTGAGCTACCCCGCCAATTGAGACCGCAAAATTACAACTATTTTTTAATTTGGCAAGCAAAAAGTGAAAAAAATAAGAAACTTCTCTTTTTTTATTAAAAGTCAAAATAAATATGGCTAATATACGTTACTTCATCAGCTCTTTTGAAACAAATAATGACAATAATGCAGTTTATTAGAAAGCTTTTTTTAATTTTGCGAAAAATATAATAAAAATGAAGAAAGAAAACAGAGAATTTGATTTTGGGTCATCCAATATAATTTTATATTTATGGCAATGGCGTAAGGTGTTTATTATTGTTGGGACAGCTGCTGTAGTCCTTAGTGCAGTCTTTTCAGCACCATGGTTTATAACACCAAAATATAAATCAACGGTGATAATGTTCCCCACATCCACAAACTCAATATCAAAATCGTTAATCGCTACCAATGTGTCGGGACGACAAGATGTTCTGGAATTTGGTGAAGAAACACAAGCTGAACAAATGTTGCAAATTCTCAATTCAAGTAAAATAAAAGAGCAAGTTATAGAAATGTACGACCTTGCAAATCACTACGAAATTGACGAAAATAGCAAGTACAGACAAACTCGACTTTACAGAGAATTTGATAGCAATATAAGCTTCAGAAGAACAGAATATATGGCAGTCCAGATTACAGTTTTGGACAAAGACCCACAAATTGCTGCCGATATTGCAAATACCATTTCCGACCTCTTCGACACCGTGAAAAACGAGATGCAAAGAGAGAGAGCTATGGAAGCTTTCGCCATTGTTGAAGATGAATATAATAACCTTTTGGCAGAAATGAAATGGAAAGAAGATTCGCTGGAAGCCCTCAGGAAATTAGGAATATTCGACTATGAATTGCAAGTGGAGTCATATAGCGAACTATATGCCACAGCCTTGTCTAAAGGTAGTATGCAGGGTGCCAACGCCATCAAAAAAGAGTTGGATAAATTGGCTGAATATGGTGGAACTTACCACTCTATTAAAGAAGGTTTGGTAAATGATAGAAAACATTTTGTACAGCTAAACGAAAAATATAAAGAAGCCAAAATTGATGCAGAAAAATCTTTACCCCATAAATTTATAGTGGACAGAGCCTACAAAGCCGAGAAAAAATCATACCCCATCAGATGGCTTATTGTTGTTGTGTCAACCTTTGCTAGCTTGATTTTGGCGACACTTGCAGTTATTTCCTACGATACTTTATTGGCATCTAACGATATTCTGAAAAAGAAGAAAGAAGACAAAAGTGCTGGAAAATAAGAGGAGAAAATATTGGATTTACGGCGTAAGTGCACTCTTTTTACTGATAAACTCACTGCTTATAACATTTGAGTTTTTTTGGTTTCCAGTAATAGCAGGAGTATTGTTGGTGCTTTGGTTTGCCTTTTTTGCATCCGACAAATTGTTAATGCTTACAGTCTTTCTTACACCACTTTCGGTAGATGTAAATAGTGATGCCTTGAATTTGGGAATTTTTCTGCCATCAGAAGCCTTAATGATACTGCTATCTGCCGTCTTCCTCTTGAAAATACTTATAGACAACCACTACGATCTTAGGGTGATAAAACACCCAGTTACGGTGGCAATATTTATCTATCTTATTTGGATATTCTTTACCTCAATTTTAAGTGAATTTCCCATAGTTTCATTCAAGTTTTTGGCCACAAGACTTTGGTTTATAATCACATTCTATTTCTATATAATGATGGTCTTTAAGCGAAATTTATCCGAAATGAGACAGTTTATTTTGCTCTATGCCGTTTCGCTTGCGGTTGTAGTTTTCTATACAATATATTCGCACTCCACCTACGGCTTCGACAGGCAAGTAGGGCATTGGGTAATGAGACCCTTCTACAACGACCACACGTCCTATGGAGCAGCATTGGCAATATACACAATAGCACTCTTTGCTTTGCTTTTCGAAAATAAATACTCCAGACAAAAGAAATTGTCCATTCTTCTGCTATTTGTAATTATTGCAGTGGCACTATTTCTATCATACAGTAGGGCAGCATGGCTCAGCGTTGTGGTGGCTATCATAGCATACTTTACCCTAAGGTTGAAGGTGAAATATTATTGGATAGTGATAGCAACACTAATTATGGTAGGAGGCTTTTTTGCCTTCGAGCATGAAATAATGATTAAGCTAAACAAAAATAAGCAAGACTCCTCAACAGACTTTGTAGAGCACGTTCAGTCAATTTCAAATATCTCCACCGATGCCTCCAATTTGGAGAGGCTAAATCGCTGGGCATCGGCGTTTAAGCTCTTCCAAGAACGACCCATAGTTGGGTGGGGACCAGGGACTTATCAGTTTGTTTATGCCCCATTTCAAAATTCAAGAGACAGAACAATAATTAGTACCAATGCTGGAGATGGCGGAAACGCCCACAGCGAATATATTGGACCATTAGCCGAAGCTGGAGTTGTGGGATTACTGAGCCTCTTGGGTATAATTTTCTCAGTGCTGATTTACGGAAGAAGAAATTATTTTGCAACCAAAAACAAAGAAATAATAATACTGAACTTTATAGCCCTTTTGGGATTAATTTCATACTATATACATGGCTTTTTAAATAATTTCCTCGATACAGATAAGCTTTCTGTGCCATTTTGGGGGCTAACAGCCATGATAGTAGCAATAAATATTTTCCACCTAGAAGAAGAAAAGCCTAAAGAATGATTTTAGCAAGTTTACCAAATATGATATTGGTAGAAAGTAAAACTTTTTTTAATATTTTTTGAAATAAATTCTTGCAAGCTACGAAAAACAGCTAAAAAATATTATCTTTGTTCTAACAAAGCTAATCATTATGAGTGAGAAAAATAAAAAATTTAAAATAGGAATAACGCAAGGCGATATTAACGGTATCAGCTACGAGGTTATCATAAAGTCGTTGATGGATAATCGTATTATGGACGTATGCACGCCCATAGTTTATGGTTCGTCCAAAATAGCTTCTTATCACAAAAAGCTATTCAATGCACACGATTTTAATTTTAATATGATTCGAAATCCCGGTCAGGCTACAATGCGTCGCCCAAATATGATTAATATTGTTGAAGATGAAGTGAAAATTGACCTAGGAACTGCTACCGAAAATTCTGCACAAATGGCTTTGCTATCCATTGAAGAAGCCGTTAAAGATTTGAAAGATGGAAAAATTGATGCAGTAGTTACAGCACCCATAAACAAGTCAAATATATATTCCGACAAATTCTCATTTCCAGGACATACCGAATATTTTGCCCGAGCTTTTAATAGCGACGATTATTTGATGTTTATGATTTGCGAAGCCCTGAAAATAGGTGTTGTTACAGGACATATACCCTTCAATGAGGTATCCGACACAATAACCAAAGAATTAGTTTTGCATAAAATAAATCTAATGCATAAATCTTTAGTTGAAGATTTTAAGTTAGTAAGACCTAAAATAGCAGTCTTGGGGCTAAATCCCCATGCAGGCGATGAAGGTCTGTTAGGAAAAGAAGAAATTAATGTTATTTCACCTGCCATAAGAGAAGCATACTCATCTAAAATAAATGCCTTCGGAACATATCCTGCCGATGGCTTTTTTGCATCGGGAGCATATAGAAAATTTGATGCTGTTTTGGCAATGTATCACGATCAAGGACTCGTTCCGTTCAAAATTTTATCCTACGACGAAGGGGTGAATTTTACATCTGGATTGCCTATAGTGAGAACATCGCCAGCACACGGAACAGCCTACGACATTGCCGGAAAAGGAATAGCGTCGCCAGACTCTTTCCGACAAGCAATTTATGCCGCAGTGGATATATGTACCAACAGAAACGACGATTAATAGAAGATTAAACATAAACTAATGCAACTAAAAATTTCTGATATTTGCACTGTTATTAATGCAAAATCAAATGCAAATCCTGAGCTAAAACTTGAAATAGAAGATTTGCTCATAGATAGTAGAAAATTACTAAATATTGAAAAAACTCTATTTTTTGCCCTGCTCACAAAAACTAATGATGGTCATAAATATATAAAATCACTCTACGACAAAGGGGTGAAAATGTTTGTAGTTTCCCACGATGCCGATTTTGAAAGACCTCTGAAAAATGCAATTTTATTTAAAGTAACAAATACCTTAGAGGCTCTGCAAAAGCTCACTGCTTGGCACAGATCGCAGTTCCAAATACCAATTGTAGGAATTACAGGTAGCAACGGAAAAACCATCGTAAAAGAGTGGGTCTATCAGCTATTGTCGCCCGACTATCAGCTGGTAAGAAGTCCCAAAAGTTACAACTCTCAGGTAGGAGTGCCACTATCCGTATGGCAAATGAGCCAAAATGATGAATTTGCTGTCTTCGAAGCAGGAATTTCTGAGTCAGGAGAAATGGAAAAACTTCAAAAAATAATAAAACCAAGCATTGGGATTTTTACAAATATTGGAGTGGCTCACGACGAAAATTTTATGGGACAAGAGCATAAAATTGCCGAAAAAATAAAACTATTCACCTCCGTTGAGTCTATGATTTACTGTTCTGATTATAAGGGGATTACAGAAGTGTTAGTGAAATCGGGTATATATAATAAAATAAAAGTTTACACATGGGGAAACGATAAAGATGCCCATTTGTCCATAGTTTCTGTGGAGAAAAAACAAAATGAAACAGAAATAAAAGCCAAATATAATAACGAGATTTATGAGCTGAAAATTCCCTTCTTAGATTCGGCTTCCTTCGAAAATGCAATGCACACTTGGCTTTTGATGATTATTCTAAAATACGATTTCGAGACCATAAAACATCGTATGGCAATGCTTACACCTGTGGCAATGCGTCTTGAACTCAAAGCAGGAATAAATAATTGTTCGGTAATTGACGACACCTACAACTCCGACGTAAACTCACTCAGAATTGCACTCGATTTTATGGAAACGCAACAGCAGTTCAAAAAACGTAGTGTGATTCTATCGGATATGTTCCAAACAGGTCAAAACGACGATACTCTCTATAAAGGTATAGCAGAAATGCTTAAAAATAAAAATGTTGACTACTTTTTTGGAATAGGAAAAGATTTGAAAAAGTATTCACACTTCTTCGAAATGAAAAGTAAATTCTACGAAACAACAGATGAATTTATTTCAAATTTCAACTTTTCAGCCTTTAGCAATGAACTAATCCTCATCAAAGGAGCTAGATGTTTTGAGTTTGAAAGAATTAGCAAAGTCCTGCAATACAAAACCCACAATACACTTTTCGAAATCAACCTCGATGCCATAGAGCATAATCTGAAATATTATAAGAGTAAGCTCAAATTGGGTACGAAAATTATGGCAATGGTCAAAGCTTTTTCATACGGTAGTGGCTCTTATGAAATTGCTAACTTGTTGCAATTCAATAATATAGACTATCTTGGCGTAGCCTATGTTGATGAAGGTGTTGAATTGAGAAAAAACGGCATTAGCACCCCAATTATGGTCATGTATCCGCAGGAAGATGGCTTCTATAATATAATAAAATACAATTTAGAACCCGAAATTTCGAGCCTTAGCATGCTCAATACTTTGGAAGAAATGCTAATTCTCTATAGAGTTAAAAGTCCACTTCCAATCCATATAAAAATCGACACCGGAATGCATCGCTTAGGCTTTTGCCTTAATGAACTTGACGATCTAATTGAAAAGCTTCAGCAAATGTCTGATAAAGTGATAGTGAAATCTGTTTTTACGCATTTGGCAGCCTCTGATGATGCCAAATTTGACGATTTTACTAAAGAGCAAATCGAAAAACTTCAAAAAGCAAAAACCTCCATTTCGGAATATATTAAAAATGATTTTTTTGTGCATGCACTTAATACAGCAGGAATAATTCGTTTCCCAGAATATCACTTCGATATGGTTCGCCTTGGTATCGGCATGTATGGCGTTCCCAGCATAGAATCCGAAAAAGATAATCTACAAAATGTATGTACTCTAAAAACACGAATTTCGCAAGTCAAAAACATTATGGACGGCGAAACTGTTAGTTATGGACGCAAATGGAAAGCCAATGGCGAAAAAAGAATTGCAGTACTGCCCATTGGTTATGCCGATGGACTACCCCGAAATTACGGATTTGAAAAATCGACTGTACTGATAAATGGTCAAAAAGCAAAAATTGTAGGTGCAATTTGTATGGATATGTGTATGATTGATATAGCTGATATAGAAGCCCAAGAGGGCGATGAGGTAATCATTTTTGGAGATGACTATACTGTTACAGATATGTCTGAGATTTTAGACACAATCGCCTACGAAGTCTTGACAAATATATCCCAAAGAGTAAAACGAATTTATGTAAAATCTTAAAATAAACAATATGAAAAAGTATCTTTATTTAGTAAGCTTATCTCTTTTGTGTGTAGGAAATGTTTCGGCACAAAAGCAGAACCCTTTCTTAGAAGAGTGGACAACACCCTATGGCATTCCACCTTTCGACAAAATTAAAGTAGAACATTACATTCCTGCCTTTGAAGTGGGTATGAAAGAACAAAAAGCAGCCATAAGTGCCATCGTAAACAACAAAGAAAAACCAAATTTCGAAAATACGATTTTGGCATTAGAAAACTCCGGACTATTGCTTAGCAAAGTTAGTTCGGTGTTCTCAAATTTACGTTCGGCACATACCAACAAAGAGTATCAGGAAATAGCCATTAAAATGCTTCCACAACTATCGCAACACTCCGACGAAATATACTTAAATGTTGATCTCTTCAAAAAAGTTGAAGAGGTTTACAAGAGTAGTTTAAACTCAAAAATGGGGGTGGAAGAGAAGCGTTTGGTGGAAACCTATCACAAATCTTTTGTGCGCTCGGGCGTAAATCTTCCCCCTGCCGAAAGAGAAAAAATTAAAAATATAAATTCAGAATTGTCGTTGCTAACTCTAAAATTTGGCGATAACCTCCTTGCCGATAATAATAAATTCGCCTTAATTATTGATAACCAAAACGACTTGGCAGGATTGCCAGCTTCGGTAGCTCAGGCTGCAAAAGAAGAAGCTGCTTCGCGTGGACTTAAAAATAAATGGGTTTTTACCTTAGATAAACACAGCATGATTCCATTTTTGCAATTTGCAGAAAACAAAAAGCTAAGAGAGCAAATATATAAAGCATATCTCAATAGAGCCAATAATAATGACCAGTATGATAATAAAGAAAATGTGGTGAAAATTGCAAAACTTCGTTTGGAAAAGGCAAAACTATTGGGATACGAAAATCATGCAAGCTTTGTCTTAGAAGAAAATATGGCAAAAGCTCCACACAAAGTTTTTGAACTTATTAAACAAATTTGGGAGCCAGCAGTTAAGATGGCTAAAAAAGAAGAAGAAGCTCTAATTAAAAAAGCATTCACTCATGACGAAAGAATCACATCTATTGAGCCTGCAGATTGGTGGTACTATGCTGAACAAATCCGAAAAGAGAATTATGATATTAATGAGGAAGAACTTAGAGAATACTTTAAACTAGAAAATGTTCGTGATGGAATCTTTTGGGTTTCAAATAAATTGTATGGCGTAAAGTTTACCCAAAAAACCAAGGTGCCATCCTATCATGAAGAGGTAACAACTTGGGAAGTTACAGAGAAAAATGGAAAATTATTAGGCGTTCTTATGATGGACTTTTTCCCACGTGCTTCAAAACGAGGTGGTGCTTGGTGTACATCATACAGAGTGGCACACTACGAAGATGGTAAAAGGGTAACTCCCGTAGTATCAATCGTTTGTAATTTTACAAAACCCACCTCCAACAAGCCTTCCTTGCTAACATTGGACGAAACAGAAACATTTTTCCATGAGTTTGGACATGCTTTGCACTCGCTTTTCAACAATGTAAAATATAGAAGTATTGCCCGCGTACCTCGCGATTTTGTTGAACTTCCTTCGCAAGTTATGGAACATTGGGCAACGCACCCCGATGTTATGAAACAATATGCAAAGCACTACAAAACTAATAAAGTTATACCCGATGAGCTTATAGAGAAAATAGAAAAAAGTTCTAAGTTCAATCAAGGATTTGCTACAACCGAATTTCTTGCAGCAGCATATTTAGATATGATGTATCATACAAAAGATGTTTCAAATATTAATGTAGAAGAGTTTGAAGCAAGCAACCTGAGCCAGTTTGGACTTATCAATTCAATACTTCCCAGATATAGAAGTACATATTTCCAACATATTTTCGCAGGTGGATATTCTGCCGGATATTATAGCTATATTTGGTCGGAAGTGCTTGACTCTGATGCTTTTGAGGCTTTCTTGGAAACAGGAGATATATTTAATCAAAAAGTGGCAAAACGTTTCCGCGAAAAAATCTTAGAAAGAGGAAACACCATCGAACCTTATAAAATGTATCTTGAATTTAGAGGCAAAGAACCAAACATAGAACCACTACTGAAAAATAGAGGTCTGATGTAGAAAAAAGAACAATTAAAAAAGGCTGCGAATTTCGCAGCCTTTTTTATAAAATAAAACAACTATCTCTTATTATACTCACTTCTAATAACATCGTTATCCTCTTTCTCTTCAACGAAGAGCTCTTTGTTTGTGAGTCTTAAAATTGTTAATTCTGTTTTTTCTGTATGGCCAAACATTCCTGCTTCTACAATTATCTTTGTTTTGTCGCTATTAAACTCCCATGTCCCTGTTAGTTTATATGGAGGCATATTTATTTCAAAACTATCATCTTTCTTAAACTCTACAGTAACTTGTTTGTCCTCAGCTGTAAGTGAGACTTCTCTGCCGTTGTACATCTTTTTGGAAATTTCCCAAACACCAGTTAATCTTGCTTTTTTACTTCTTAAGCTAATTGATGGACCCTCTTCGTATTTTCCACAGCTGGTGAAAACTACGCTAATTGCAAATGCAATGGCTAATAATAATCTTGTTCTTTTCATTGTGTTTAGTTTAATTGTTAATAATGCAAAAATAAAACTATTTTGACACAAAAAGCTATTTGAGAAATTATTTTTTCTCTAAATATAAAATTCTTTGGTGTGCAGGAATATATTCACTGTCGATATTTATTACGCTTGCATAGCTATCTATTGCCTTCTGCTTTTCTCCCATTTTTTCGTATGCAACACCTCTGTTGTACAGAGCATCCACATAATCAGACTGATACGCAATTGCTTGATTGAAATAATTTACGGCATCTTCGTAGTTTTTATCAATTTCCATACAAATCCAACCTAAGTTATGATAGGCCCTCGAATATGTGTTATCTATTTGAGTAATCATTTCATAGCGGTCTTTAGCCTTAGCATAATCGCCAATATCTTGATAAAATATTGCAATATTATAATGAGCCTCAATGCTTTGTGGACGTATATTTAGTGCGTTATTGTAAAAATCTAAAGCCAATCTGTCTTTTCTAGAATGATACATCAATCCCAGTTGAATATATGCTTCGTAGTAGCTTGAATTTTGGTCCACGGCTTTATTGAAGTTTCTAATAGCATTTAGAGTATCACCTTGCTCCTTAAAAGCATATCCCTTCATAAAAAATGCTTGAGGATTTCGTGAGTCCTTCTCCAAAGCCATATTCAAAAAGTCGTTCATTTCGCCATATCTCTGGTAATAGAGTTGAATTTCGGCCAATTTCATCATCACTTCTATGGATTCTGGGGATTTCTCATGTGCTCTCTCTAAAATTTCTTCACTATTTTCGAAAAGACCTTGCATAAAATATAAGTCAGCCAAAAATATGTATCTATCTGGATTTATGGAATCGAGTTTTAGAGCTTTATAGGCGTCATAATAGGCACTGTCAATTAGTTTATTATCTAAATAATAGAGTGCCCTCTGGTAATATAAGTCTGGATTATTGGGGTTTTTATCTATTTCTATAAAGATTTTGGCTAACTCCTCGGGTAAATCTTCATATTTATTTGTTTTATTTCCGCCGCAAGAGATTAAAACTGCTGAAGCTAAAAATATAATTATACCAAATATTAGTTTTCTCATATTAAAATTATTTAGGTGCAAAAGTATAAAAGAAATTTGATTCAAACTTGTGGATTACCACTATCTGTCATAAATTTTGTTCAAGATTTTAATTTTTTGAGCTAATTGTTCATCTATTTGCTCAGGTTTACATCTGAAAATCCAGTTGTTTTCGGTAGTTCCGGGAGTGTTCATTCTCTCTTCGCCATCCAATTCTAAAAAATCCTGAATGGGGGCAATGGCAGTTTGTGCCACCGACGACCATGCCAACCTAATCATGCTCCAAACAGCCTCGTTGAATTTGCTGTTAGTGTATTCCAAAAATATATTTTTTGTATTTTCATCATTAGTCTCAAACCACGATTTTGTGGTGTCGTTATCGTGGGTGCCAGTATAAACTACGGAGTTGTGATTGTGATAATGAGGTAGATGGGTGTTGGGTTTTGAACCATCAAAGGCAAATTGCAGTACCTTCATACCCGGAAAATTAAAGTGATCTCTTAAATCTTCCACATCTTGGGTAATTATTCCCAAATCTTCGGCAACAATTTTCAGCTCACCCAAATTGTTCTTTATAGCTTCAAAGAGTTTATATCCGGGAGCAGATATCCATTCTCCGTTTTTTGCAGTTTTTTCGCTGGCATCCACGCTCCAAAATTCCGAAAAAGCCCTAAAATGGTCTATCCTCACAATGTCAAAAAGCTGACAATTAAACTCAATTCTCTTAATCCACCATTGGAAATTATCATTTTCCATCTTCTTCCAATCATAGAGAGGGTTCCCCCACAACTGTCCATCTTCGCTAAAATAATCTGGCGGAACGCCGGCAAGTTTACTCAATGACAAATCATCATTTGTTTGAAAAAAATGAGGATTGCTCCACAAATCGGCACTGTCGGCAGAAACATAAATAGGAATATCGCCCATTATTTCAATACCGTTTTTGTTGGCATAATTCTTTAACTCAAACCACTGCTCAAAGAAGATGTATTGTAGAAATTTATTGAAATTTATTTCATCTTCAAGCTTTGCTTTGTAATAGTCCAAAATCTCTCTATTTCTATATTTGACCTCATTTTGCCATTGAGAAAGGGGAGTGTTTTTGAATGCTTTTTTAAAACTTATGAAAAGCGAATAGTCATCCAACCAGTGTTTATTTTTATTGCAAAAATCATCATATGCAACCTCAAAATTTTCCTTGCTTTTGAATCTTTGGAATGCAGTTTTTAGAATTCTGTATTTATAGTTTTCAACAAAGTTGAAATCAACTTTGTTGCTATTCTCAAATTTACTTGCAATTTTATCAGTTTCTACTTCCAATAGAAGTTCCTTGTTTTTAAGCCAATCCAAATCAATTAATAGAGGATTTCCAGCATAGGCAGAGTAGCATTGGTACGGTGAATTTCCATATCCACTATGTCCCAAAGGTAGTGTTTGCCAAATTTTCACATCGGCAGTTTTCAAAAAATCTACAAATTTTAAAGCCTCTTTACCAAGTGTCCCGATGCCATAATTTCCAGGTAAAGAACTTATATGAAGTAATATTCCGCTTTGGCGTTTATTCTTATTGCTCATCTATACATGTTAAAAAAAAAGAATAGTGCAAAGATGCACTATTCTTTTATAAAATTAAAGTTTTTGTCTCTTATTTTCCTATTTTGGGATAACAATAGGAAAGTCGATATCAAATCTGCTTACTATTGGTTTTTCAACAATGTTGGATAAGAAATCGGCGTATGCATCGTTGAATCTGAAAGAGTTTTCATCGTAGTAATCGCTTGGAAGATCTCTGTTACCAATGGCTCCCATATCCACACATGAAGTATTATACTCTTCCAATTCTTTATATTTTACAACGTTTTTAATTACGGGCATCTTGCCATACTCTTCACGTAGAAGTAGATCCACAACTTTGTCGGCTAGTGCTGAGGTTAGTTTTCTATCATACTCGCTGCAGTCGCCTGAGCGTGCGTAATATCCCGAAATTTGTGAACGTGCATCCAAACCAGTTTTTCGGCTAATTTCGGCTGCCACAACTCCGCTTATGCCGCCAAATTGTGGATGTCCAAATTCGTCAACTTCAGAGCTTGCATAAACCATTTCTAAGTGTTCGGTTTTGTCGTTATACCATCTCACACCTTCGGATACAGCAATAATCAACGATTTTTTTCTTGAACGTAAATATGTCTCTTTAACATGTTCAAAGAAGAACTCTTTTCTTTCTCTGGTCATATGTACTTCGGGAATAAGTGCTATTTCGGCACCGCCAAAAAGTGAGCTACCTGTAAGCCAACCAGCATCACGACCCATAAATTCTACTACCATAATTCGCGAATGCGATTCTGTGGTTGTTCTCAATCTATTTGTAAACTCCATCATACCAAGTGCTGCCGATGGGAAGCCTGGGTTTATAACAGCTTCAATTTCTTTACCATTATAGTGATGTATGGTTTGAGTTCTTAGGTCGTTGTCAATGGTTTTTGGAAAACCAATAACAGGAATGCCTTCTTGTTCGTACAAACGTTTTGCGGCTCCGTTAGTGTCATCACCGCCAATGGTAACCAATACATCAATTTTGTATCTCTCTATGTTTTGCATTATTTGTGATACACGATCTTCGGAGTTTGGCTCCTTGGAAAAAGGATTTGTTCTGCTGGACAATAGTGCCGTGCCACCATATAAGCCCTTGTATGGCTGGTGAGTTAAATCTACTATATCGCCATCGCCCAACAAACCTTTCCAACCTTTTCTAATTCCATATACTTTATATCCGAGCATAGAGGCTCTATTGCGTACTTGTTCAATACTTGAGTTTATGGCAGGAGTATCGCCTCCACCACTTAAAATAGCTAATGTTTTTCCGCTAAATAATTTTTCTTTTCTCATCTGTATATATGTTTTTTTTGAATTGGCAAATTTAATAAACAAAATCCAACTCATTGATATTTTGATACATAAAGCGTTAATAAAAACAATTATCTAACAATTTTGTTTTTTATTATATAGTTTCAGTAAAAACAATTAAATTTGCATTAACTAAAATAAGGAAAATGAAGTTCAAAAAAATAGTTTTATCACTTTTTGTCATAATGGGAGTTTTTGCCAATGCACAAATTATTGGCGAAGATTACTCTAAAGAAATTTTGCGAAAAGAGACTCTTATGGGAATTTCATTAAATACTAATGGATATGGCTTTGATATGCGTCTGGGGAAAGATAAATCCTATTTCAGAAAGCAAGTTTGGGAATTTGGTTTTTCGGTAAAAAAACATCCCAAAGAGATTAAAGCCAGAAATCCGTTCTATATAAATTCTAAGGATTTTGTTTACGGTAAAATAAATAAATTTTTCCATTTTAATGCAGCATATGGTTATCAGCAAGTGCTTAATCACAAACCCTATTGGGGTGGAACAGAAATTAGATACGTATTGTTTGCAGGTGCAAATATAGGCTTGTCGCGACCAGTTTATTTGTATATAATCGACTATGTACCAGGAACATATGAGTCTAATATTACTTTGGAAAGATTTGATCCCGACTTACACAATGTGGACAATATTTATGGTCGTGGACCAATTTTAAAAGGCTTCGATAAACTAAAACCTCATTTGGGTGTTTATACTAAAGCTGGATTCAATTTTGAGTTTGGTAGCGATGATAGAAAACATAGAAGTTTGGAAACAGGTGTGGCAGGTGAGCTTTTCATAAACCCCGTTGAAATGATGGCGTTTAATAAAAGCGAATTTCTTTTTATCTCGCTATATTTGAATTTCCATTTTGGAACAAGAAGAGATTACTATTAAAATGTTTTTATATGAAAAAAATAATTTTTATAATATTTACCACCCTTATAATAAGTGGTTTATATGCACAAAATGAATATGAATTGGTGGAAAACATCAGAGAAAAAAAAGAATTTAAGATAGATGATGTAATCATTGGCTTATCTGCAAAATTTAATACCAATTTGGTCTTCGATGCCAATAATACAATTATATCTGTGCCTGTAATAATCAAATCTAAAGTAAAACTTGAACCAGAAATTGGATATTGTTCCAATAAGACTACACTGAGTGATAATTCATTTTACAATGAGTCAAACATTGTTGTGGGTGCATCCATTGGATATATAAAACAGTATGATAGAGGTCTCTTTAATATTGGAATAAGAGGAGGCTTTGCCAGCAGATTAGAGGCTTATGCCAGCGATTCAAAAAAAGGCTTCTATCTTGGTCCCGTTGTTGGATATGACTTCTTTTTCTCTAAAAACTTTGCCATCGGAGTGGATATAAATCCATATTTTTTCAAAATGGATGATTTTTCAATCTTCAGAACAGGAACAGCAATCAAAGCTTCGTTTTTCTTGTAAAAAGCTTTATACATTAGCATTTGATTAATATCTTGTGAGCAAAATTAACCCTAATTTTGCTCACAAGATATTATGGTATGAAAAGAAAAATTGTTTTTGCATACTTAGGACTATTTTTAATGACCACTATTGTTGGTCTATCTTTTATTTTTGTAAAAATTGGACTCAATGCATCCAATAGCTACGACCTATTGGCACATAGATTTAGTATAGCTTTGGTTTTTGTTGTTCTCCTAAAAATATTTGGACTAATAAAAATCGGAAAAATTGAAAGAAAAGAGTGGCTCAAAATAATTGGAGTCTCTTTCTTTTATCCCATTTTATGTTTTGGCTTCCAAACTGTGGGAATGGAGTATTCAACAGCCTCCCAAGCTGGAATTATATTTGCTCTACTGCCAATCTTCACACTAATTGCAGCATCACTATTTTTGAAAGAAAAAAGCTCTATTTTGCAAAAAACAGGAATTGGAATATCGGTTACAGGTCTAATATTTATATTCTCGCAAAATCTTAGTAGTTCGGGCGAAACAAATATTTATGGAGTCATATTGATGCTTTTGTCGGTGTTTTCAATGGTGGTGTATTATATGATTGCCAAAAAGATAATGCAAAAACATAACTCTATTACGCTAACATCGGTGATGATTATTATTGGCTTTGTAGTCTTTAATCTTGTTGGAATTTCAAGACATTTAATAAATAACTCCATAAATGAGTTTTTTGAGCCATTTATGAGTATGAGTTTTATAGTATCAGTGCTATATCTTGGAATATTATCTTCTGTATTGACCTCATTTTTAACCAATTATGCTCTAACGTATATTAGTACATCAAATGTTAGTGTAATGAATAATATTAGTCCTATAATTGCCATCTTAGGTGGTGTTGTTATTTTGGGGGAGAGTTTAAGTTTGGTGCAGATTTTGGGAGGTTTAACAGTCTTAATAGGCGTGAGTGTTGTAATATACTTTCAGAGAAAAAATTAGATAAAGTGAATTTATTCAACGCATTGAAGGTTTTTACAGTGAAATTCTTCAATTGATATCAGAAATCTTTAGTCTTGCATTTTTTAACTTATTTAGTTTGTAGTTTAGCATATAGTGAAATAATTTAACTATTTCTTGACTTTGCTTTAAATTGTTGTATATTTGACATCGCTATTTGTTACATAAACTATCTTAAACAAACTCTTTTAAACTATAATAATTGAATTTGCAAGTGTTTGATTTTCAGTTCGCTTATAGAATTTAACCAAAACAGAATAAAAATTAATATCCAAATTTATGAAAAAACTTATAAGTCTTTTTATTGCGATAATTATATTGCAATCATTGTCGCATTCGCAGAGCACAGTATTTCGCTCATTTGATGCGAAAAATTCAGAAAAAAACATCTTTGTTCTCGACTCTGTGCAATTGGTGGAAATGTTAGAACAAATTCTGTTTGCTGGAGATATACAAGTTCAAAATTTGTCCTACACTGGAAATTATTCAACAATTGGCTATTTTAGTGATGAGAATAACTCAACAGGCTTAGATTGTGGTATTGCCATTTCCACAGGATTTGTGGAACAAATAGCCAACCCAGTCTCATTCTTTGCCAGTCATAATTTTAATTTGCCGGGCGACTCCGCATTGTCTGCATATATTGGAGGACCAACCTTTGATGCAATTATTATTGAATTTGATATAATTGCCAATGACTCGTTATTCGTATGTTCTGATTATGTTTTTGGTTCAGAAGAGTATCCTGAATATGTAAATACAGCCTTTAATGATATGTTTGGTTTTTTTGTTTCAGGTCCCAAGCCAGATGGCGGATATTATGACAATGAAAATATAGCATTAATCCCAGGAACTGATTTGCCTGTGGCTATAAACAATGTAAACAATGGACTAAATAATGATGATAATTGTATGAATTGTGATTTTTATATTAGCAATGAGATAGAAGGCAATGAGTTTTTTGCCATGGACGGAATGACGACAGTTCTGCCCGCCGACCTAACTATAATCCCCGATTCAGCTTATCATATTCGTTTGGCTGTTAGTGATGTTGGCGATGGAATTTTTGATAGCAATGTGCTTATGAGAGTTTTTGCATTTTCTCAAACAGTTGATACTATGATGGTTGCATTTAGCTATAATATCATATCCGAAAATCCATTGCAAGTGCAATATATTCCAATAGTTGATAACGAAAAATCAGAAAACTTAAGATATTTCTGGAATTTTGGTGATGGAAATTTTAGTTTCGAAGAATCTCCAATTCATAGCTTTGCTGAAAAAAGAAATTACAAAACATCTTTATTCGTAACCGGCGGAAAATCTAAAGGAGTTGTGTCGGAATTATTACCAACGGGTATTGCTAGAACAGAAATAGGAATAAATAAGAGAATTGTTAGTTCGGATAATTACAATGTCATCTTTAAAGATAATATGAAAAATGCTAAAATAAATATTCTATCAGTTGATGGAAAAACAATTTACTCATCAGTACTAAAAAATACTAATGAATTGAAGGTAAATATTAGTGGCTTAGCCAAAGGTGCATATATTGTAGTTGTTGATAGCGAACTTGGTCGTTGGCAAGATAAATTCATTAAAATTGATTAATTTTGTAGGAAAAACTACAAAATGAGTCAAAATGAGATAAAAATTCTGATGGTATGTCTTGGTAATATTTGCCGTTCGCCACTTGCCGAAGGAATATTAAAAGATAAACTTACTAAAGAGAAAATTACTAATGTTAAAGTAGATTCGGCTGGATTTGTTAGGTATCACCTTAATAATCCGCCCGATTCTCGTGCCATAAAAGTAGCACGCAAAAACAATGTGGATATTAGCAAGCAAAGGCAAAGACTTTTTGAAGTGGCAGATTTCGATAAGTTCGATAAAATCTATGTTATGGACGAAAATAATTTTTCAGATGTGGCAGCCTATGCCCGTGATGAAAATGATTTGGCGAAGATAGAATTTATCCTAAACGAGCTTTATCCCAATTCTAATAAAATTGTCCCAGACCCATATTATGGTGGCGATTCGGGCTTCGATAAAGTTTTCGAAACCTTAAGCACTGTAAGTGATGCAATAGTAAATAAAATTAAAAATGGAGATTTTAAATAGTATGAAGATTAGAAAATTATTATTTGTTTTTTTGTCAATAACTATTCTTTTTGCTTGTAAAAAAGATGAAGAACTTATTGATGATATTCCAAGAGAATTTGGAAAAGTTAATATGAGTTTCTTTCACACAGTAGCTGGTGAAGATGTCATATTTGATAGCTTAATATACATCAATGAAGCTGGAAATAAATATCAAGTAGATGAAATAATGTATTTTATTACAGATCTTGAATTTGTTAGAGATGACAGCAAGGTTTTCACCCTAAGCTATGATAAATCAGTGCATTACATTGATATAGATGTGCCTGAAAGTTTAAATTGGAAAATTGAAGATAATATTCCCATTGGTAAGTATGACTCACTTCGCTTTGTTTTTGGCTTAGACGAAAATAGAAACAAAACTTTTGCCTTCCTTAATCCACCGGAATCGAGCATGTTTTGGCCAGATGTTTTGGGTGGAGGTTATCACTATTTGAAACTAAATGGCAAATGGGAAAATTTAGAAAACAATATAGTGCCTTTTAATTTTCATCTTGGAATTGGACAATTTTATTCTGGCGATGAATTTATAATAGACTCTATTACAGATTTTGTCCACAACCATTTCACAGTAAGTGTTCCGCTTTCAAATTTTGTTGTAGAAAAAGATAAACAGACAGACTTGAATTTAGAAATGCAGTTGGAAAATTGGTTTAGAAATCCACATATTTGGGACCACAATTATTGGGGTGGTAGTATAATGCAAAATCAAGCAGCTATTCGTCAAGCCTGTGAAAATGGGCATGATGTTTTTAAACAAAAATAACTTACAACTCTAAAGTGGAAATTTTAAAACCATTACCAGAGCTAATGCGACCCCAAAATCTTGACGAATATATTGGTCAAGAGCATTTGGTGGGCGAGGGGGCTGTTTTGAGACGCTCCATCGAAGCTGGAAATATACCATCTATGATTTTATGGGGGCCTCCCGGAGTGGGAAAAACCACCTTGGCTCTCATTATAGCCAATAGCGTAAACAGAGAGTTTTTTACCCTAAGTGCCACTGATTCGGGTGTGAAAGATGTGAGAGCTGTTATAGAAAGAGCTAGCACAGCTTTTCAACCTCCGATTCTATTTATTGATGAAATTCATAGATTCAACAAATCGCAGCAAGATTCTCTTTTAAGTGCAGTGGAAAAAGGACTTATAATTCTAATAGGTGCCACTACTGAAAACCCCTCTTTTGAGGTTATTTCACCACTCTTATCTCGTTGTCAGGTATTTATACTAAAATCACTAACGGAAGAGAATTTACTCCTACTTCTTGAAAATGCAAAACAGAAATTAGAGCAACATAGCGGTAAAACCATTGAATTGACAGAGACAGAGGCTCTTTTAAGGATTTCTGGTGGCGATGCCCGAAAACTTCTAAATGCTTTTAATATTGTTTTTGACTTCTTAAAAGAGAATAATGATATTATAAAAATAAACAATGAGCTTGTTTTAGAAATAGTGCAACAAAATCTTGTGATGTACGACAAAAGTGGCGAGATGCACTATGATATAATTTCTGCTTTTATTAAGTCCATGCGTGGTAGCGACCCCAATGCTGCTGTTTATTGGTTGGCACGAATGATAGAAGCAGGAGAGGACCCCAAATTTATCGCCCGCCGAATGCTGATTTTTGCTTCGGAAGATATTGGCAATGCCAACCCCAATGCCCTTTTGATAGCCAATGAGTGTTTTCAGGCAATAAACGTAATTGGCATGCCTGAAGGAAGAATTATTTTGTCGCAAACTGCAATCTTTTTGGCCTGTTCCACAAAGAGTAATAGTGCTTATTTAGCCATAGATGAAGCCATAGCCATAGTTCGTAAAACTGGAAATCTGCCAGTACCATTGCATTTGAGAAATGCTCCAACAAAATTTATGAAAAATATTGGCTACGGCAAAGATTATAAATATGCCCACAATTATGATGATAATTTTGCTGAATTAGAGTTCTTACCAGAAGAAATTTCAAATACGAAATTTTACAATCCGGGTAAAAACAGTAGGGAAGAAGATCAAAGACGTTTCTTGAAACAGAGATGGAAAGATAAGTACGACTATTAATCTCTCTCTTATCTTGGATTATTCCAATAATCTCTAACACGTCCTCCCCAGTATGGCGACACGTCCATTTGATTGGGGTCGTTGCTTGGGTTTTGACGTTTCTGAAGTTTCATTTGCCACTGATAATCTTTCAATTCACCACGTGCATCAGAGTGCAATAACTCATAATCGTTGGTAACCAAATCTCTATTGTAGAAAACAAATCTCACATTCCCCTGATCTTTAATTTGGTAGTAATGCCAAATTTCATAGGGGTATGAACTTGGTTCATGTGGCTGCGAATTTATGCTATTTGGCTCACCATATTTCAAATAAGCCCTCCCTCTGTCGGTGATATATCCCTTGGTATTGAGGGTGGAATAGTGCTTGTTTACTTTGTCAACATTCAGTTTATATTCATACCAATCTTTGGCTGGGTCGGTTTCATTACGATTTGTCCAAAAATCTAAAAAGTATCTCTGCATACTCAGTAATAACGCATCTCTATCTACGTCCACTGCTTCATCTTTTTTTCTACGCTTTGGTTTGCTAATTAAATTCAAAGCATAGGTACGCTCCATAAGTGTTGAAATTGGGAACAGATAATCTATATATTGAGCAAGGGTGTCAATGCTTGTCATAGATTCAACAAAGGTGTTCACAATATCAAGGTTTTCGATATTAATTTCGGGCAGTTCCAAATTTGGATTACTCCTTTGGAAAAACACTCTGTTGTAGGCATCAACTTTGTTTTCTCTATTTCTCACTTCCATTGTTAGATAATAGTTGCCAGAGGGTAAATTACTAATATCAAAGGATTGAGTTATGGGTTTCACATCAGAACTAATTTCGCGTTTTGTGCGAGATAAATTTGCTATAACTCTTTCAG
>JAAYKF010000181.1 GCA_012522535.1 Bacteroidales bacterium
CCACTTCAGTTTGGTTTCGACATGGATTAAAATCACCAATAATTGTCTCTGGAATTGGTATTATTACACTACCTAATTCTACCCAAGTATTATTGAAATAGTAATTGATATTTCCACAGTCAAGATTAAAAATAATTAAACCTACGGCAGGATTATCAATGGCGTCACGTTGTTCAATTGTTAGTCTGGGAATTAAAAGTCCTTTATTATCAGATTTAATTTCTAATATACTTGACTGTTCTGGCGTAAAGCTTGATTCTCCAATTCCAATATTCTGTGAAAACAGATTAGAAAGTTGCAGGAGAATTAAAATAAAAACAAAGTGAAACCTGCTCATGATAACTACATTTTAATGTATCCTGCAAATATAGCACATCTTTTGTTATACACATGTTAATTTTCTTTGTTATTTTTAATTATACACCTGCAAATACTCTCCATTATAGTGGGTTCTGTATTGTTTTAATCCTCTTTTTGCTGGACCTTCCAGAACAGATCCGTCTGTGATAATAAATTTTGAGCCACAAAGGGTATCAACTAAAATCAATCCGGAGCTATCCACTACAACTGAAGAGCCATGCACATCATAGTCGAAGGGGCAAGCTCTGTCGTATGCTCTAAAATTCTCCATATCTTCGCGATAAATTATTATACCCTTCACGCCTCCATATAAATATTCATAACCACCAATAATATTAAGATTTATATACTCTGTTGAATTGGGGTTAATTTGAAAGTTGACATATACATTGGGAATCCAATTGTCATCTTTTTTTATGCACGATGTTTGTATTGCCAAAAGGCTAATAATTAGGGCTAAAAAATAAAACTTCGACTTTTTCATAAAACGATTTTTCACAAAAATAGCCTTTAAATCATAATAAAGCATTAAAGCTCAAATTAATTTCACTAAAAAGCTCTTTTTTTCATAAGTTTGCAAAAATCAAATTGTATGCGTTTAACAAAGAGTTCACTTTTTTCTATTTTATACATTAATATATTATTATGTGCAGGGATTATTCTTTTTTCTCAAACATCATGCAGGGTTAAAGATGCGGGGAGTAAAAGTGAGAAAGAGCAAATAAAGAAGCAAAAAAAGTTAGACAAGAAAGAGAGGAAAGAATATAAGAAGGCTAAGAAACAGCATTTAAAAAAGCAGAGCAAAGATACTCGCAAGCGAATGAAAAAGAGTAAAAAGAGCAGTTTGAATCAAACGCCCAAGCGTAAAAAAGGATTTTTCGATAGAGTTTTCAAGCGTAAAAAGAAGTGTGGGCCTTAGAAAATCTAAATATTTATTTGTGTAATAGGAAATAGTTTAGTATTTTTGATGAATTAAAAAAAGACATTTATGGAAGATTTTGGTCAAATAGTTGCCATTATAATTGGGATAATTGTAGTAGCTGTTAATGCGGCAACAAAAAAGAAGAAGCCTAATAAGGGCAAGCCTTCTCCTGCTTCTCCTCCGCCAGTTCAAAAAAACAAGACTGGCATTCCTGCCATTGACGAAATTTTGGAGCAGTTGGAGAAAAACATTCAAGCAGAGAAAGCTGAGACTACATTGCCAGAAGTTGAAATGGAAAATGCTTCAGAATATGAAAGTTTTGAAAATATAGACCCAATAGTTAAAAATGAATTTAATGAAGAACTAAATCATAACTATTCTAAATACAGCTCTATTGATCATGTTGAAGAAAAAGTTGAGATTATTGAAAAAAGCACACCATCTATTGAAAATGAGCCTATTAAAGAGAAAATAGACAATTCTTTTCCTCAGTTTATTGAAGAAAATATTGTTAATGCAGTTCTTTTTTCCGAAGTTTTCAACAGACCCAAGTACTAATCTTGATAACTTTTTTCACTTTTCTTCACATTTATTTGCATATATACCGAATAAATTTATAACTTTACCCCCTATTATTGTAAACAAATAGGAATATAACAAAAATAAAACCATGAGTATGATCAAGAAATTACTCTTTGCGAGTTTGCTAGTTCTCACAGCCAGCACACTTTTTGCACAATCTGGAACCCTGCAAGGGACAATAAAGAAAGATAATGGAGAGCCCATGCCGTTTGTGAATGTTATTATAGAATCAGCCGGCAGACAATTTGGTGGAGCTCAATCGGACTTTGATGGAAAATACGTCATTCGTCCAATTCCACCTGGGACCTACACTGTTAAAGCTTCTTTTGTTGGGCACAAAAACTATCAATTTGACGGAGTTATAATTAGTCCTGACGCAATTACATACGTTAATGTCGAGATGGAAGAGACTATGCACGAATTGGAAACATTTGAAGTTGTGGAATATAAAATCCCATTAGTTCAAAAGGGAAAAACTACTTCGGGCGAGACTATGGGTTCGGAGGACTTACAGCGGATGTCGGCCCGTTCGGCACAGGGTATGGCTGCCACCGTGGGTGGTGTTCAGAGTACTGACGGCGAGATGGGTTCGGTTCGTGGACAAAGGACTGACGGAACTGTTGTTTACATCGACGGGGTTCGTGTTAGAGGTTCCTCGGGAGTTCCCAAATCGGCCATTGACCAAATTTCGGTTATGATGGGTGGTTTGCCAGCACGTTATGGTGAGGCAACTGGTGGTGTTTTGAATATTACCACAAAAGGACCCTCGCGTGAGTTTGGTGCCAGTGGTGAAGTTGTGGGATCGCTAGATGGTTACAACAACTTTATTGGTGCCTTTAGCATCAACGGACCTCTTATTAAAAGTAGAAAAAAGGATGACCCAACGGCATTGCTTGGATACTTTATCTCTGGAGAGTTCCATTATTCAAAAGATGGTTATCCTGCTCGTGGTGGTACATGGACTGCCAAACAGGAGTATATAGACCACTTGATTGAAAATCCACTTATTCCTGTTGGAGTTGGTAATGCTCACTACTATGCAGCCGACTTTACAACTAAAGATAATCTTAAAAAATTACACGCAAGACAAGATGCTCAAAGCTGGGGCGTTAACCTTGCTGGAAAATTAGACGTTAAAACCACTGCAAATACCAACTTAACTTTTGGAGGTTCGTTGGATTATAGCACAGGTAGAGATTGGGGCTTTGCTTCATCTTTATTCAACTCGCACAGAAACGGTTTTAGCAAAGGGTCAACATGGCGTGTTTATGGACGTTTTGCCCATAAATTCCCCAATAGCACTGACACTACAAGAAACTCTCTGGTGAAGGACGTTTTCTACCAAATTCAAGTTGACTATACTAAAACTAATGGTAGCTCATACGACTTAGAACACAGAGATAATATCTTTAACTACGGTTACTTAGGAAAGTATGAAACATATAAAGCCGATTTCTACGAAAAAGGTGATGTTGAAATAGATGGTATCTTATTTAAAGATGTATGGAAACTTACAAATATTTATGACACATTGGTTACATTCCAAAGAAGTGAACTTAATCCTGAATTAGCCAACTGGACATCATATTATTATGATCGTTTCTCTACGTATGATAATCCCAATATGTATTATCGTAACAAAGTTATGTTGCAAGAAGGTTTTGCACTACTTAACGGAGAGCAACCAAACTCAATTTATGGAATGTATGTAGTTCCGGGAGCAGTTATGGCAGGTTATGGCAAGAGCGAAACAAATATGTTGGGTATCAACGCCAGCGGTTCTGCCTCCATTGGCAATCACGCCCTTGAGTTTGGATTCCAATATGAGCAACGTTCCGACCGTTCATGGAGTTTAGCTCCAACAGGACTTTGGAACTTAATGCGTGAGCTTACAAACTTCCACATTGTTCAGTTAGATATTGACAATCCTGAATTGGTTTTCCACCAAGATATCAATGGAAACCAAGTCTTTGTTGACACCATTAAGTACTCAAGAAGTTATGACCAAACGCAACAAAGATTTTTTGACAGAAATATTAGAGAAAAACTTGGCTACGACGTGCATGGTAAAGACTGGGTTGACATTGACAACTTAGACCCAAGTATGTATAGCTTAGATATGTTTAGTGCTGATGAGCTATTGAATGATGGTTATAGCTACGTTGGGTACTACGGATATGACCACTTAGGAAATAAAATTAAAAACAAAACTAGCTTAGAAGACTTCTTTATAAACAAAGATGAAAACGGCAATTATAAGCGTTCAATTGGTGCCTTCCAGCCCATTTATATGGCTGCATACATTCAAGACCAATTTGCTTTTGACGACTTAATCTTCAACGTTGGGGTTCGTGTTGACCGTTTTGATGCCAACCAAAAAGTGTTGAAAGACAACTACTTATTAGCACCAGCTAGAACTGTTGCAGAAGCAGGCATATTTGACCATCCAAGCAATATGGGTAATGATTATATTGTATATGTTGACGATGTTTTTGATCCTTCAAGGGTTATGGGATATCGTAACGGAGATGTTTGGTTCAACTCATTTGGACAAGAGATTTCAGATGCAGGTGCTCTTTCAGCAGGAACTTCTACTGGTAGAGTAACACCTTGGATTGTTGATCCAGATGCTGACAGCAAAGTGAGTGTGAAAGCCTTTAAAGACTATGAGCCACAAATTTCGGTGATGCCACGTGTTGCATTCTCGTTCCCAATTTCTGACCAAGCTATGTTCTTTGCTCACTACGACATTATCACAAAGCGACCCACATCAGGTTTAAGAATGAACCCTGTTGATTATTTATACATCGAAAAATCTGGTACAAGCTTTATTAGTAATCCAAGTCTTCGTCCTGAAAAAACGGTTGACTATGAATTGGGATTCCAACAAGCTCTGAACGACAGATCAGCACTAAAACTTTCGGGTTATTATGCTGAGGTTCGCGACCTTGTTCAATCGTACAGATTTACAGAAGCTTATCCAAATACATATTACTCGTATAACAACCTTGACTTTGGTACTGTTATGGGTATGACAATTTCTTACGACTTACGTCAAACAAAAAACATTAGACTTCGTGCCAACTACACCTTGCAGTTTGCAAAAGGTACAGGTTCAGATGCTACATCAGCAAGAGCTCTTGTTACATCAGGTCAACCAAACTTAAGAACACTAAACTCTTTAGCCTATGACCAACGTCACGCAGTTAAGATGAATATTGACTACCGTTTTGGAATGGGTAAAGACTATCGCGGACCATCAAAAACTAAAGTTACGAAAGATGGAAAAGCTAAAACTATTAACTGGTTAGAAAACACTGGTATTAACATTACTCTTAATGGAGGTTCGGGTGTTCCTTACACACGCTCATCAACTCCATATAGTATAACAGGATATGGTACTAGAATTATTTCAGGGTCAATGTACGGTTCAAATCTTCCATGGCAATTCTGGATTGACGGAAGAATTGACAGATCATTCCAAGTTAAGTTAAAACGTGATGACGACCCAAGAAAAGAGAAATATGGTTTCCTAAATGTATATATTGAAGTGTTGAATATTTTCAACTTCAAAAATGTTAAGTCAGTTTATGCATACACTGGTAACGCTGAAGATGACGGATTTTTGGCAGCAGCCGAATTCCAACAAACCATTGCACAGCAAATTAGTCCCGAAGCATTTATCGACCTATACAGCATAATGGTAGCCAACCCATATAACTACAGTTTGCCTAGAAGAATTAATTTAGGTGTAATGTTCATGTTTTAATTAATTAGTAACTGAAGAAAATTATATAAAATGAAGAAAACATTAAGAATCATTTCAGTATTTAGTCTTGCGATGCTACTATCCCTTCCAGCTACTTTTGCAGAAGAGTGGAAAGGCACAATTCGCAAAGATAACGACAACGATATCCCTGCCCCCAAAGCAGCATTCTGTTTGCCTGCAACGGGATCGTCAGACTTGGACATTAACAATGTTCGTACACGTATCAACACAGGTGGAGACATGTGGTGGGACTTTGAAGTTGCACAGTATGAAGTTCCAAAAGGATCGAGAAAACACTCAATGTTCTCGGCTTCACTTTGGATTGGTGGACTTGACGTAAACGGACAGTTAAAATTAGCTGCTCTTAGATATAGACAAGTTGGTAATGACTATTGGACAGGACCTCTAACTATAGATGGTAACGCCTCCATTGACCAAGCAACTTGTAAAAAATATGATAGACACTGGAAAATTACTCGTGCACAAGTGGAGAAGTTTATAGCTTGGAATAACAATCCAGATATAGACCCCGACTACGTTGTTCCTAAAGTAATTCAAGACTGGCCAGCACACCCAATTGATGGAAACCCACTACAAAGTAGATACCTAGCTCCTTTTATGGACGTGAACGGTGATGGTGAATATCGTTGGGAAGATGGTGACTATCCATACTACGACTTTACAAATGAACTTTGTCCGAGAACACCAGAAAACCTTGGAAGACCAGCAGTTCCTACAAAAGAGACTGAAATGGGAATTACACAAGGTGGTATCCTTTCCGACCAAGTTCTTAAAGGTGACGAAACCCTATGGTGGGTGTTCAACGATAAAGGTGCTCCTCACACTGAAACTAAAGGAGACCCAATTGGTTTGGAAATTCGTGCACAAGCATTTGCTTTCGCCACTAACGACGAAATCAACAATATGACTTTCTACTCATACGAAATTATTAACCGCTCAACTTACACATTAACTCAAACTTATTTTAGTCAATGGGTTGATACTGACTTAGGCGACGGCTGGGATGACTATGTAGGTTGTGACGTTGGTCGTGGCTTAGGATATTGTTATAATGGTAAAGAAATTGATGGTACTGGTCGTTATGACCACTACGGAGCACAACCTCCTGCAATTGGAGTTGACTTCTTCCAAGGACCATATATGGACCCAGACGGAATTGACAACCCAAAATATGATGCCAACGGTGAACAACTTTGTGACGAAAGTATTAATGGAGTTAACTTTGGCGACGGAATTATTGACAACGAGCGTTTTGGAATGCGTAGATTTGTTTACCACAACAACACTGGTGGACACTCAGCTATGACTGACCCCACATATGCTCACGAATACTACAACTTCCTTAGAGGAATTTGGAAAGATGGTCAAAAAATGACCTATGGTGGAAATGCTCACCCCGACGTAAACGGAAACACTACTCTTGTGTGCGACTTTATGTTCCCCGATGATAGTGATATTTGGAACTGGGGTACAGGTTGCGGACCAGACCCAGCAAACAAAGTTTGGAACGAGGTTACAGCAGGTAACGCACCCTACGACAGACGTTTTATGCAATCGGCAGGACCTTTTACTCTATACCCAGGAGCTGTTAACTATATTACAGTGGGTATTCCATGGGCAAGAGCATCTAGCGGTGGTGCATGGGCATCAGTTGAACTGTTGAAAATAGTTGACGACATATGTCAAACACTATTCGACAACTGTTTTAAAGTACTTGATGGACCCGACTCGCCAGACCTTATCGTTCAAGAACTTGACAGAGAACTTATACTTTATATCGATAACCCAATTACATCAAACAACGTAGGCGAAAGCTACATGGAACTTGATGCTAATATTCCAGAAAGTATAACAACAACTGTTACAGAATACATTCCCGTACTTGATACAACTTACGATCCTCCCATCCCAATGTTGGATTCTGAAGGATTCCCAATGTATAAAGAAGTAGTGAAAACTGTTACAGAAGAGTATGACAGATTCTACAGATTTGAAGGTTACCAAATTTTCCAATTGAGAGACAAAAACGTTTCAATTGCTGAAATCAACGACGTAGCTGTTTCTAGATTAGTATTCCAATGTGATATCGAAAATTACGACTCGCAAGGAAACCCAATCGGAACACTTATAAACTACCACTATAATGAAGAAACTGGTTCTAGCTATCCTGAAATTATGGTAACAGGAGCCAACAAAGGAATCAAACATAGTGTGAAAATTACTGAAGACAGATTTGCAGAAGGCGACAAACGATTAATAAATAACAAGAAATATTACTACGTTGCAGTTGCTTATGCATACAACTCATACAAACAATATATACAAGACGACCCCCTAAACCATGATGGACAGAAAAAGCCCTATTTAGCTGGTCGTAAAGATGCATTAGGAAACTCAATTACACCAATAATTGCAATACCTCATATTACAACCGTTGAATCGGACGGAACTGTACTAAACTCAAAATATGGCGACAGACCAACTATTACAAGAATTGAAGGTCACGGAAACGGTGGACTTATACTTGACCTAACAAAAGAATCAGTAGATAAAATTATGTCTGGTGCTCCATGGAGAATCGAACAACCCGAATATATTGCCAACGCTGGACCCATCGATGTAAAAGTTATTGACCCACTTAACGTGAAAGGTGGAAAGTTTACACTCAAATTTACTAACCTTGAAAGTAAAGATGAAGTTGATGGCACATTCGGTTGGGTACTAGAAGGTGAAGATGTATTTATTACTAGCGAAGAAACTATCAACGTTGGTAACGAACAAATAATATTCGATTTAGGATTATCAATAAATATTGAACAGTTCGTTTATAAACATCTATTCCCAGATGCAGTAGCAGAAGACTCCACCAGCAACGCTCGTAGAGTACTTAGAGCCGAACTGTTGACATCTTCAGTTACATTTGCCGACAGTACAAAACAATGGATAACCGGTGTTCCAGATATAGATGGTGCTGGACCATACAACTGGATTCGCTCTGGTACAGTATCATATGGTGATGAGCCAACTGCAGCTGAAAAACAATTAGAAGACTATTACATAGCCACTGGTAGAGACAAATATTGGTTAGACCCAGACGAGCAATTTGAAAAAATTATAGACCGCACATGGGCACCATTTGTTCTAACTGCAAAATGGCAAAATGGACTTGGGTACGCCGATGAAGTTGGTGCAAACAGAACTCTAACCAACTTATATAGTGTGGACGTAGTTCTAACACCCGATAAGTCAAAATGGAGTAGAGCAATGGTTCTTGAAGCCGGTGATGACCCACTAAACGCAGAAGGTGGAGCACTAAAACTTGACCCAAGAAAAGCTCCCTCTGTGGACAAAGACGGAAATCCCGACGGATCAGGTACAGAAGGTATGGGCTGGTTCCCAGGATATGCCATAAATGTTGAAACTGGTGAAAGATTGAATATTATGTTTGCTGAAGACTCGTGGCTAAAAGCACACAACGGAAACGACATGTTGTTCAATCCAACAACTACATACAACACATACTTAGGTGATGTAATTTGGGGTGGAAAACACTTCGTATATATCATGGGTGCTTCAAACTCAACGCACGGTAGCTACAACCACGATAAAGACTGCCCACCATACGACGAATGTCAATGGATATACGACAGATTCCAAGAGTACCACAACATAACCAACAATGCACTTAAACGCAAAAAGAAAACTGAAATTCTATACAATGCCATGTGGACATCAATACCAATGGCAGTGCCAGGTGAAGATTGGTTGTCTAACGAAGTTAAATTTAGAATTCGCGTTTCAAGACCATATCATAGATACTATTCAAGAGTTAATGTTGGTGCTGAAAACCCACAAAACGACAACTTCCCAATGTACTCATTCAATACAACAGAATTTGCTACAGTTAAAAACAATATAGAAGTTGCCGAAAGTGCACTAGACCTAATCAACGTGGTGCCAAATCCATACTACGGATTCTCGTTCTACGAAGAAACACAAATTGATACAAGAGTGAAAATCACAAACCTACCAGATAGATGCGTGGTTTCAATATACTCAATGAGTGGCTCGCTGATTAGACAATATACTAAAGATGACAATGTACTAACCTCATTGGATTGGGACTTGAAAAACCATGCTGGTATTCCAATTTCAGGCGGTGTGTATCTAATACACGTGAAAGCTGACGGAATTGGCGAAAGAACTATCAAATGGTTTGGAGCTCTACGTCCAACTGACTTAAACTCTTTCTAAAACTTTTAGTTTGTAATAATAATCGTAAAAAAATGAAAAGAATGAATATAACGAAAACATTAGTTTTAACAGTAACTCTAACAATCATTGCTGGATTTGCAGCGATTGCAGGAAATAAAGACAGAGTTGGTCAGGCTGGTGCATACGAACTATTAGTAAATCCATGGGCAAAAAGTAATGGATTGAATAGTGCCAATATAGCCAACGCTAGAGGTATAGAAAGTACATACTTAAACGTAGCTGGACTAGCCTTTACCAATAAAACTCAAGTGATTTTTACACAAACTCAATATTTGAGGGGATCAAAAGTGAATATCAATGCACTTGGACTAGCCCAAAGAATTGGCGATGCTTCAGTTATTGCCATGAACGTTGTAGCCATGGGATTCGGCGAAGAACTTGTAACAACCGAAAACCAACCCGAAGGCGGAATTGGAACTTACCAACCTAGCTACATGAATATTGGACTATCATATGCACGAGAGTTCTCTAGCTCAATATATGGTGGTGTGAATGTGAAAATTATTAATGAAAGCATCTCAGACTTATCAGCAACAGGAGTAGCACTCGATGCAGGTATTCAATATGTGTCAGACAGACTTAGATTTGGTATCACCCTGAAAAACATTGGAACACCTATGAGCTTCAACGGAGACGGTATATCTGTTAGAGGACTTGTAAATGGGTCTGCTACAAATATGACTCTGGAAATGAGATCGGGTGAGTTTGAACTACCATCAATGCTTGCAATGGGCGGTACGTACAACTTCCTATGGGGTAAAAAAGAGAGAAATGTATCTTCAATGGATACAGGCGGATCAGCAGCATTTGACGATGAATTAACCTACGACAACGCAGAACACATACTTAGTATATCTGCAGCATTCGTAGCAAACTCATTCTCAAAAGACCAATTCCTATTGGGAGTTGAATATGGATACCACCAAATGCTTTTTGCTAGAGCTGGATACTACTACGAAAAAGGTATGTTAGGAGACGGCGAAAGAACAACAGCATTTACAGGACCATCTGCCGGAATGTCTGTGAAAATACCCTTGAACAAAAAGACAGGTACAACAGTATCTATTGACTACGCTTACCGCTTCTCAAATCCATGGTTCGGAAGCCACTCAATGGGACTACTTCTAGACCTGTAAGAGAATAAATTTATAGTAAATAAATATTTTTGAGAGACCTGAAAAGGTCTCTCATTATATTATAATCTTAAGGATAATAATATGTCAAACATTAATTACTACACAAAAGAAGGATTAGAAAATCTAAAAAAAGAACTGCAACAACTTATTAGCGTCGAAAGACCTAATATTTCACAACAAATTGCAGAAGCAAGAGACAAAGGCGACCTCTCGGAAAATGCAGAATACGACGCAGCGAAAGAAGCACAAGGCTTGCTGGAATTGAAAATATCCAAACTACAAGAATTGGTAGCAAGTGCCAGAATTATTGATGAATCGAAAATTGATACATCAAAGGTGCTACTATTCTCAAAAGTTACCATCAAAAATCTAAAAAACAACGCTGTTATGACATATACTGTCGTTCCAGAAACTGAAGCCGACCTAAAAGCAAACAAAATATCCGTTAGCTCGCCCATAGCAAGCTCAATGCTTGGAAAAAAGAAAAAAGAAAAATTTGAAGTTAAAGCTCCTGCCGGATTATTGAGCTTCGAAATTATTGATATACAAAGAGATTAAAAATGTCAACAATATTTACCAAAATCATAAATGGCGAAATTCCATGCTACAAGATTGCAGAAGATGAAAATCATTTTGCTTTCTTAGATATCAATCCATTGGCAAAAGCTCACACACTTGTTATACCTAAAAAACCCATCGACTACATTTTTGATATTGAAGATGATGAGTTCAAAAAACTATTTCTTTTTGCTAAGAAAATTGCCAAAGCCATAAAGAAAAACTTTGATTGCGAAAAAGTAGGACTCACAGTGGTCGGACTTGAAGTTCCTCATGCACACATTCACCTCATACCCATAAACACAATTTATGATATGGACTTCAAAAAGGAGAAACTAAAGCTAAGCAAAGAAGAATTTGAAGCCATTGCAGCATCAATCAGAAAAGATATAGAATAAAAAAAGGAGGAACTGTCTCAAAAGGATTATACTGTTTGAAATTCGAGGCTATCTCAGAAAGCTTAAAATGCAAGGCGTTGAGCATAAGGACGAAGAAGTCCCGATAATATCGGGATGACTGAGTACGAAATACGAAAACAACCTAGCAGTTTGGTCTTTCTGAGGCAGCCTCTCTCTTTTTATTTCATATGCTTGAAATTCAAAAAATACATCAATATAAAAGGTAGTGTTACTAAGAAGAGTTCTGAGAAGTTAATTGAACTTGCACCTGCAAAAATCATTGGAGTGAAAAGTATAACCAAATTTGAAATAGTGTAGATATGGAATCCAATCTTTTTAAGTCTAAACATAAAAACAGCGCCAATAATTGAACCCAAAAAGAGAAAACCATTGGCGAAAAACATAATTCTATCACTCTCTGCTATAAAGTAAAACAACTCTTCAAAGACTCCAGATTCCTGTGTTCCCAAAAATTGAACATAGAAATCGTACAGAACTGCAACAAAAAAGTTTGAAAACAGAGATAAGCCACTCCAAATAAAAGTCAATATACAGAGTACAGTTAAAAAAACTGGTCTTTTGGGAGTGTCAATAAGAGGATTGTTAGGATCAAATTCTTGCATATTAGCTAATTTTAGGTAACATCAGCTTAATTAAATTAGTAAGAATAGGTTCGGCTTTGTTGGCAGCTTCAAGCACCTCTTCGTGCGAAACATTCAACACCTGCCCTTCTACCCCTAAATCGGTTACAATGGAAAAAGCAAAAGTACGCATACCCGAATGACGTGCTACAATAGCCTCAGGAACAGTGGACATACCAACAGTATCACCTCCCATTATCCTAAACATCCTATACTCTGCTGGGGTCTCAAAACAAGGTCCGGGCACCCCCACATATACACCTTTTTTCAGATTTACATTCTCTGCCTTTGCAATCTCTTCAGCCAACTTAATTAACTCATTATCATACACTTCACTCATATCAGGGAAGCGTGGTCCAAGCTCATCATAATTTTTGCCCAACAATGGATTGGAAGGGAAAAAATTAATATGGTCGCGGATAATCATAATATCGCCAACTTTAAATTCAGGGTTCATTCCGCCAGCAGCATTAGACAATAAAAGTGTGTCCACACCCATATCTTTCATCACCCTGATGGGAAAAGTTAGGGTCTTCATATCATAGCCTTCATAAAAATGAAATCTACCCTGCATAGCCATAATCTCTACTCCAGAAATTCTACCAAAAATCAGTTTTCCACCATGACCTGCCACAGTGGATACTGGAAAATTAGGAATTTCTGAATAGGCAAACGATTCGCTTATATCAATTTCGTTTACCAATCCGCCCAATCCACTGCCCAAAACAATGGCAATTTTGGGGTTAACACTTGTATTTGCTGTTAAAAACTTAGCTGTTTCTCGAATTTTTTCTAACATAATCTATAATTTGTTGGTTAAATACATCTTTTTTATTTTGATGAAATGATACATTTATAGGGAGATAAAACAATGGAATTGAATTAATTAAATCCCCACAATCCATACACTTCAAACGCATATAATCTTTTTCAGTTGTAATCACAATTTTGTTTGTTCCCAATAAGTCATCAAAAGTCTTCTTTATTTGTAGTAAATCTTTTCTGCTATAGTTGTGATGGTCCATAAAGCTCAATTCTATCAGCTCACTTGCAAATTGCTCCAAATGCTTCTTCATGGGATAGGGATTGGCTATTCCAGTGAACATTAAAATCTTTCCAATATTAGACAAATCATAATTCTGTGCCAAATTATTTACAGGAACCAAATCCTCATATTCATAATATGTGAAATATAAACTCTGATTATCTAAGAGATTTATTTTTGACACAAAATCGGCTATTTCCAAAGGAGAAAGCACTTTTGGACACTTTGTAACAACAATTATATCAGCATGCTTGGCTACCTTAGACGATTCTCGCAAACTCCCCACTGGCATCAAATAGTTTCTAAAATAGGGTGAATAATAATCAGTCAATAAAATATTCAATCCACACTTCACCGACAAATGTTGATAAACATCGTCGAAAAGAATTAAATTTATGTCAGGAAAATCTTCCTTAAGTCTCTTCACACCTTTTCTCCTACTCTCCGAAACTACAACTTTTAGCTCATCTTTAAACCTCGAATAAAACATCATTGGCTCATCACCAATAGTTGAAGCTGTTTGCTCATCATCGGCTAGCACATAACCACGCGTTTTTCGACCATAGCCTCGACTCAAAATTGCTACATTATAATCATCTTTTAAAAGCCTTGCCAAATATTCCACCTGCGGCGATTTTCCTGTGCCACCCACAGACAAATTTCCAACTCCAATTGTGGGAAAATCGAAGCTGGTTCTCTTCATAAATATTGAATTGAAAAACCAACGTCTTAAACGCATGAAAAATCCATATAAAAAAGCAAAAGGAAAAAGTAAAAACCAAAAGACTTTCATAACATATGTGCTCTTAATGCTACAAATATAAACATTTTTCACAAATTCAAAACAATTGAAACTGAGAGATTAAAAAGAAAAATTGTATCTTTGTACTTATTCAATGAAGAAAATGAAAATATCTGATATTATATACGCTTTAGAAGAGGCTTTCCCGCCCAATTATCAAGAATCTTATGACAATTCTGGATTGATAATTGGTGATAAAAATGCCGAAACTCAATCGGCAATTCTTTGTTTAGATGTTACATCGAAAGTGATTGACGAAGCCATAGAAAAGGGCTCAAAACTAGTAATATCGCATCATCCCATTATTTTCCAAAAAATAAAAAGGATAAACTTAAGCTCTGAACAAGAGAAAATTATAGTAAAATGCATTAAAAACGATATTGCAGTTTATGCCATTCACACCAACTTAGACAGTAGCATCAATGGCATAAACCAAATTATTGCTAAAAAAATAGGCTTAAAAAACTTTAAAATTCTACAAGCAATTCAAAACGACCTGCTAAAACTTGTAGTTTACACCCCCGAAACACATGCTGGCGAAGTTAGAAATGCACTGTTTGAAACTGGAGCTGGACATATAGGAAACTACGATTCTTGCTCCTTCAATACAGCCGGAACAGGAACTTTTAGAGGAAACGACAACACAAATCCATTTGTGGGAAACAAAAATGAATTACATTTTGAAGATGAAATTAGAATTGAAACCATATTGCCAAAACATAAACTGCGGAAAGCACTAACAGAAGTGGAAAAAGTGCATCCATACGAAGAAGTTGCCTACGACATTTATCCCCTACTAAATGAAAATCCCAAAGTTGGAATGGGAATAATTGGCAACTTGGATAATGAGATTTTATTAGGTCAGCTTTTCGATTTGATGAAAGAGAGTTTAAAGCTTAATATCATCAAACACAACGCATTAGACTTAAACAAAAAAATAAAAAGAATTGCAATTTGTAGTGGTAGCGGAGCTTTTGTTAGTGATGCAGCTGCAAGACAAAAAGCCGACATACTCATAACTGCCGATTTGAAATATCACGATTTTTTAGACTTTCAAAAAACATTAATCTTGGCAGATATTGGGCATTTTGAAAGCGAAATTTGGGTTCAAAATTTATTACTTGAATTTATCAGCAAAAAATTTCCTAAATTTGCAGTCTTAAAATCAGAAAATAGCAAAAACCCCGTTCAATATTATTAGAACAAATAAATAGTAAATTTAATTTATAATATATTATGGCAAAAACAAGTCAAAAAAAAGTAACGCCAGAGGCTCAAAATGAAGAGATTACAAATCAAAAAAAGAGTACAAAAAAAGCTAAAGAAGAAGAGGTAGATAGAACCGTTGAAGAAAAACTAATTGCACTCTATAAACTTCAAAAAATAGATTCTCAAATTGATAAAATTAGAACTATTAGAGGTGAATTGCCCATTGAAGTTCAGGACCTCGAAGACCAATGTGGTGGATTAGAAACCAGAATTAACAAATACGTTGAAGAATCAAGAGAGATTGACGAAGAGATACAAGGCAAGGAAATTGCCATAAAAGATGCAAATACTCTTATTAAAAGATACGAAGATCAACAAAACAACGTAAGAAACAACCGCGAGTACGAAGCTCTTTCAAAAGAGGTGAACTACCAAAAACTAGAAATTACACTTGCTGAAAAGCATATTAAAGAGCTGAAAGTTAAATCGGAGAGCAAAAAAGAAGAGATTAATAAAACCAACGAAGCACTTATTTCTATGCGTGCTGAACTGGAACTCAAAAGAAGCGAATTAGACGATATTATTGCAGAAACTGAAAAGGAAGAAAAAGACCTTTCCGAACAATCGCAAAAATATCAAGCTGAAATTGAAGAGAGACTTCTAAAAGCCTATAAAGGTATTAGACTAAACGCCAGAAACGGCTTAGCAATAGTGCAAATTGAACGTGATGCTTGTGGCGGATGCTTTAACAAAATACCACCGCAACGTCAAATGGATATTAAATTGCATAAAAAAATTATAGTTTGCGAATATTGCGGTAGAATTATAGTTGATGAACATATTGCTGAACAAGCTTAACAAAGGAGTATCGCTCCATTATATTCAAAAATGTGCAAAACTTTTTTTGTTTTGCACATTTTTATATGTGGTGAAAAACACTAAATCCCAAACTTTCGACTTTAACGAAAACTATCAACAGGCATACCTCCAAGCCAGTAGAATGAAGCTTGTAGAAGCTAAAAAAATCACCTCCATTGAGAGAAGTAAAAACTCTGAGAACTTAGCTTATACATTGGTTGACAACTACACTGATTTGGTTAATCTGGTGATTTATACAGACGAGAATTTCTATAAAACATTTATCTCAAACTCTGTTTCAAGAATTAATAGCGTTGAAAAACTATCCAACGATAATCCGTGGAGAGCTGCTGTTTTATCTGAATTATATTTTCATAAAGCATCGGCAAGGCTCATATATAGCGAAAACATAAAAGCTGCATTCGATATCAGAAAAGCAGCCACAAATATAAACTACAATAAAAAGATTCATTTGAGTTTCACGTACAATTACAAACTCTCTTCGCTTCTAAATTTAGCCTTCGGGAGCATACCCGAGTCGATGAAATGGGCAGCATCACTACTATCTATGAAAGGGGATGTGGAAACCGGACTAAAAGAGAGTGCATACTTTTTGAATCACACAAAAAACAATGAAGATTTTAGATGTTTCTATCCCGAAGCTCTTTGCCTCAGACTCACTCTCATAAATATGTTCGATCCTAATACCAGAAAAACAAATACCCCCAGACATCTTATCAAAGAGGCACAAAATCATAACGAAATATATAAAAATCAGCTTCTTCTTTTCACTGTTGCCGATTATCAAATGAGGAATAATATGAATGATGAAGCTATTAAACTGCTTTTGAACGCAAAATTCGACTCCTCATATGCCAAGCTAGAAAACTTAAACTACCTGACAGGCATTGCATTACAAAACAAACTTGACGACAGAGCCATCTTATATTTTCAGAAATATGTGCAAAATAAAGCTAACAAAAACTATGTAAAAGCTAGTTGGCAAAGAATAGCATGGCACTATTTGCTCAAAAACAATGTAGAAAAATATTACGAAAACATTAAACAGGTTCTTGTATATGGAAACTCTATAACAGAATCTGACCAAAGTGCACTGGTAGAAGCAAAGAGCCTCTCTATTCCCAATAAACATATTTTGGCAACACAACTCCTCTTTGATGGTGGTTACTATAAACAAGCATTAAGTGAAATTAAAAAAGCAAATTATAGCAAGCTTAAATTGGAAGAAAAAGCTGAATATAACTACAGATTGGCAAGAATTTATGACGAAGTTAATAATACCCCTAAAGCAATAGAGCACTACAATCTGGTTGTAGAACAAGCTTCTGATAAACCTTGGTTTTTTGCCGCTAACTCTCTACTTATGATAGGTCTTCATTATGAAGAAATTGGCGAAAAAGAGATGGCTAAAGCTAATTATAAAAATTGTTTGAAGCTTAATCCCAACAGATATAAAACCAGTATTCACCAAAAGGCAAAAGCTGGACTAAACAGGCTAAAGCAATAGGTTAATTCACATCATCAAACCAATCATCTTCGCCGAAATCATCATCTGTGTTTTCGCTAAAATAATCTTTTAATTTTTCTATTTGACGATAATCTTTCTTTGTGGGACGACCAAGACCAACCTCTCTCTGCTCAAAACGCATTCGTCTAACACGCATTTTATCATACTCTTCGGCTGGCGTTAAATCTTCGTAACACTGAATTGCCAAGGGTGCTCCTACCCTCTTTTCTATCAATTGCAAAACCTTTATCTGTTTCTGCATGGGACCAATTCTAACTGTCAAAACTTGCCCTATTTTCACTTCCCTTGAAGCCTTGCACGAAGAGCCATCAATTTTTACTTTACCAGAACTACATGCATCACCAGCTTGCGAGCGTGTTTTGAAAATTCTAACCGACCACAACCATTTGTCAATCCTCACTTTGTCTATAGTTTTTAACACTCAACTACTTCTTTCTAAAATACAAAACCATGGGAACTCCGTTGAAATCCCAAATTTCTCTAATTCTATTTTCCAAAAATCTTTTGTAAGACTGTGCCACATATTGAGGTAAATTACAGAAAAAAACAAATGAAGGATAGGGTGTTGGCAACTGAGTTACATACTTAATTCTCACCACTTTATCCTTTTGTATGGGTGGTGGATTTTCATCAATTATCTCCAATAAAACACTATTCAACTTTGATGTTGCTATTTTGCGTGTTTTGTTTTCAAATATCTTTGTTGCAGTTTCCAAAACTTTGTGAATACGCTGTTTTCTATGCACCGAAGTGAATATAATTGGCACATCTGTAAAAGGAGCTATCTTCCTCAAAATCATGTCCCTATACTCTTTGTGAGTATTAGTTTCTTTATCCACCAAATCCCATTTATTCACCACTATCACAACCCCTTTATTGTTTCGCTGTATAAGGGAAAAAATATTCAAATCTTGCCCCTCAAAACCTTGAGTCGCATCCACCATTAAAATACACACATGACTGTTTTCGATAACCCTAACAGAACGCATCACCGAATAAAACTCAAGGTCTTCATCCACATTTTTCTTCTTTCTAAGACCTGCCGTATCAATCAAATCAAACTCAAAGCCAAATCCCTTATATCGGGTCTTGCTACTATCGCGAGTGGTGCCAGCAATAGGGGTTACAATATTTCTCTCTGTACCTAAGAAGGTATTTATAATGGACGATTTACCCACATTGGGGCGACCCACAATTGCAAATGCAGGAATCAGACCTTCATCTTCTTCCACCTCTTTATTTAAATATTGAACCAATTCATCCAACAGCTCGCCTGTTCCGCTTCCATTGGCTGCCGATATGGGAAATGGCTCGCCTATGCCTAATGAATAAAACTCACTAAAATCAAAATAATTTGTGGGACTATCAATTTTATTCACAACAAGTATTATATTTTTGTTTGAAGTTCTAAGCATCTGAGCCACATCTTCATCCATGGGTGTTAGACCCTCACGACCATCAACCAAAAACAAAATCACATCAGATTCGTCCATGGCTAATTTCACCTGATTGCGTATTTCGTGTTCAAAAATATCCTCACTACCTTCAATATATCCACCTGTGTCGATGATTGAAAACTCATAGCCAACCCAATCTGCTTTACCATAATTTCTGTCGCGAGTTACGCCAGAAACAGAGTCAACAATAGCCTGACGAGTTTGGGTGAGACGATTAAAAAGTGATGATTTGCCCACATTTGGACGACCAACTAAGGATACAATATTGCTCATAATGATTTTTTCTAATAAATAGACCACAAAATTACAAAAAAAAGAGTGTTTTGCAAAAAAATATTCAGAACTTAAGTTGTGGTGAACCAAATAATTATATTTGAAATCACAATTTAATTCATAGTCATGAAAATTAAGTTGGACTAATTAATTTTTTTTAACATACAATTAGTAACATTTTTTTATTTACTTTTGTCTTAATAGAAGATACTTACTAAATATATTCGCTATGAAAACAAAAATATTTTTTTTACAGATTTTAGTTCTGACAATTATCAGCACTGCTATTGCTCAAAATGAAGCTAAAATTAAATTCACATCTCTAACCTACGACTTTGGGAACATCAAAGAGGAAGATGGTGTTAAGGAGGGTAAATTTGAATTTACCAACGAAGGCGTGGAAGATTTGAAAATTTTAAACATCAAAGCTTCGTGCGGTTGCACAACATCAGACTATACAAAAACTCCCGTAAAAAAGGGTAAAAAAGGCTTTATTAAAGCTTCATACAATCCCGCTGGAAGACCCGGACCATTTCACAAAACGCTTTCGGTAACCACAAACGACCCTGCAAGTCCCAATGTTACAATTTTTATTAAAGGGTATGTGGAACCAAGACCAAAAACCAAAGATGATGAATACCCCATTACACAAGCTCAACTGAAATTTATCACCAATCATAAAAGCCTGAGGCTCACAACAAAAGAGACAAAAATTGACACTTTTATGGTTTATAATCCTACCGACAAAGACTTGGAAATTGCGTTCAGCTTTGTTCCGCCACATATTGGCTCTTTAAAAATGGTGCCAGAAAAGTTGAAACCTAAAGCCGAAGGATTTATAGTTTTTACCTACGATGCATCTAAGAAAAACGAATATGGCTATGTATATGATAGAGTTTCCTTTGAAACAAACAAGGAAGCAAAGGGCATGATGTACATCAGTGCCAATATTGACGAGGATTTTTCGTGGATGACAGAAATAGACAGGTTGAATGCTCCAAAAATTCACGTTGACAATGAAAAATTTGTCTTCGAAGCTGTGGAAATGGGACAAATAGTAAATCACAATTTTGTTATAACCAACAATGGCAAAGACCCTTTAATTATTCGTAAGGTTAAAGCTTCGTGCGGTTGCACTGCCACAACTCCCGAAAAAACCACCCTTCAGGCTGGCGAATCAACAAATATAAAAACTGCCTTTAACACCTCTGGACGAAAAGGAAATCAATATAAATCCATAAACGTCATCACAAACGACCCCGAGCGTTCAAATATAACACTATCGGTTTCGGGAATGGTTTTGGAAAAAGTTGATGAGATAAAAGGTGATGCCTCAAAGGGTGAGGGTAGTATAAAAATCTATCAAAGCAATTAATTTTAAACTTCAAAAATGATTATTGGTTGGGAAGATACTTTATTGAGACTATTTTTAGCAGCCGTTTTTGGTGGTCTTATTGGCTGGGAAAGAGAGCGTAAAGATTGGGTTGCTGGCATCAGAACTCACACACTTGTTAGCGTTGGTTCGTGCCTAATTATGATTGTTTCGGTTTATGGCTTTGCCGAAGTTTTGCACTTTGAGCATATTGGTTTAGACCCTTCTAGAGTGGCTGCACAGGTTGTTAGCGGAATTGGTTTTATTGGAGCTGGTACAATCCTTTTTCTTAAAAAAGGTGCCGTTAGAGGCGTAACAACAGCTGCTGGATTGTGGACTGTAGCCGCCATCGGACTTGCCACTGGAGGCGGACTATATTTTGCTGCCGGTGCCACCACAATTATTGTACTCATAATATTGTGGGGTTTCCAAATGTTTGAATTGAACTTCTCAAAAAAATATAAGCATAAAACACTTATTATTGTTGCATCAAAAAGTGCTAACACACACAATATCATACAAAAAGCACTTAAAAATGCTGAAACCCAAAATCATCAATTTAAAGTTGAACACGACGAAAATGATGTTACTATAGAACTTAGTTTAAGTAACAACAATAAAGATAAATTTGAAACTTTTATTGATGATATAAAAAGTGAAGGTGGAATTAAAGAGATTCACTGGATTTAAACTACCTTCCAAATAATAATTTAGCCTCTGATTCTCTGCCGTTTCGGCGTAATATTCGCATTATATCTCGCCTGCTTTCAGGCTTATAGTAGAAAAATAAAGCATGTAGTTCCCTGCGTTTGGGAATACTTTTCACTACATTTAATCGTTTTTTCGTATAGGGGTCAAATTCGCAATAGTACATCGTCGTTGATAGTGTCATAGGAGTAGGCGTAAAATCTTGAACCTGCTCAGGTCTGATATTATTCTCTTTGAGCCAAATAGCCATATTTATCATATCATTTTCGGTGGCACCGGGATGATTGGAAATCAAATATGGAATTAGCTGCTGTCTTTTTCCAAACCTATTATTATGAGCCTTGAAGTATTGATTAAACTCATTATAATTTTTAATGGAAGTCTTTCTCATCAAATTCAACACCGAATCTTCGGTATGTTCGGGTGCTACTTTCAATCGCCCCGAAACATGGTTGGAAAGCAATCTATCAACATAAAGTTTGTACGAGTTATTTCCTTTCTGATTTAGCTGTGGGAAAAGCATATCATAACGCACTCCACTTCCGATGGTGATATTTTTTATCCCTTCTACCTTGCTTGCTTGCTCATAAAGTTTGTTCAAATTCTCGTGAGATTTATTCAAATTGTGGCAAATATTTGGGAATATGCAAGAGGCTCGTTTACAAGTTTGGCACTGCTCCAAATCAACTCCCTGCATGCAATACATATTTGCCGAAGGTCCACCCAAATCGGAAATATGTCCTCCAAAATCGGGCATAGATGCTATTATTTTTAGCTCATTTATTATGGATTTTTCCGAACGATTTTGGATAAATTTACCCTGATGGGCTGCTATGGCACAAAAGCTGCAACCACCAAAACACCCTCGATGAATATTTACCGAATTTTTTATCATTTCCCAAGCCGGAACACTACCCCTTTTTGCATATTTTGGATGAGGCAAACGTGTGTAAGGCAAATCATAATAAGCATCAATGTTTTGGTTTGAATAATTATAAGCCCTGTTTACAACAACATATTTACCAGATGTTTCTTGCACTAAAACTCTATCACTCAAAGTATTACTATTTATCTCAAAAGTTTTAAATGCTTCGGCAAAGGTCTGTTTTGACGACTTACACTCTTCGTGCGAAGGTAAAAACAGAGCATCTTCTAAGCCCGAAATATCTTTGCTAACATATGCAGTAGAGGGTACATCTGTTATCTCCTTAAAATCAACTCCTTTGCTCAATTTATCCAAAATAATCGAAATTGGTTCTTCGCCCATACCATAAACCAACATATCGGCTCCCGAATCCATTAAAATAGAGCTTTTCACCTCATCACTCCAATAATCGTAATGACTTAATCTTCGCATGGAAGCCTCTACCCCACCAAGAATTACTGGTACGTCAGGGTATATATTTTTCAATATTTTGGAATATACAACAGAGGCATAATCGGGTCTAAAACCTGCATCACCACCAGGGGTATAGGCATCGTTGGAGCGTAGCCGCTTGAAGGCTGTGTAGTGGTTTACCATTGAATCCATATTTCCGGCAGTAACACCAAAGAAATATTTTGGCTTTCCAAATTTTTTAAAATCTCGCAAATCATCTTGCCAGTTTGGCTGCGGAACAATGGCCACTTTATAGCCCAAATATTCAATCCATCTCCCTATGACCGCTGTCCCAAAGGAGGGATGATCCACATAGGCATCGCCAGAAATAAGAATTACGTCCAATTCGTCGCTTATTCTATTTCTGAGTTCTTTTTTAGTAATTGGCAACCAAGTTTTCATTAATGACGTATAAAAAACAAAGATAATGCTATTTATGCAATAAAATAAGCTCGAAAACTCAAACTTTTTGAGAAAAAACACAAATATAAAATGTTTTTAACAATATTAATTTTTAAATTTGATTTTTTTATATAATTTTGTAGATTGATATGTAATATTCATGATTATGAGAAAAATAGTAAATGTAATAATGGTAGTTTTTCTACTGCTGGCACTTAATAATAACGCGGAAGCTCAGAGATGGAAAAAGAACAGAAGCTATTTAACAGTCCATCTTGGTGCAACTGGTTTTTTGGGAGACTTGGGTGGTGGTAAGGATATAGGTTCTATCGGACCTAAAGACTTTGATTTTCAAACTACAAGACCTCTTTTAGGAGTTGGATACAGCTATCTTCTTTCTGAAAGATTTAACTTAAAAACCAATGCTTATTTAGGTTGGATAGGTGGTGATGACCAGTGGACACCCCAATATCACAGAAATGCCAGAAACCTGCACTTTAGATCTATTCTTGGTGAACTTTCTGCACAAGCTGAATATTATGTAACAGTACAAAATATTGGTAAAAACTGGGGAAGAAGAAAAGCAAAGAAAATGCCCGTAACAACATACGTATTTGCCGGTATAGGTGGTATTTACTTTAACCCCAAAGCTCAATATACAGACGGAACTTGGCATGCACTTCAACCCCTAAACACTGAAGGTCAGGGACTTGTAGAAACCAGAAAACCCTATTCTAGATTTTCTGTTGCATTCCCCTTCGGAGTGGGTGCCAAATACGAAATCAATCGAAGATACTCTTTAGGATTTGAATATGGACTGAGATACACCCTAACCGACTATATGGATGACGTTAGCTCTACATATTTCGACCGCGAAAAAATCAGACAAGAGTATGGCGATATTGCTGCCTATTTCTCTAACCCTGCCGATTTAACAGATTCTGAAGTTGCTTATATTACAAAGGCTGGAGAACAAAGAGGAAATCCCAACGGCAACGACGCATATATGTTTGCACAGTTTTCACTATATATCAACTTGTATAAATCAACAGCAAACATTTGCTCTTTCCAATACTAGACTAACGCAAAGATTCTTGCAATGAAAAAAATAATAGCTATTGGCCTAATGGCACTACTTAGTGTAGGTATAACTAAAGCTCAACACTCAGAACTAGGGGTCTTTTTCGGAACATCATATTATCTGGGAGACTTAAACCCCAAAAAACATTTTAACAAAGCAAACTCTGCTGGAGGAATACTTTATAGATACAATTTTGATACCAGATGGGCTCTAAAAGTTAGTGCCCTTTTTGGTCATATTGAAGGTAGCGACCTCGCATCGGGATACAACATAGACAGAAATCTAAGTTTCCGTTCACCAATATCTGAAATATCAACACAGGTGGAGTTTAATTTCTTTAACCTATATACACAAGAGGGTAAAAACAGAATCTCTCCATATATGTTTTTAGGAATTTCGGCATTTTCGTTCAATCCACGTGCACAATTGCCCGGCGACGACCATTGGTACGACCTACAAGCCATTGGAACAGAAGGTCAAGGCTTGGATGAGGATAAAAAATATTACTCGCTGTCGTCTGTTAGCATGCCCTTTGGAGTGGGTGCTAAAGTGAATTTCTTGAAAAATTTCTCCTTCGGAATTGAATGGGGAATGAGAAAAACATGGCACGACTATCTTGATGACGTTAGTGGAACATATCATAGCAATTACGAATTGGCCACAAGACGTTCGCCAGACGTGGCACGACTTGCCGACAAAAGCGACCCTCTAAACATAGAAGGCTCACAAAGAGGAAACTCCAGAACTAAAGACTGGTACAACTTCACAGGAGTATGGCTAACTTTTAAACTCTTCGACAGAACCGAAAGTTGTGGAGCATACAAAAAATCCACATACAGATCTAATAAAATAGGACGAAAAAAATAGATTCTTAAATGAGTGCCAAAGACAAACTTAATCTCCAACAAATTCCCCAGCATATTGCCATAATTATGGACGGCAATGGCAGATGGGCAGAACAAAGAGGGCAAGAAAGGATTTTTGGACACAAACACGGCGTTGAATCTGTTAGAGAAGCCATTGAAGGAGCTGCAGAAATTGGAGTTAAATTTCTTACACTTTATGCCTTCTCTACCGAAAATTGGAATAGACCTAAAGATGAGATTGAAGGACTTATGGAACTAATGATTGATGCCATAAACAACGAAGCCGACAACCTCAACAAAAACAATGTTAGACTTAGAATAATAGGCGACACAGAAAGACTTTCCGAAAGAGTTAAAAATAAAATAAAAGAAGCTGTTGATAAGCTAAACAATAATAGCGGACTAACATTGGTTGTTGCACTTAGTTATAGCTCAAGATGGGAAATCACAGAGACTGTTAAAAACATAGCAATTAAAGTTAAAAATGCTGAAATTTCCATTGACGAAATTGATGAAAATTTGATTTCCGAAAGCCTAAAAACAAATTTCATGCCCGATCCTGAACTCATAATTAGAACAAGTGCCGAAAAAAGATTGAGCAACTTCCTGCTCTGGCAGGCATCTTACAGCGAGTTCGCATTTATTGAAACACTTTGGCCCGACTTCACAAAAGAGACATTATTCGAAACAATTAACGAGTTTCAAAATAGAGAAAGAAGATTTGGCAAAACTGGAAGGCAAGTGCAAGATGACAAATAATTTTTTACTTTTGCCCTGAAAACGGATAAATATACCCTATGAAAATCAAGATCGCAAAAAAAATTCTTCTTCTATATCTGATAACAATCTCAAATTTAGCATTTGCTCAAATAAGAATTGGCGAAACTCTTGATTATGAAGTGGACTACTCTAACCCCAAAGAGTTTGAAATTGGAGGAATAACCGTTAGCGGAAACGAAAACTACGATATGAACTCCATCATCACCATATCGGCATTGGCTGTGGGTGATAAAATTAAAATTCCCGGAGACGAAATCACAGAAGCCATAAAAAAACTTTGGAATCAAAATCTATTCGACGACCTGAGTATTACAATTACCAAAATTCAAGGTAAAATAGTATTTCTAAATATCCACGTGCAAGAGAGACCACGCCTGTCGAGGTTCTCCATAAACGGAGTTAGAAAAACAGAAGCCGACGAAATCAGAGAAGATATTAAACTTAGTCGGGGCGATGTGGTTACAGAACACCTAAAACAAAACATCAAAACCTTGGTTCTTAACCGATTTAAAGACAAAGGCTATTATAATGTAAGCGTTGACATAAAAGAAGAGATAGACACCGCCATGGGTAATGGCAAATTCCTATATATAAATGTTGACAAAGGCAAAAAACAGAAAATAAATAAAATATATTTTGTTGGTAATGAAGAAATTGCAAGCTCATCACTCATCAGCTCTTTCAAAAACACTAAAGAACAATTTAGATTTTATCCCTTCGAAAAAATTGACACTTTCCTTGTACATGTGGTGAAAAACTTCAAGGAATATAGACAAAAAGACCTCTTAGATGTTACAAGAGACTACTTTTCTGATAGGGTGAAATTGAGAATCTTCAAAACCTCAAAATTTATTCAATCCGATTTCGAAACCGATAAGGCAAACCTTATATCATACTACAACACCAAAGGCTATCGCAATGCCAGAATTATAAGCGACACCTTTTATAAAGTTTCTGATAGATCTATAAATATTGGCGTTAGCGTTGAAGAGGGCAACAAGTTTTATTTTGGCGACATAAATTGGGTTGGAAATAACTTATATTCTAATGAATTTCTGAGTAATATCCTTGGAATAAAAAAAGGTGATGTGTATGACCAAAGCCGACTGGAATCGAACCTGATGTTTAACCCCACAGGTACCGACATTTATTCACTATACCTTGACGATGGATATCTTTTCTTTTCGGCAACTCCAGTAGAAGTAAATATTGAAAACGACTCCATAGATATTGAAATTAGAATTAATGAAGGGAAACAAGCAAGAATAAATAAAATTTCAATTATTGGAAATACTAGAACCAACGACCATGTAATATTAAGAGAACTGCGAACAGTTCCAGGACAGCTATTTAGTCGTGCAGACATAATCCGCTCCCAAAGAGAGTTGGCACAACTAAGATATTTCAACCAAGAAACAATTGGAATAAATCCAAAACCAAATCCCATTGACGGAACGGTTGATATAGAATATACTGTCGAAGAGACATCATCTGACCAATTGGAGCTTTCGGGAGGTTGGGGAGCTGGAATGGTGGTGGGAACCATTGGAGTTTCGTTCAATAACTTTTCCACAAAGAAATTTTTCAACTCCAAATCGTGGAGACCTATTCCCAGTGGCGATGGGCAAAAAATAAGCATCAGAGCACAATCCAACGGGTCGTGGTATCAAGCTTATAGTGCATCATTTACAGAGCCTTGGCTGGGCGGAAAAAAACCAAATGCTTTTAGCGTATCGCTCTATCACTCACTACAAAGCAACGGACTAAAACGCTCCGACGAAAACCGACAATCCATTGATATAAATGGTATATCTGTAAGTTTAACCCAACGCCTAAAATGGCCCGACGACTTCTTTATTTTAAGTCAAGGCGTTAGTTTCCAAAACTATGTCTTGGATAATTATTCATCCGTATTCAGTTTCAGCGATGGATATTCTAATAATTTAAGCTATATCGTTTCATTAGGCAGAAACTCAATTGACGCTCCAATATATCCCCGTAGTGGCTCCGAAATAGGACTTTCGTTGCAACTCACACCGCCCTATTCATACCTGAAAAATATAGACGACTACTCTGCACTATCCGATCAAGATAAATATAGATGGCTTGAATATCATAAATGGAAATTTAATGCATCGTGGTATGCAAATATTGTAGAAAATTTTGTTGCATCAATCCGTTTTAGATTTGGATACCTTGGCACCTACAATTCTAATATTGGAGTATCGCCTTTTGAAAGATTCTATCTTGGTGGAGACGGTCTATCAGGCTTTGCACTCGATGGACGCGAACTGATAGGCATGAGAGGATATGGCAACAACACACTAACACCCAGAAATCAAGCTGGATATGTGGGAGCATCTATTTTTACAAAATACACTGCTGAACTCAGATACCCTGTTTCGCTAAACCCATCTGCAACCATTTTCCTACTAAGCTTTGTTGAATCGGGAAATACATGGTTAAATCATAAAGAGTTTAACCCATTTAAGATGTATAAATCTGCTGGACTTGGCGTAAGAGTCTTCTTGCCAATGTTTGGAATGCTGGGCTTAGACTGGGGATATGGATTTGACGACGTGCCAGGAAGTCCCGGAGCAAACAAAGGACAATTCCACTTCTCAATAAATCAATCAATAGATTAAAACTTGGTACATTTTTTGTGGCAATTAAACACTGAAATACAATTACTCACAAAACAATAAGGGAGGTTATCATGAAAAAAATATTTTTAACAAGCATCATCGCAGTTTTTTTAAGCTTCGGACTTTTTGCCCAAAGATATGCCTATGTTGACACGCAGTATATCTTAGAAAACATGCCTGACTATGTGGGCTCGCAAGCCGAATTAGACAGAATAGCCATTGAATGGCAAAAAGAGATAGAAGCAAAATTTGCCAATATCGATCAGCTTTATAAAAAATATCAAGCCGATGCACCACTTCTTCCAGAAGATATGAAACAAAGACGAGAAGATGAAATAATTAATGCTGAAAAAGAGGCTAAAGATTTGCAAAAGAAAAGATTTGGTAACGATGGCGACTTATACAAAAAACGTGAAGAGCTTATGAAACCAATTCAAGACAGAGTTTTCAATGCCATTGAAGAGTTTTCAAGATCGAAAAACTACGCCTTCGTATTTGACAAGTCTGGTGCTTTAACCATTATTTATGCTGACCCGAAAAATGACATCAGCAACGACATAATGGATAAACTGGGAATTACACCCACCAATTAATATTATTGTCATATAATCTTATTTAGACAACAATATTTAAACTATTTTATAAATTCAAGTGGTTTTTTAAACACTTATATTCTTATATTTGCCAAAATTTTAAATCAGAAATCATGAAAAGAACCTTAACTCTCGTTGCGATATTAGTATTGTTTTTTAGCACAAACACATTCGCACAAGGCAAAATAAAATTAGGACATGTGGATTCTATGGAGCTGTTGCAAGCTATGCCCGGTAGAGATTCAGCTGAAAAAGTATTGCAAGAGTATGCAAACTCATTGGAAAAACAAATTATAGCCATGCAAACAGAGCTGCAAAACAAGTACAACGACTTTATGGACAATCAAGCTACTATGTCGCAACTAATTCAGCAAACAAAAGCTAAAGAATTGCAAGACTTACAGGCTAGAATAGAAGCTTTCCAAGTTTCGGCACAAAACGATTTGCAAGAAAAAGAAAGAGAACTTGTACAACCAATTATCGACAAAGCTAAAAAAGCCATAGAAGAAGTGGCTAAAGCAAATGGATATACATATATCTTCGATTCATCGGTGGGAGTGCTACTCCACTTCGAAGATAGTGATGACATAATGTCAATGGTGAAAAAGAAACTTAATATCAAATAATTAAAAAAGTGAGCAATGCTCACTTTTTTAATATACAACACAATATGAAAAACTTGCTCCTTACATCCGTATTTTTAAGTTTCTGTTTATGGGGATTTCCACAAAAAGATTTTTTTAACTTCAAGGAAACCCTCAGAATAGACTATCTTTTTGAAGGCAACTGGAAGAAAGACACGCTCTATACTAAAAGTTTTTATAAATATAAATTCAACCACTTTAACCCCAATACTGCCATTGACAAGTTTAATTATGGAAACCATAAAGTGGAAGTTTTCGATTCTCTATCAGATGTTTTGATATTTTCAAAAGGCTTCAATAGTATATTCGAAGAGTGGCAAAGCACAGCCGAGGCTAAAACAAAAACAAAAAGTTTTCAAGGGAGTATAATTATGCCCATGCCTAAACGTAGCTTTAAATTTGTTATATCAAACAAGGATAAACAAAATAACTACCACATAAAACACAGCTCCTATATCAACCCTAACATAGCCAAATCGAAAAATCTTCCAAAAAATGAAACATACACCATACACAAATCGGGCAAGGCTAAAGATAAATTCGATATTGTGATTATACCCGATGGATATGGCAAAAATGATAGCGAAAAAATTAATCTCGATGCCCAAAAAATTGCAGATGGAATTTTAAAATGTTCGCCATATAGCCTTCTTACTGATAAAATAAACATACACCTTGTACAGGTTTTTTCTGGAAAATCGGGAATTAATGATCCTACTAGGAAAATTAAGAGAGAGAGTGCACTGAAAACTACTTTTAACTTTTTTGAATCGGAGAGATATCTTATGACAGAAGAAGTTTGGAACATGTACGATATTGCCATGCTTGCACCCTTCGACGCAATTTTGATAATGTGCAATACAGACAAATATGGTGGGGGTGGAATCTACAATCTCTACGCAACAACTTGTGCATCATGCACAGAGTATGCCTTTATTACAACCCACGAAATGGGACACTCTGTTGCCGGACTTGCCGATGAATACTACACTTCCGATGTTTCGGTGGAAGATTATTACAATATCAGCGTTGAACCAGTAGAGCCAAATATAACAACTTTAGTTGACTTCGACTCTAAATGGAAAAACATGCTCCCCGAAGGCACAGAAATTCCTACACAAATAAAAGCAAATGACAACTCACTTGGAGTTTACGAAGGTGCTGGATATCAAGCCAAAGGAGTTTACAGGCCTGTACCAAATTGCTCCATGAAAGATGTTATTTACAACTACTTTTGCCCTGTTTGTAAAAGAGCAATAAGAGAAACTATTGAGTTTTATACTAAATAATTTCAAGTATTATAGTTTTATTTAAGTTTTTTTTTAACTTTGTAGAAAATAAGAAAGAAACAATTTAAAATAGTATATAATTATGGGAATTACGAAGTTAGATCAACTAATTGAATTAGTCAAAACCAAAGGAAAAAAACGCTTAGTGGCAGCATATGCCAACGACTCACACACCATAGAGGCCGTAAACGATGCCGTTGACAATGGTATTGTTGATGCAGTTCTTACTGGTAACTCAGAAGTGATAAAGAAAACTTGCGAAGATTTAAACATCGACTACACAAAGTTTAAAATTGTTCACGAAGAAGATGAAATGAAAGCCACAAGTTTGGCAGTGAAAATTATAAACGACGGCGAAGGCGATATTCTAATGAAAGGTCTTGTCAGCACTGACAAATACATGAGAGCCATACTTCATAAAGAAAATGGACTGATGATACCTAAATCGGTTCTTACTCATGTTGCCGTTTTCGAAAATCCAGCTTACCACAAATTGATAATTGCCAGCGACTGTGCCATTATCCCCGAACCAGATGTTAAGCAAAAAACCATTATTACAAACTACTGCATCAAAATTGGTCATGCCATTGGAATTGAAAAACCAAAAGTGGCACTTATTGCAGCTACCGAACAAGTTTCGGCAGGAATGCAAGCCTGCGTTGATGCCGCTATCCTATCCAAAATGGCCGATAGAGGTCAAATTAAAGGTGGATACGTTGACGGACCACTTGCCCTTGACGTTGCCATCGACAAAGAGAGTGCCGAAACAAAAAAAATAATAGGAAATGTTGCTGGTGATGCCGATTGCTTAGTATTCCCCAATATAGAAAGTGGCAATGTCTTCTACAAAGCTTGTACAAAATTCAACAATTCTGAAGTCGCAGCAAACGTAATGGGCGCTAAAGTTCCATGTGTACTATCATCAAGAGGTGACACCGCAAAAACAAAATTATATTCAATAGCACTTGCTGCAATTTTAGCATAAACAAAAACATATAAAAATGAAATTGGAAAACTTAATCTTAGCAATAAACCCCGGTTCCACATCAACAAAAATCGCTATTTTCAATGGCGACAAAGAGGTGTTTGTGAAAAACATAAAACATGAAACTCACGAATTAGAAGGCTTCAAAAAAATTACTGACCAATATGAATTTAGAAAAAATATCATCCTCAACGAACTAAAAAACAACAATTTTGATTTGAATTTTATCAAAATTATTGTTGGACGTGGTGGATTAGTTAAATTTATTCCTTCAGGAGTTTATGAAGTTAATGATGCAATGATTGCCGACCTTAAAGCAGGAATAAATGGTGAACATGCAAGCAATTTGGGCGGACTCATAGCCCACGATATTGCAAAATCCATAAGTGGCTCACAAGCATTTATTGCCGACCCCGTTGTTGTAGACGAATTGGATGATATTGCAAGAATTTCTGGACACCCCAATTTTGAAAGAGTATCAATTTTCCACGCCTTAAATCAAAAAGCTATTGCAAGAATATATGCAAAAGAAATACATAGAAAATATGAAGATTTAAATCTTATTGTTGTCCATCTTGGAGGCGGAATAAGCGTTGGAGCTCACTTCAAAGGAAGAGTAATTGACGTTAACGAAGCCCTTAATGGCGAAGGTCCATTCAGTCCCGAACGAAGTGGCACACTACCTGTTGGGCAATTAGCTAAAGCATGCTTTAGCGGAAAATACACCTTAGAAGAAATAAAAAAAATGATTTGTGGTAGAGGTGGATTTGTGGCCTACCTAGGAACAAATGATGCCTATAAAGTTGAACTCCGAATGATGGATGGCGACAAAGAAGCCGAAAAAATATACTCGGCAATGGCATACCAAGTATCGAAAGAAATTGGCGCCATGGCAACTGTTTTGAAAGGTGATGTTGATGCAATTCTGCTAACTGGCGGAATAGCAAACGGAAAACCTTTCGTAGAAAGAATTATTGATAGAGTAGAATACATAGCCCCCATTCATGTTTACCCCGGCGAAGACGAAATGAGAGCATTAGCCATGAATGGACACTTAATCCTTACCGGAGAAGTAGAAGCCAAAAAATACGAGTAACAACAAATAATTAGTAAATCAAGATAACCGATATCGGTTATCTTGATTTTTGTTTAATATAATTTGTACTTTTGCTTTATGCTATCAAAATATCTAAATATAGTTGCAGACTACATTATTAAAATTAGAAATAGACACAATATTTCTCAACAAAATTTTATTTTATTCCTCAGTTTTATTATTGCAATTTTTGGTGGCTTCGCATCAATTATCCTAAAAAACACAGTGCATTTCACCGCCGATTTCCTTAGCACTAGATTTCCATCCGACCAGTATAACTACCTCTATTTGGGATTTCCAATTATTGGAATAATTCTCACAATAATATTTATAAACCGCTTTGTAAAAGACAAAATAAACCACGGAATAAGCAGAGTGCTTTGGGCTATATCTCGCAACAACAGCGATCTAAAGCCACATCACACATACTCCTCTATGGTTGCCAGTACACTCACTGTTGGTTTTGGTGGTTCCGTTGGACTTGAGGCTCCCATTGTGCTTACAGGCTCTGCCATTGGCTCAAATATTGGTCAATTATTCAAAATGAATCCACAAGTAAAAACACTACTCATTGCCTGTGGATCGTCCGCAGCTATGGCAGCTATCTTTAAGTCTCCCATTGCTGCAATAGTTTTTGCCATTGAAGTACTAATGATCGACCTTACAATGTCGTCGCTTCTGCCACTACTTATTGCATCCATTACCGGAACAACAATTTCATATCTCTTTTTGGGCAAAAGTGTAATGTTCAACTTCGCCCTTAAAGACACATTCACAGTTTCAAATTTACCGCTTTTTATACTCTTGGGTGTGTTTGCTGGATTTATATCTGTCTATTTCACACGTACCACCATATATATTGAAGGAGTTTTTAAGAAAATTAAAAGAAGAGGACTTAAAATAGCCATCGGAGGCATATCATTGGGCGTTTTAATTTTCTTCTTCCCTTTGCTTTATGGCGAGGGATATGAAAATATAAATTACATTTTATCGGGAAAGCCCTTCGAAATAATGCATAATAGCTTTTTTTATGAATACTCCGATAGTGCTATTATGGTAATTATTTTTTTAGTTTTAGTACTGTTTTTCAAAGTTATTGCCATGGCAATAACAAATGGCTCTGGAGGTATTGGAGGAATATTTGCACCTTCACTTCTAATGGGAAGCTTAAGCGGATTCTTAGCATATGTTGTACTAACCAATACAACATCCTTAGAACTATCATCTGGAGTTTTTGTCCTGGCAGGAATGGCCGGAGTGATGGCCGGAGTGATGCACTCGCCACTAACTGCCATATTCCTCATTGCAGAAATAAGTGGCGGATATCAACTATTTATTCCACTTATGATAACTTCAGCATTTTCATATTTAACAGTTCTCCCCTTCGAGAGGCACTCCATCTACTCCAAAAACCTTGCAGCAAGAGGCGAATTGGTTACGCATCACAAAGACAAAACTGCATTGCAACAAATTGAAATAAACAATCTTCTTGAAACCAATTTCTTAGCTGTTGACAAAGATGCAACCCTTAGAGAGCTTGTAAAAGTTATTGCAGCCTCAAAAAGAAATATATTTCCAGTACTTTCAAAAAATAAGGACTTTATTGGAATTGTATATCTTGATGACATTAGAGATATAATTTTTAAACCCGAATTATACGACAGTATCAACGTTAAAGAACTTATGTATATGCCAAAATATGTAGTTTACGAACATGAAAACAATCACGATGTTGTGAAAAAATTTAACGAAGGCGGTGATTATAATTTACCTGTGGTTGACGAAAATAATAAATATTTAGGCTTTATTTCAAGAGCAAACTTTTTTACTAACTATCGTGAAATAGTTGAAGAACTTTCACAAGATTAATTTTAAGAAAATGATAGATATATCGCAAGCCAAACTCGAATACCTATGCATTCATCGCGTGGGAAACAAAAACAATGGCGATGACCTAATTTTATCCCAAAGTCCCATTGCAATAAGTGATGAAAAACTAAGCAAAGCACTACACAAATATTTCATACAACACTTTTCTGTTCACGAACTATATTCATTTACATTTTCCAACGAAGATTATACTCTAAACCCCATTTTCAACTACACTCTGGGTGTTTTTAGCATGCCCAATACAATTCTCAAAAATTCAGTAGATATTGCCAAACATCTTTACGAATCTTCAACACACCCACAAATAAAAAAAGGAGATCTTTTTGTGGCATATTTCACTAATATTAGAGTTGGCGAAAAAACCACCGAAGCTTTGGGTATCTTCAAAGCCGAAAATAAAGCTCCATTTATGAAAGTTGAGCATGAAAGAGAGCTTTTTCAAGTCTATTACGACAAAGGAATACACCTAAATAAACTCGACAAAGGCTGTTTTGTCATAAATAGTGATAGAGAAAATGGATTTCAGGTCTGCATTGTTGATAATCCAACAAAAACCACAGAAACCCAATATTGGAGAAATACATTTTTAAATATTAAAGCAAAATCTGACGAATTTCATAAAACATCAGCCATATTGCAACTCACCAAATCATTCATTACCAACGACTTAACAGAAGAAATGTTTGAAGACAGAACAGAACAAATTGACTTACTAAATCGTTCGGTTGATTATTTTAAAAACAACGAAAACTTCGACAAAGATGATTTTATGCAAAATGTTTTTGAAGAAGAAAAACTTATCGACGCATTTAAAGGCTTCGACAAGGTTTATTCCCAAGATAACGAAATCACCATAAACGATAATTTTAACATCTCTGCTCAGGCAGTAAAAAAATACTCCAATGTTTTTAAAAGCGTCCTGAAATTGGATAAAAACTTCCATATATACATACATGGCGACAAAGATCTTATTGAAAGAGGCGTTGATGAAGATGGACGTAAATTTTATAAAATATATTTTGAAGAAGAAAGTTAAGGCAGTTTTATAATGATTTACCCCACAAATTTTGAAGACAAAATTGGATTTTCACAAATCCGACAACTTACAATTAACCACTGCATCAGCTCATTGGGAAAACATTTTGCCAACAAAGAGCTTTTTTCATCAAACATTGAAACAATAAGCAATTCAGTTAATTTTGTTGATGAGTTTAAACAGATTCTATTATTTGAAAATTCTTTTCCATCTCACGATTATTACGACCTAAGGACAGAAATAAAAAAACTTCAAAACGAAGGAACATATTTAGACACCGAAGAATTGGCTCAACTTAGAGCTGTTCTGAAGACTATTTTTGAGATCTTATATTTCTTCAATATAAAAAACAGACTAAAATATCCAAATATACACCTCAAAAGTTCAAATATTTTTGTTGATGAGGAAATTGTAAATAGCATCGACAGAATAATTAATGATAAAGCCGAAATTAAAGACAAGGCTTCCGAAAAACTTTATGAAATAAGAACATCTTTGGAAAGGGTTAAGCAAGACGCCACACGCAAGACTTTGCAATGCATTAAGAATGCAAAATCTACAGGTCTTATAAAAGATGATGTGGAGCTTACTCTAAGAAACGGACGATTGGTAATTCCCATTGCTGCAGCAAACAAACGCCGTTTGAAGGGTTTTATCCACGACGAATCGGCAAGCGGACAAACCCTCTACATTGAGCCTCAAGAAGTTATACAAGACAATAACGAAATTCGTGAACTGACTAGTGCCGAAAGACGCGAAATTATTCAAATTCTAATAAATGTTAGTCAAGAAATTAGACAACAAAGCAATTCTATTCTAGCAGCATTTTATTTTCTTGGAAAAATAGATTTTAATAGGGCAAAGGCTAAAATTGCAGTAGAAATGAATGCCATAAAACCCGAAATAGAAGAAGAACCAAAAATATTTTGGCGTACTGCTTCCCACCCACTACTTCTATTGAAGTTCAAAAAAAACAACAAAGAACTTGTTCCATTGGATATTGAATTAAAAACTTCGCAAAAAATAGTTATAATTTCAGGACCAAATGCTGGCGGAAAATCCGTAGCTATGAAAACTGTTGGACTAATACAATATATGCTACAATGCGGATATTTAGTCCCAGTACACGAAGTTTCGCAATTCGGAGTTTTTAAGAAATTCTTCATAGATATGGGTGACGAACAATCCATAGACAACGACTTAAGTACCTACAGTTCGCATTTGACAAATATGAAATTTATGTTGGAAAATGGAGACGAAAATTCATTAATTTTAATTGATGAAATGGGCTCTGGAACTGAACCACTACTTGGCGGCGCTATGGCTGAATCTATTACAGAATCGCTACGCAAAAATGGAGTATTTGCAGTTATTACAACACATTTTGGAAACCTCAAACGTTTTGCATCGCTAAACCAAGGAATTCAAAATGGAGCCATGCTTTTTGATGAAAAAAGTATGCAACCACTTTTTATACTAAAAACTGGAATACAAGGTAGCTCATTCACTTTTGAAATTGCAAAAAACATAGGTTTCCCCAGCGAAATTGTGGACAAAGCAAAAGAACTCATAGACTCACCACAATACGATTTTGAAGTTAAAACCCAACAAATTGAAACTGAATTAATTGAGCTTAATGAACAGAAAAAATCTCTACACATAGCAGACCAAACTTTAGCTGAAATTATTAATGAATATAACTCAAAAACAGATGAATTAAATAGAGAAAAAAATAGAATAATAAAAGAGGCAAAAAAAGAGGCGAATACAATTATAAAATCTGCTAACTCGCTTATTGAAAACACTATACGAGAAATTAAAGAATCCAATGCCGACAACAAGACCATCAAAACAAGTCGTAAAAAAGTGGAAGATATTCGTAAAAGCTTGGAAGTTGAAATAAAAACTATTGAACAGAATGAAAAGCCAAACAAGCCTAAAAAAACTATAAGCCTAAAGATTGATGACTTAAAACCCAATGATCCTGTTTTTCTCACTGAAGTTGGAACTCAAGCCAAAATTGTAGAAATTAAAAAAAACGGTGAAGTTGTGGTGGATATTAATGGTGTAATACTTCGTACTTCCACATCAAAAATTGAACCTATTAGTAAATCGGAGTATAAAAAACTAAACAAAAATCCAAAACAAACAGAGAGCATCTACAAAAGGATTCAAGAGAAATCTGTAAATTTTAAACCCAATATTGACATTAGAGGCAAACGTGCAGAAGAAGCCGTTCAAGAAGTTGAAAAGCTTATTGACGATGCTGTGCAACTTGGCGTTAAAGAGTTAAAAATTCTGCATGGAAAAGGGAGTGGAATTTTAAGGAAAATTGTTCGTGAAACTCTACAAGCTAACGATTTTGTGGAAAAATTTTACGACGAAAAACAAGAATATGGCGGCGATGGCATAAGCATTGTGATTTTACATTAAATATAAAAAAGGGGCTGTCGTTTCTAACAGCCCCTTTTTGGATAATCCAACAATTTTACTAAGCTTCCACTTCTTCCAAAACCTTATCTTCCACTAATTTAACTTCGCTGGTTTGCACTTCGTAGATATATTTTTTATTACCTACTTTATCTTCGTATGTGCGCGAAACCAATTTCCCTACTAAAGAGATTTTTGCACCTTTTTTCACAATCTCTTTTCCTCTTCTGGCAGCATCGCCCCACATAATAACATTATGCCAAGTGGTATTTGTTGCCCACTCGCCTGTGGCACGCTTATAACTTTCGCTGGTGGCAATGGAAAATCTTAATAAAGCATTGTCTTTGCCAAATTCAACCAATTCTGCATCTCTTCCTGCAAATCCTGTCAATTCTACTCTGTTTACTGTTCTGCTCATAATAAATAAATTTAAGTTGTTAATAATTAGATTTTGATTGTTACAAATGAACGATGATGCAAAGTTATGGCAGGACTAATCCTTTATTCGGTTAATAATCAATTACTTTCGATAGTATTCACTTGTAGTCGTTTGCTGTCGAGTGATTTGAATAAAAAAATAACCCGGTTTCCCGGGTTATTTTTGGTATTAACTACTTTGTTGAATCTTGTTTTGGAAGCACTTTAAGCTTAATTGGTTCTAGCTTTATTGCTCTTGTATTCCTTACAGCTGGGCTAATTGCATAAATATCTACAATTGAAATTTCTTGTGGTTTTGTAATATTATTTAAAGCACGTATCATTTCAGGTGTAAACTTATCATCTTTAGATAAATATTTTTTACCTCCAATTAAAACTGAAAATTTTGATACTTTTTGTCCACCTTCAATTTCCAATGTTGAGTTTGGCGTTAATTTGCCCAACTCAAGTGTATTTGTTTTAGGATTAAATCCATCAACTACTATATTGTTTTCTTTTGCTTGAGGTTTTTTTTGTTGGAACTGAGCTTGACTTACAAAACTTGAAAGCATAAAAATGCTAACTGCGATTAAAACGATTGACTTTTTCATAATTGTTGTTTTTTTATTAAATATTATTTGAATTATATTAATTTATATGACAAAGGTCGTGCCAAAGTATAAAACTATAATACTGATTGCACTTAAATAGAGTTTGAATAAAAAAAACTGCCTTTCGGCAGTTTTAAATTATTGTACTGTTATTGTAAACTCTTGGAGCCTTTCTTTCCTATCCGGATTGGCATTTGTGTGAGCCATAATATTTCTGAATGTTACTTTTGTTGGAAACTTTATCCCATTAATTGCATTCTTCATTTCCTGAGTTAGCTTTTTATTGTTTGATGTATAAACAACTACTCCACTACTTGATTTGAATGACATTTCGAATGAGCTTATTGTCTTTGCTCTGTCGGATATTACTAGTTCTCCTGCATTTACTACTTTTGATTTGGTCAGATTTCCAGATTTTGCTCCTGCAATTGTTACTTGGGTTGCTCTCGAAAACTGTGCAAACGATGTAAGACCAATTAACATTATACCCAAGAATATATAAAATGCTTTATTTTTCATATCTTTAGATTTAAAGGATATTAATTAGGGCTAACTTTGGTTCTAACTTCCTTGGGGTACACTGGATTACCATCTGGTTGGTTTTTGGGAACTGCTGTAATTTTGCAAACAATCAAATCTACTGTAGAACTTACTTCATTAATTGCATTTTTCATTTGTGGGGTTAATTTATCTGATGTAGAGCTAAATCTTTGATCTCCAACAAATAAATCAAAACCAGTAATTTTATATCTACTGTCAGATATGGTAATTTTGCCAGCACTAACAAGTTCTGCTTTTGAGACACTCCTTTTGTTGGTACTAACTCCAGGAATTGTAACTGTTGGATCTGCTGATTTCTTTTGTAACTGCCCGTAGCTTACAGCTGTTGTAAACATAAAAAGGCTTACTGCGATAAAAATGATTGACTTTTTCATAATTCTAAATTTTAAATTAAACAAATTTCTGAAATTAACAAAACAATTATCGTGCCAATGTACAAAATATTTCTAAATTTGCAATAAAAAATGCGAAAAATAACACTTTCAGACTTAGAATTTTTCTCTTATCACGGATGTTTTAGCGAAGAGCAAATTGTGGGAACTTGGTTTAATGTTGATATTGAAATATACGGTAACTACGCCGCAGCAGAGCAAAGCGACAACTTATACGACACTGTTGACTATCAAAAAGCGTATGGCTTGGTAAAGGAAGAGATGCAAAAACCCTCAAAACTTATTGAGAATGTTGCCAGACGAGTTTGCAATATATTACTAAAAAATTTTGAATCGATAGAGAAAATTCAAGTAAAAATATCCAAAATGAATCCACCCTTAGGTGGAAAAATTGGAAGTGTGTCATATACTTTGATGGAAGAAAGGTAAATTTCTTGAAAAAAACTTTACAAAAGAGATTTTAATTTTGATATTAAGAATTAAATTAGTACTTTTGCATTTCAATTGGTCTCGTGGCCGAGCGGTTAGGCAGAGGTCTGCAAAACCTTGTACAGCGGTTCGATTCCGCTCGAGACCTCAAAAAAAGGGAAGTTATTAATTTAAC
>JAAYKF010000182.1 GCA_012522535.1 Bacteroidales bacterium
GAATTTGTGCTAACAGTGTGGAATAACGACAATAATAAACCGGGCGAAATCATATACCAAAAACCTATGACTTTACCCTTGTTTGGCGATTCTATAAATGAGTATCAAACATATAAGCTGGACGAGCCCTTGGCGGTTTCTGGCACTTTTTATATGGGCTGGAAACAAAATTCAAACACAAATTTAAACATAGGCTTCGATAGAAATAATGATGCTTCATCACACATTTTTTATAATACAGACGGAAGCTGGACCAATACATTTTACTACGGTGCTTTGATGATAAGACCAATGTTAGGGCAAAGATTTTCTTTGGCAAACATTAATGAAGCCAAGGCAGAAAACAATTTCAAAATCTACCCCAACCCTCTGAGTGGCAATGTCTTAAAACTATCTTACGATAAAAATATCAACGACATGTATATCAATATTTTTGATATGATGGGTAGATTAGTTTTTCAGGATAAAGACAGAAGAGAACTGGATTTGAGCAGTTTAAATAATGGAATTTACATTATTGAACTTCGTTGCAAAGACTCCACTAATCGTCAGCAAATTATAATATCTCGATAAATGCTAGAAGACAATACTTTTGAAGACAAAAATGAAGAGATTGAGGAGATTGAGGAGCTTTATGAGCATCACAGATTTGTAGCCGATGCTAAACAATCTTTGCTTAGAATTGATAAATTTCTCATAAATCGTATTGAGAATACCTCTCGCAATAAAATTCAAAATGCTGCTAAGGCTGGCAATATTTTGGTTAATGACCTTGCTGTAAAACAAAATTATAAGGTAAAACCCGGCGATATAATTTCGGTTGTAATGTCGGAGCCGCCTCGCGAAATTGAGATAATTCCACAAGATATAGAGCTTCAAATTATTTATGAAGATGAAGATATTATCATTATAAACAAAGAGCCTGGGATGGTTGTACACCCAGCTTATGGCAATTATACTGGTACTTTGGTTAATGCATTGAGTTTTCTGTTTTTGCCATTTCAGCAAAGCGAAAATCCACCACAAGTTTGCTTGGTACACCGCATTGATAAAGACACCAGCGGAGTGATGATTGTGGCGAAAAATGAATTTGCCCAAACTAAACTTGCCCACGACTTTTTCCATAGAACCATAGAGCGAAAATATCAAGCCTTGGTTTGGGGTAATTTGGAAGATGATAGTGGAACAATTACCGGACATATTGGGCGCAGCCTGAAAGATAGAAAAGTGATGACAGTTTTTCCCGATGGAGAATATGGAAAACACGCCATAACACATTGGAAAATGACAGAGAGGTTTGGCTATGTTAGCTTAGTGGAATGCCAATTGGAGACTGGAAGAACACATCAAATTAGGGCACATATGAAATATATCGGACACCCCTTGTTCAACGATGCCACATATGGCGGCGACCAAATTTTGAAAGGAACAACTTTCACAAAATATAGACAGTTTATTCAAAACTGTTTTAAAATAATACCTCGACAAGCTCTGCATGCAAAATCATTGGGATTTATGCATCCCACAAAAAATGAGAAAATGCACATCGAAACAGAACTTCCTCAAGATATGCTCGATGTGATTGAAAAGTGGAGAGCCTACGCCATACATAAAAGCATTGACGATTTAGAGTAAAAACTCTATTTAAAATTCAGAAATGATTAGAATACCTGCACAGATAAAACTAATTTTCAAAATATATCTAACTGGTATTGTGCTGTTTACACTCTTAAGATTGGGGCTGTTTATTTTAAGCTATCAGCAACTTTCCATTATTTCCGAAGGAAAATTCACCCTTATTCTAAAGGCATTTTTTATGGGCTGGCGCTTCGACACAGTTATAAGCAGCTACATTCTTGCCATTCCGCTCTTGGTTTTGACCATAGCTGAAGGGTGGAAAAGTAGTAAAAAAATTATTTCCAAATTTGCAAAATGGTATCTATATTTGCTCTATCCCATAGCTTTTTTAATTTGCTTTGCCGATATTCCCTACTATCTTCAATTTGGTAATAGATTCAATATCAATGCTTTTCAGTGGTTAGACTCGCCTATTTTTGTTTTTAAAATGATTTTTCAGGAACCAAAATATTGGTTGGCAATTCTTCCATTTATATTATATGTTTTCCTGTGGATTATTATTCTTAAAAAACTGTTCAGAAATTATATTTCGGAGAAAACTTATTTCGAGGCTAAATCTCTTAAAATCAATATTATACAATTTAGCATAATAAATATTCTTATTTTCTCACTACTCTTTTTAGGGATAAGAGGTCGTGTGGAGAAGAAATCGCCCATTCGCATTGGCACAGCCTTTTTTTCGCCATATTCTCACATCAATAATTTGGGTTTAAATCCTGTTTTCACGCTTTTGCGTAGCTATTTAGACGATGTAAAAAATAGAGACAAAGAGATTAGCTTTATGGACGAAAACCAAGCTTTTGAGATTATTCAAAAAGAATTTAATTTTGAACCAATTGAGGAAATTTCTCCCATTGCACGCCAAGAAAATATTGGCAGAAATCCCAATAATTATAATATTGTAATTGTTATAATGGAGAGTATGGGTGCGGCAAATTTAGAGAGGTTTGGAAATCCAAACAAACTTTGCCCAGCGTTGGACACACTGGCTAACAATTCCATATCGTTTGACAAGGCATATACAGCTGGAATTCATACACATAATGGGATTTTTTCGACCCTATTTTCGCTTCCAGCACTTCCACAAAAACACCCTATGAATATTTTCCCTATTCCTGAATATGACGGCATTTCAAAAACATTGAAAGAAAACTACTACAAAACAATGTTCTTTATGACTCACGACGAGCAGTTTGACAATATTGGCGGCTTTTTGATGGCTAATAATTTTGATAAAATTATTTCGCAAAAAGACTATCCTTCTAAGGAGGTTGTAAATACTCTTGGTGTGCCAGACCACATTATGTTTGACAAGGGAATTGAAATTTTATCCAAGACTAAAGAGCCATTTTTTGCAAGCTTTTTAACAAGCACAAATCATGGTCCTTACGAAGTTCCCAAGGATATAAATTTCAAGCCAAAAAGTTCGGATGTAAAAATTCAGACCATAGAATATTCCGATTGGGCAATTGGTCAGTTTATCGAGAATGCCAAAAAAACAGATTGGTTTGATAATACAATTTTTGTTTTTGTTGCCGACCACGGTTTTCACTCTGCTACACCCTATGAGATAAGCCTTAGCTATCATCACACACCCATAATTTTTTACTCACCAAAAATTATAGACAGTGTTTATTCATACCAAGGAATTGCTTCACAAATGGATATTTACCCAAGTTTGATGCATATTTTAGGACATCAATATATTAATAACACTTTAGGAGTAAACCTTTTTGAAACAAGTAGAAATTACGCACCATATACCAACGGTAGCAACTATGGAGCCATCGGAGATAGTCTATTATTTATTAAGACTAAAGAGAGTGGTGATAGGTTTTACGATTTAACCAATTCTTTTAAAACAGGCATTAATAGCGACTCTATAAAAGATTTAATTAAAATTTTCACTTATTCCAATTTTGAAATATCCACTTATTTACTAAAACACTCCTAACGATAAACAAATATTTCACAAACAAGCTCTTCTATTTGTTTTTTATTTAGACAGATTATAAATTTATAACACATAGACAACTACATTAAAACTTTTTTGTCTTATTATATATTATTGTAAAGCTGTTGCCTATGAAAAAGATTTTAAGCATCATTTCTTTTATTTTCGCTATTTTAGTTATCTTCATCAACAGCTCTTCTGCTCAAAATCCTCAGGATTGTGTTGGAGCCATTACAGTTTGTCAAGACACTTATTGGCAAGCTTCTACATATTCAGGCATTGGAAATGTTAATGACATACCTTCGGGTTATGA
>JAAYKF010000183.1 GCA_012522535.1 Bacteroidales bacterium
ATAGTATAAAATATCACTTGGAAACAATTTTAAATTTCTTTGATGAAAATAGGTTTACAAATGCAAATGCTGAATCTTTTAATTCTAAAATAAAACTATTCCGTGCTAATTTAAGAGGAGTAATAGATACTAAATTCTTTCTATTCAGAATGGAGAAACTTTTTGCTTAGTCCCCAAAAAATTAAGGTGAGCCAAAAAAGCAACGATTTTCACGAAATTGCCCTATCCACTTTTTCTAAAAACAATAGAGTTTCAGAGGAAATAAAACTCCATTTATTAGCCACCGATTTTCAGTTTGAGGTGTGGAAAGCACTTTTGGAAATTCCCTTTGGAGAAACTACAACTTATGGCAAAATTGCCGAAAACATAGGCAATCCCAAAGCATTTCGGGCTGTTGGAACAGCCACTGGTAGTAATCCCGTAGCTTTTATAATTCCATGTCATAGAGTAGTACAAATTTCGGGCAAAATTGGAGGCTACAGATGAGGAAAGGAGAGAAAAATTGAAATACTTGAATGGGAGCGGAGTCGATAGATTTAATTTAGCATTTTTGCCTTTTTTAGTCTCAAAAACAAAAGCAACAATACAATCAAAATCCATGAAAAGGCACTAATATAAAAAGCTGTTTTTGCTAATTTGGGTTTAAATTCAAAGACTACTTTATGTGAATTTGATGGAAGTTTTATCCCCATAAAGAAAATATTAGCTTGCTCCAAAGGCACTGTTTTATCATCTATTTTTGCACGCCAGTGTGGATAATTATGCTGTTGCAAAATCAAATATGCATCTGAACTTGCATTATATACTATCTCAATTTTGTTGGGAGTGAATTTTAATATCTGAAACTCTACACTAGCACTGTTTTCAAATATATCAGAAACGTTAAAAAAAGCATCTTTAGAAGAAATTTCGCCCTTTTCGTAGCTGTTTTTGAAAAGAGAATTGGGATAAACTTTTTCAGGAATATAAACCACACTATTTTGAATTATGGAATCTCTGAAATCTGTAAAATTGTCGTTTAGCTCCCTATGCTCACCAAGGACAAAAGGTGTGAAACCAGAATTGGAAACCTGATGATTATACATTGTCAGATTTCTCCAAAATGGCGTCTGTTTTTTCATTATCTCTGTTTGCAAAGCGATGGCTTCGCCATTGGGCAAAGAGAATTTTTTTTCAAAAGAGTTGAGATAATTCTTTGATTCTGCAGCACTCATAAATTCGTCATAAACTGTGTAGGGCGATGTGAGTTTTGTTGAAATAAACAATTCAGCAATAATTATGAATATAGTGAGATTGAAACCCAATTTTCTGTTTTTAATAAAAATAAGTACTAAAATTAACAGCAGTAAAATTGTTAGTTGAAATAAGGCATTAAAAGAAAATGCTTGTTCTAAGAAAATGTTTTCATTGTATTTAAAAATTCCATTTTTTGCCGTATCTAAAAGATTAAGGTAGGTGTATGATCTGAAGAAAACGATTGTACCTGTGATTGCAAGTGCAATTGCAGAGCTTAGAATTATCAATAATTTGTTTGAGTTTTTTTCTTTGAAATATTGCAGTCCATAGGCTGAAATTATGACCATAAAAAGAATAAAAAACAGTCTGAAAATTGATGGGAATCTAAAGTAGTTCATCAGTGGAATATAGTCAAATAAAAAGCCTCTAATTCCTGTATAAACCCCCATGGCAGTTAGGATGAATAGGAGTGCCAAAACAAATAAATAATATACTTTTTTATCTTTTATTTTTAGCAAAGCCACAATGGCGAAAATTAGAACTATTAAGCCAAAATAGGCGTTTATCATGGATAAATCGGTTCCAAAAACGTCCCAAGTATTTGGAATATGAACGCTCAGAGGTGCAATGAGAGACAATAATCCTTTTGGGTGAAAATGTCCCGTTAGGGCACTCTCTTTTGTTAGACTTGAAGCCCTTGTAACATGGGGTAGTATTTCAATATTTGATACAAAAAATATGGCTAAAATTGGCAAAATTATAGCCATCGAAATTGATATAAATTTTATATGTTTTCGAACTTCTTTTTTTTCTCTATTTCTCAACCTTCTGATAATCAGAAAAATGGAGGATATTAGCAGTATATAAAATAAAATAAAACCAACGGCAGGATATCCGCCACTAAAAATTAGTGCAACAAAAAAACTAAACTTTAGGCTGTTTTCGATATTAATTTTGAGGTAAAGCTTTAAGTATGAGCTAATTACAAAAGGCAGCCAAGTGCCAGCAATTATCCACGATAGGTGCTGTCCGTTTCCCACAAAAAAGCCCGAAAGCATATAGGCTACGCCCATAGTGAATGCAATTTTCCTTTCGAAATTCAATGTTTTCAAAAGCAAATAAACACCCAATCCTGCAAGAAAAACATGTAGAACATATTCAAATGATATTGTGAAAATGTTGTATCCAAATATGCTTCCCAAAATCCAAGCTATGGGATACCAAGCTCCGCTCTGGGGGTCGGCATAAATGGGTTGTCCTAACATTATATATGGGTTCCATAGGGGTAAGTTTCCAGAGCGAAGAGTTTCGCCAATCAATCTTCGCATGGGTAAGAAGTAGTCTATCATATCCCATTTCATGGGATGGAAAAGCAGGTCAGAAAAGCTTAATAGACTTATCAGCAATAGCAGTAAGATGTATTTGCTGTCGCTATTTTTTCTAAAAAGCCTTTTCATTTTTTTCATTTAAGATGTAATAAAAGGCTGCCCCGTTTTTGAGACAGCCTCTTTTTATGTTGTTTTATAAATCGACTATACAGTTTGTATAGCTTTTATAATTTCTTTACCAGTTTGTACAGCTTTGAGATTATCGGGTATCAATTTATGATGACGTTCAGGTAGAGATTTTTGCAATCCCAATTCGATATACTCTTCACTAATTACTGGTTTTACTTTGAGGAATCCGCCTAAAACTATCATATTAAATAATCTGGCTATTCCTAATTCTGCAGCTTTATCTGTTGCAGCTATTTGATAAATATTTATGTCTTTACGTTCGGGGTGTCTATTTACTCCGTTTGGGTCGTAAATTAACAGTCCGCCGGGTTTCACAGCATTTTCAAATTTATCAAGTGATTGTTGATTTAAAATTATTGCAGTGTCGAACATGTTCAACGATGGGGAGCTAATACGTGTGTCGCTAATGATAACTGTAACATTAGATGTTCCACCTCTCATTTCGGGACCGTATGATGGCATCCAGCTCACCTCTTTATCTTGCATTATTCCAGAGTATGCCAAGATCATCCCCATTGATAAAACGCCTTGTCCGCCAAAACCTGCTATGATTATTTCTTCTGTCATGATTCAATTTTTTAAAATTAACATTAAAACTACTATTCGGCAGGAATCTTGATGTCGCCAAGTGGATAGTATGGGAACATATTTTCTTCCATCCATTTATTTGCATCAACTGGAGTCATTTTCCATCCTGAATTACAGTTCGATACGATTTCTACGAATGTTGTACCTGCACCTTTAGCTTGCAAATCAAATGCTTTGCGGATAGCTTTTTTAGTACGGCGTACGTGCGCAGGTGTGTGTACTGCTTGGCGTGTAACATATGCTGTTCCAGGTAGTTGTGCCAACAATTCAGTTATTTTTAATGGATTACCCATCATTTCAACATCTCTACCGAATGGCGAAGTTGACGACTTCATATTTGGAAGTGTTGTAGGTGCCATTTGTCCACCTGTCATACCGTAGATACCATTATTAATAAATATGATGGTAATATTTTCGCCACGGTTGCAAGCATGAATTGTTTCACCTGTACCAATTGCTGCCAAGTCGCCATCACCTTGATAAGTGAAAACTAAACGATCAGGCATTAATCTTTTCACAGCCGTAGCCAAAGCAGGTGCACGTCCGTGAGCTGCTTGTTGTACGTCAATGTTAAAATAATTGTATGCTAAAACAGAACATCCAACAGGAGCAATTCCTACTGTGTTGTTTTGTGCACCTAGTTCTTCAATAACTTCAGCCACAATACGATGCGCTGTACCGTGTCCACAACCAGGGCAGTAGTGCATAACTGTGTCGGTAAGCAAATCAGTTTTACTATATACTTTATTTTCGGGCTTTATTATATCTTCTAATCTTACTTCAGACATGGTTTATCCTCCAATAATTTTTGTTTTTAATGCGTTTAATATTTCTGCTGGTGAGTGAATAACGCCGCCAAATCTGCCAAAATGTTCAACTTTTACTTTACCTTCAATGGCTAATCTTACGTCTTCTACCATTTGTCCGGCACTCATCTCTACCGATAAAACTCCTTTTGACTTTTGTCCCAATTCTCTAATGATTTTTGTGGGAAAAGGCCATAAGGTTATTGGACGAATAAGTCCTACTTTAATTCCTTCTTCAGCTGCCAACTCCATAGCTTTTTGGCTAATACGAGCAGATGAACCGTATGCTATAAAATAGTAGTCGGCATCTTCGCAGTTGATAAGTTCGTATCTTACTTCATTATCTTCAATTTCGCGATATTTCTTTTGTAATCTTAAGTTTACTTCCTCTTGTTTATCGGCTTGAAGTTGCAATGATGTAATTATTGAATTACCTCTGTCTGCGGCTCTACCAGTGGTTGCCCATGGGAAAGTTTTGTTAATATATTCATCGCTCCAGCGTTCTTTATATTCGGTTAAATAAACCTTTTCCATCATCTGTCCAATAAGTCCGTCTGATAAAATTATAGCAGGATTGCGATATTTGAATGCTAATTCAAATGATAAACCTACAAAATCATACATTTCTTGAACAGTAGAAGGTGCTAAGGTTATAAGCTTATAGTCACCGTGTCCACCACCTTTTGTGGCTTGAAAATAGTCAGCTTGTGAAGGCTGAATAGTGCCTAGTCCGGGACCTCCACGAACAACGTTGGCAACAACGCAAGGAAGCTCGGCACCAGCAATATACGACATTCCTTCTTGCATTAAACTAAAGCCAGGGCTTGAAGATGTTGTCATTACTTTTTTACCGCAAGCTGCACCACCATACACCATGTTAATTGAAGCAACTTCACTTTCTGCTTGTAAAACTACCATGCCGGTTTTTTCCCATGGCTTCTCTGCCATAAGATGCTCTAATACTTCCGACTGAGGGGTAATAGGATAGCCAAAATAACCGTCAACTCCAATACGAATTGCCGCCTCAGCTATGGCTTCATTACCTTTCATTAATCTGAGTTCTTTCATCTCGTAAATATTTTAATGTTTCTAATTTATACTTTTAAACGATATACTGTGATAACCCCATCAGGGCACACTACTGCACAGTTGGAACATCCAACGCAAGCATCGTTTTGCATCTCGGCAAAGTTATAACCCTTGCCATTTACTTTCTTAGATAGTCTAATAACCTCTTGAGGACAAGCTCCTACGCAAACTCCACAGCCTTTGCAGTACTCTATGTCCACAACTATAGCTCCTTTAATTGCCATTTTTTAATGTTTTTATTAATATTGATTTTAATTAAATTCTACAATAATTAAAGTTTTGCACGAAGTTAGCGAATTTAAATAAAAAGACAAGCATTTATACAATAATAATTAATGTTAATGTTTCTATCTCGCTGATATATAGTGATATAAATTCAGTCTTGAGTATTAAGTATTTGTTAGTTTTAGTTTCTATCTATGAATAAATAGCTTTTTTCGATACAAGAGAGTAAACAAAAATGAGATATTAACGTTGTGTTATTAGTAATTAGTCTAAATAAAGATTTCTAAAATGAAAACAAAGGAAAATAAAAATATAAAATCATTTTCAAGAACATTAAAATTCGTTTCAAGCTATGTTGTAGTGGCAATGATTATGATTTCAGTAAATGGACAAAGTATTAACAATAAAAAAAATAAAACAATGGAAGTATTAAAAAATAAAATTTCAGATTTAGTATTTTACGAATTACCATATTCATACGACGCATTAGAGCCTCATTTCGACAAAATGACAATGGAAATTCACTATTCAAAACACCATAAAGCATATTACGACAACCTAATGGCTGCCATGAAAGATAGCCCAAAAGCTGGAGTTTCGCTTCTGGAGCTTATGCAAAATATTAGCCAATATCCCGTGGGAGTTCGCAACAATGGCGGTGGATATTTCAATCACCATCTGTTTTGGAATATACTCTCTGGTTCGCCACAGAAAGCCCCTCAAGGTAAACTAAAAGATGCCATTGAAAAAGATTTTGGCTCGTTTGAAGCCTTTAAAGAGGAATTTGAAAATGCCGCTAAAACTCGTTTTGGTAGCGGTTGGGCATGGTTATCCTTAGGAAAAGATGGAAAACTTTTTGTGAGCTCAACGCCCAATCAAGATAATCCATTTATGGATGTGGCCGAAAAACAAGGCTACCCAATTATGGGAATTGATGTGTGGGAGCACGCATACTACCTGAAATTCCAAAACCGTCGTCCAGAATATGTGGGAACATATTGGAACGTGGTTGACTGGAAAAAAGTAGAAGAATTATACGAAATTGCACTGAATTTCAAATAATAAAACCAATGTCTTAATTTTAAGTTTTCAATGATAAAAGGACTTGCAAAATCGCAAGTCCTTTTATTGTATTTGACGCAAAAGTTAGATTTTATATCAAAGATATTTTTGTTGATTTAAATTATAAAGTGTGTTGGGAACAAAGCCTTTTTTTATCACAATTATTCTATATATTGCTAATTTATTTCATTAATTATTTTTTTGTCGATATACCTTGAGTTCATAACTCTTAAAATGGCCATATAGTCGAGTTTTATTTCAATAAGATCACCAACTTTATAGTTGTTTTTATTGTGATGCAAATCAATAACAATCATATCTGAACTGGCACCAACAAAGTTTAAACTCTTGTCACTCAGCTCCATGTGTTCAATTTCAGCGTCAAGAAGTCCGATGTCAATAATAGCTCTATTGGAGCTTTGCCCAATTTTATCTTCGTCTAGTGTGGCGCTTTTACCCTCAACATTTGTTCCAATTTCGCCAATAGGATACATTGGCTTATCTATCAATTCAATTATTTCAGCATAAAGCTTAAAAACATTTGATTTCATCCTGTCTATGACTGAATTGTTATAAACATCAGTGCCTAAAAATATTGATTCGCCTATTCTGAAATGATTAATTCCTCTTGGCAAAAGCTTTTGTAAAATCAAGTTTATTGTAACAGATGAACCTCCAGAAACAAAATTTATTTTTCTATTGAATTTAGCTTCGATAAGTTCTTTGTATAAACTCAACTGTATTAATTTATCTTGATTGGGTAAAACTCCACTAAAACAGCTCAAATTACTGCCAATTCCTGCAACTTCAATGCCTTTGAGCTTAAACACATCTCTGTAAAAATCCACAAAGTCATCTCCCATAACCCCCTCGCGCAAGTCGCCTAGCTCTATCATTATTATAACCTTGTGAGTTTTATTCTGCTTTTGAGCTTCTCGCGAAAGAAGTTGAATGGTCTTTATTTCGGTGTTCATGCTAATATCAGCATATTTCACAACTCCTGGAATAGCACTTTTTGCAGGTGGCTTTATATAAATAGTTTCAATGTTTGGTTTTATCCTTTTTATAGCTCTAAGATTTGATACCCGTGAGTCGGCAACTTGCTTTATGTTAAACTTCAATAATTCATTAAGAAATAACTTATTGCCGCTGAGTAGTTTGGTAACAACAGCCCACTTTATATTGTTATTTTGGAAAAGATTTTCAAGGTATTCTAAATTTGATTTTAATTTCGATATGTCGAAAGTTATATAAGCCATAATTTTAGTGTATATATCTCATTTCTAAATACTTATTTGTAAATCCAATTTTCTCGTAAAGGTATAATGCTGGATTGTTGGCTTCAACGTGAAGAGCTATGTCGCCATTAGAAATTTCTATTGTTTTATTCATTAATAACTTTCCTATCCCTTTTCCTCTATGCAGGGAAGAAGTGGCAATATAAACTAAAATGTTTTCCGGGATATAGCCAGCCATTCCTGTTTTGTTTAAAACAACAATGCCAACGATTTCATTTCCACTTTTGGCGATAATAATTGAACCTCCAAAGGATTTGTTTTCGCCTTGTGCATAGCCTATAGCCCTTTTAATATCCACTTTGGAGTCACCATATTCTTCAAGGTTTTTGTGAAGAAAATTTGTAATCTCGTCTTTTGATTTTTGTGATAGTTTTTTTTCTTGACTAAAGACTGTAATTGTGTACATTTAAAATAGTTTGGGATGTGAAATATTTCTGACAAATTTGATAAGGACATCCTGTTTTGAAAAGTTTATTATTTCAAAAGTAAAGCTATGAAGTAACAATGTCAAGTAAAATTAAGTTTTTTGTCTTTGTTTTTTTTCTAAACCTAACGCAATATCCCTCCCATGCTTAAAATGAGAGATGTGTTAAAAAATGTTTATATAAATATTTTCAGTCTTAGAGTTTTTCTTCAAATTGTTTGGCAACTATCTTTAAAGCTATTCCACCCACTCAAAGGTGTTCAAAATAGCTTCAACCTGTCTTATTTGGTCACGCTTGCTATTTTCGGGGGCATAAACAAAGCCCTCTATAAAATAGAGCTGGTCGCCTTCAGGGTTTGTGAAACAGATATTTACAAAAGGTCCACCCATAAAGTCGTTTACAAGTTTCCACAAGCCGCGAGTTTCCACCGCATACATCTCTTTGAAATCTATAACTTTCGACTCAGGCAGATAAACATCCAACGAAGTGGTCATATATGAGCCTTCGATGGAGCCGGGAATATTTTCGTTCACAAAGCTATTCCTAATTTTTATAATCTCTTCCGAGCTAAATTGCTTTGTATCTGTATATGGAACTTTATAGAACAAAATAGCGTGGCTCATGGTGGACATCTCTTTGCGAAGCCACAAAAAATCGTCCTCCTTTGTGGCAACAAAATAATCCTTAGGAATTGTAAAATTGAATTTGTATTTCTCCTTTATCATATTTATGATTGCAAAATCTTTAGATCTATCATTTAATCTCTGGTAGCGACGTAGCTCTGATTCATGAAAATAATCCATTATCTGGTCTTTATATCTTACAAAATCTTCAATAAGCTTAGTTCTGTTTGGCGATTGCAGTTGCACAATGGTTTGTGGTGTTGCCCATTTGTCGTGGGCTAATTTAAGCTTACTTTTTTCCAAGCTTGGGTCTATTTCTGGAATAAAAATATTTCTATAGGGTTGCAATATTTTTGTGAACTTCTCATTTGGTATTGCCAAAATGCTAAAACGCGACTCAGGCTGTGGCAGACCATACATCACATCTGTGAAAATTGCACTAACGGTGTCTTTAAATTCACCCTGCCAAATATCGGGTTGTGATACCACTAAAATCTCGCTGGCAACACCTGTCGAACTGGTGGAGAAATCGCCAAAAGAGCCCCCACACGATACTAAGGTCAAAATAAAAAAATAAACAAACAGTTTTTTCATAATTATATGCTTTAAATTGTTTTCAACTTATTTGATTCTAAAATTCAAAACTTATCTTTTGCAAAGCTATTAAATTAGCCCAATAAAATTAAAAAACAACCAACAATTTTTCCATTACGTCAATTTAAGCCTATGGAAATAAATCTAATATAGAGTATAAACATTTGTATATCAAAAAGTTGTATTGTTTTTTAATATCTCTAAATCCTTTTTCATGTGTAAAACTTTGTAAATTTAACATGCATGAGTAATAAATTTATTATTTTTGCCCAAAATTAGATGCCAATTATGAAGCATTTATTTTTCTTATTTCTGCCTCTTTTACTACTATTTTCGTGTAGCAATACAAAAGTGGAGGTGGTGGAGTACAACGCCAAGGATAGCATATATGCCCGTGGTTCGTTGCGTGCTACTCTGAACCACAACGGTACAGACTACTATATATATAAAGGTAAAGCTCTAGGTTTTCATTTGGAACTTTTAGAAGAATTTGCCTCACATATGGGGCTCGATTTGGAAATAAACACCTACGACAACATAAAAGATGAGTATAAAAGCATAGCCGAATATGAGTCTGATTTATTGGTGGGAAATTTTTCGTGCAACTATTTAAGCCGAGATTTTTTGAGTCGGTCTAATTGTATTCATAGGCAGCCTTTGGTTTTGGTGCAGAGAAAATCTCACGATAATCCGGTAATAAAAGATATTGACTCACTGAGAGATATTCAAATACATATTCCCATTTGGAGTCATTATAGAGTTACTTTGAGAGAAGACTCGCGCATTAGAGATAATAATGTTTCTTTTGTTTTTGATGCAGAAAATAATACCGAAAATCTAATAGAAAACTTGTCCAATGCCATAATAGATTACACAGTTTGTGAGGCACATGTTGCCAAAGCATATTCAAAGTACTATAATAATATAGATGTCTCTTTGCAAGTTTCCGACACAATTCCAATGTTTTGGTTGGCACATAAAAATAATCAATGGCTGGCCGATTCTGTAAATACTTGGCTGAAATCTTTTCAGAAAACACAAAAATTCAAATCTTTAATAAACAAGTATTACACAAGTAGTTACTCCGTTGTAAGTCTAAAAAATACCCTTCCGCATGTTCAAAAAAACGAACTATCTAAATATGATAAAACTTTTAAAAAGGTGGCTAAAAAACATAAATGGGATTGGAGAATGTATGCTTCCATAGTATATTTAGAATCAAAGTTCAAGGATGGTTTAACTGGCTTTGGCGGTAGTTTTGGGCTTTTGCAATTAATGCCTGTTATAGCCGAAAAATATGGAATTTCGGAAGATATGTCGGGTGATGAGCAAATAGAACGTGGTGCCGAATATTTACTTTTTTTGGAAAACAAATATGGCTCCGAAATTGAAGATGTAGAACAGTTGTGGAAATTTATAGTGGCGGCGTATAATGCTGGCTCGACACATGTGGACGATGCCCGCAAAATTGCATTGAAAATTGGTAAAGACCCCAATGTATGGGACAATAATGTGGACACATGTTTGTTGCTAAAATCTAAGTCGAAATATTATAAAATGCCCGAATTAAAGGGAGGATACCATTATGGCAAGCGTACAACCAATTATGTAAAAAAGTTTTGGACAATTTATCAGCACTATAAAAATGTGTTTCCTAAGTAAAAAACATTACAATTTTGAATAACAATGCAAGATTTAAAAAAATTATTTCTGTTTAAAATTTCACAATAACAAATTTAAATCCATATCTCGCTGATATTCAGTGGTATAAAAAATAGTTAAGTTGATGTTAATCAAACAGCTATATACAGATAAAAAAGACTAACTTTGCAAAATAATTAAAGATGAAAATCATTTAAAATTTTAAATATATGGACAGCACAAACCAAAAGATTATTAAGAAAGATAGTGTAGTTGTGAAGTTTGCTGGTGATTCAGGAGACGGAATGCAACTAGCGGGCACTCTTTTTGCCGACACTGCTGCACTAGAAGGTAACGATTTATCTACTTTTCCTTACTACCCTGCCGAAATTCGTCCGCCCCACAACACAGTGGCTGGGGTTTCGGGTTTTCAAGTAAATGTTGGTGGCAAAGTGTTGACTTCTGGAGACGAAGTTGACATCTTAGTATGTATGAACCCAGCGTCTTTGGCAGCCAATCTTAAAGTTGTTAAAATTGGCGGTACAATACTTGCCGATGCTGACAACTTTTCGGAAAAAGCATACGAAAAAGCTGGATATAAAAACAATCCATTGGAAGACGATTCGCTAAATAGCTACCGATTGCTTAAAGTTCCCATGACCTCATTGGCAAAAATAGCAGCTGAAGAGGCAGGTGCCGATGGCAGACTTGCAGAAAGAACTAGAAATATTTTTGCATTGGGAATGATTCTTAGCATTTGCGATTATGATATAGAGAAAACCTTCCATCTATTAGAAAAGAAATTTAGTAGTAAACCAGTAATCTTAGAGTCAAATAAGAAATCTCTACTTTCTGGCTACGCATACGCCGACTCTTCGGAACTATCGCTTTCGAAAGTACAACTTCCAGTGGCAGAAATTGCCAAAGGACGTTATCGTAATATAACTGGAAATATAGCCACAGCATGGGGATTGTTGGCAGCAGCCGAACGTTCGGGACGCCAGCTGTTTTTAGGTTCATACCCCATCACTCCAGCAACAGAAATTTTGATGGAGTTGGCAGCACAAAAATCCTTAGGAACAAAAGTTTTTCAAGCCGAAGACGAAATTGGTGGAGTTTGTTCAGCTATTGGAGCTTCCTTTGCAGGAGCTATGGCCGTTACAACAACCTCTGGACCAGGGCTTTCGCTCAAAACAGAAGCCTTAGGATTGGCAGTAATTACAGAATTGCCACTTGTGGTGGTAAACGTACAAAGAGGTGGACCCTCAACGGGAATGCCCACAAAATCAGAACAATCAGACCTTAACATGGCATTGTTTGGACGAAACGGAGAAGCTCCAATGATAGTTTTTGCAGCATCATCGGCAGCCGACTGTTTCTATAAAGCCTACGAAACAGCAAAATATTCCATGGAACATATGACTCCAGCAATTTTGCTAACAGATGGTCAAATGGGACAGGGTTCAGAACTATTCAGAATACCCAAAGTTTCAGAACTACCAGAAATTGTTCCCCCAATTGCAAAAGCAAACGACGAAAACTACCAGCCATACAAACGTGATATGGAAACATTGGCACGCCAGTGGGCTATACCTGGAACAGAAGGGCTACGTCATAGAATTGGTGGACTGGAAAAAACAGACGGAAAAGGTATGGTGTCAACAGACCCATTAAACCACGAACTAATGTCCAAATATAGAGCTGAAAAAGTTCAAAAAGTGGCTGAAAGAATACCACTACAAGATGTTGTTGGAGAGCAAGAAGGTGATGTCTTAGTTGTAAGCTGGGGCGGAACTTTTGGTGCAGTAAGAACAGCAGTTAATGAACTTCACGCCGAAGGAAAGAGCATAGGACACGCACATTTTGGATATATTATGCCACTGCCAAGAAATACAGCGGACATATTCAAAAAGTTTAAGAAAATTATTGTTTGCGAACTAAATTTAGGACAATTTGTAAACTACCTAAGAATGGTACACCCAGATTTTACATATGAGCAATACAATAAAATTCAAGGCTTGCCCTTTGATATTCAGGAGTTAAAAGATGTGTTTAATAAAATGCTCTAGGAGGTTATTATGAATTTAAAAGATTTATCAAAAATAGAAAAGTCAGAAGTACCTTTGACAAAAGAGGACTTCGTTAGTGATCAAATGGTTAAATGGTGTGCCGGATGTGGTGCCCATGCTATTCTTGCCTCTGTGGCAAATGTATTCCCCGAAATTGGATACAAAAAAGAAAATTTCTGTTTTATATCAGGAATTGGATGTTCTTCTCGTTTCCCATACTATGTTAACACATACGGCTTTCATGGGATTCACGGTAGAGCCAACGTTATAGCCACTGGAGTGAAAATTACAAATCCTCACTTGAGCGTTTGGATTGTAACAGGCGACGGCGACTCAATGGCTATTGGTGGAAATCACTTTATTCATATCGTTAGACGTAACTTAGACGTGAATATTATGCTTTTTAATAATCAAATTTATGGATTAACAAAAGGACAATATTCGCCAACATCACCCATAGGCTCTGTTACTAAAACATCGCCCTTTGGAACAATAGAACATCCTTTCGAACCAGGCGAACTTGTACTTGGTGCTCAGGGAACTTTCTTTGCTCGTACGCTAGATACAAGACCAAAACATATGACAGAAGTTATGTTTGAAGCAGCACGCCACGACGGAACATCGGTGGTGGAAATTCTTCAAAACTGCGTTATTTTCAACGACAAAGCTCACGGAGCTATTACATCTCGCGACCTAAGAGATGACGCACAATTGATGCTACAACACGGTGAACCAATGCTATTTGGTGCCGAGAAAAATAAAGGTATCAAATTGGGACAAATGGGCTTAGAAGTAATTACTATCGGTGAAGATGGAAACACAATTGATGACGTTTTAGTACACGATATGTATGCCAAAGATCCAGCAATACATCTAATGCTTGCCAAAATTAAACCACCATTATACCCAATGGCTTTTGGTGTAATTCGTGCAGCAGAATTCCCAACCTACAACCAATTAGTGGAAAAACAACTGGTTCTTGCTAAAGAAAGTAGCAATATAAAATCTGTTGATGATCTATTAAATAGTGGCGACACTTGGGAAATCTAGAAAGCAATTCTAAAAAATTCAAAAAAAGTCGGCTTTGTCCGACTTTTTTGAGTTTTATATAGAAGAAAATAAAAATCATAGCTCCATTTTTTTAACTTTGCCATATGAAGCAGAAATATAAATTTTTAATTGTCGGAACAGGCAATGTAGCTTTTCATCTCAGCAATGCTCTGCATCTGTCTGGACATAGTATTGCAGCCGTTGTGGGACGCAAAATAGAATCGTGTCAGCAAATTGCCCACGAAACAGGAGCAAAGCCTTTTGACAAATTTCCAGAAGATATTTCGTCATACGACATAATCCTGCTATCCATAAGTGATGATGCCTACAAAGCTATGATAAATAGCATTCCAAACATTGGAAATAAACTAATTCTTCACACTTCGGGCTCAGTGGATATAGATGTTTTTGAAAATAAATTCCAAAACTTCGGAGTGTTTTATCCCTTGCAAAGAATACAAAAAAACCAAGATTGCAACTATTCCAAAATACCCTTTTTGGTAGAAGCAAATTGCAGTAAAAATACCAAAATTGTAGAAGATATAGCCAAATCAATAAGTGATAATGTTAGCATAATCGACAGCAAACAGCGACTTTTTATACATTTAGCAGCAGTTTTAACTTCAAATTTCACCAATTTCCTTTACACATTATCGGCAGAAATTTTGGAAAAAAACAACATTGACTTCTCTGTTTTATACCCATTAATAAACGAAACAGTGGCAAAAATGAAAGAAGCTACACCTCAAAATGCTCAAACAGGTCCAGCAATTCGCAATGATAGAAATATAATAGATAAACATTTATCAATAATCGATGATGAAAAAACCAAGGAGCTTTATTCGCTGATTAGCAGTATGATACATAAAAAATACAGTAAAAAATGAGAAATTATAAAGAGAAATTAAAAAATATAAATACAATAATTTTCGATTTTGACGGAGTTCTAACAGATGGAAAAGTTTTGGTGCTTCCCGATGGCGACCAACTCAGAAGTTCCAACGTAAAAGATGGATATGCCATACAATTAGCCATTAAAAAAGGATTAAATATTGTTATCCTCAGCGGAGGAAAATCGCCATCAATGGAAAAAAGGTTCGAAAATCTTAAAATTAAAGATGTTTTCATCGGCGTTAGCAATAAAATAGAAGTTTACAACAACTACTTGAAAGAGAAAAATATTAGTCCTGATGAGGTATTATATATGGGCGACGATATTCCCGATTATCACCCCATGAAGGCTTCGGCACTGGCGGTTTGTCCTGCCGATGCAGCAAAAGAAATTAAAGATATATCGCACTATATTTCGCACCTAAAGGGAGGCGAAGGCTGTGCCAGAGACATAATAGAGCAAGTGCTGAAGGTAAAAGGTGAGTGGTTTGATGAAGATAGCTTCGTTTGGTAAAACTGATAAATTATGAAAAAAATTTTTGCAATATTAAAATTAACTAGAGTGCTAAATCTGACCATAGTTGCACTAACTTTGTACATCTTCCGCTGGTATGTTTTTGAACCAGCCCTTAGAAACTGTTTTAGAGTTAGTTTTATTTCGGATTTAAACTTTTATCTGCTAACAATAGCAGCAGTATTGACTACCGCCGCTGGATACATAATCAACGACTATTTTGACCAAACAATAGATGGCATCAATAAGCCCGAAAAGCAAATTGTGGGAACAATAATCAAGCCTAAATTTGCCCAAACTTTGTTCTACATCTTTTCTGCCATAAGCATAATTTTGGGAACATTTGTAGCATACAAAATCGGCTCCATAAACCTTGCCGCCATACCCATAATTGCAATTTTTATGCTCTGGTACTACTCATTTAAGTACAAAAGAACTTTCCTTTGGGGCAATATTGTAATCTCCTTTTTGAGCGGTTTTTTAATCGTTTCTTTGTGGCTATTTGAGTTTTTTGGAATGAGAAATTCCATACACGGTTTTGTGCATTGCAAAAAGTTTTTTAATGAAGCAACAAACATAGTTTTCATATATTTTATCTTCGCCTTTTTAATTAGCTTAATCCGCGAAATTGTAAAAGATATGGAAGATGTTGAAGGCGATAAAGTGGCAAAAAGACAAACACTTCCCATAAAACTTGGAATGGAAAAAACCAAAAAAGTTCTTTATGTTTTAGTCTCTCTTTTCATAGCTTATTCTGCTTATATTCAATATGTTTTAGTGCAAATAAACAAAACATGGGTTTCAATATATAGTGTTGTAATAATCACATTGCCAGTAATATATGTAATTAGTAGGCTTTATAAAGCAGACGAAAAACAAGATTACACTTTTATTTCAGGAGCTTTGAAAATTGTAATGGGTTTGGGTTTGATAATGATATTAATTTATGGATTTTTGTAATTTATGATACTTCAAGAAAAAATAAATAGGGACTATCAATTAATTCTTGGATCTGGCTCGCCACGGCGAAAAGTATTACTAGAAAATATGGGCTTTGAATTTGATGTTGCCATTCAAGAAGTGGAAGAAAATGTAGATTTTTCATTGCCAGCAGGCGAAATAGTTATGGCATTAGCCCAGCAAAAATCTCAAGGAATAGAGCTGAAAAATGAAAATCAGATTTTAATAACTGCCGACACCATTGTTTACAACGACAATATGGTTTTGGGCAAACCTAAAAATTTGCAAGAGGCAAAAGAGATGCTCTTTTCACTTTCGGATAAATCTCACCAAGTTTACAGCGGAATTTGTTTGCGTTCCCCCAAAAAGGAGCTTAGCGACTACGTTTGTACTGAGGTCTATTTCAATAAATTAGATGAAGATGAAGTTGATTATTATTTAAGAACATACAGTCCGCTTGATAAAGCTGGAGCATATGGCATTCAGGAATGGATTGGTTTTCATAGTATTTCGTCCATAAATGGCTCATATTATAATGTAATGGGTTTGCCCTGTGCAAAACTCTCGGAAATGCTAAAAAAATTCATATTAGAATAAATAAATAGATGTTGCAAAACTCACTAAATTTATGTATATTTGACAATAAAAAACATTTTAATGAAAGATTTACCCCTAATTGTAATTATAAATGATGATGGACACGAAGCCAAGGGCTTAGCTTCGCTAATAGAGGCTGCCAAAGGGCTGGGTAGAATTTTGGTTGTTGCACCCGACGGACCCAGAAGCGGAATGTCGCACGCCATAACCATGACTGTACCTTTGAGGGTGAAAAAATTGGTTGAAGAAGAAAATTTCACCTTCTATAAAACCAATGGAACACCCGTCGATTGCGTGAAATTAGCCGAAAGAGTCTTGTTGAAAGATGAAAAAATTGACCTTTTAATTTCAGGAATAAACCACGGCTCCAATTCAGCCACAAGTGTGCTATACTCAGGTACTATGGCTGCTGCCATCGAAGCATCTTTTGCCAATGTTCCAGCATTGGGATTTTCGCTTCTAAGTTTCGACCCCGATGCCGATTTCACTTACTCTATAAAAGTAGCCAGAAAAATTATAAAAAACGTACTAAAAGAGGGTCTTCCCGAAAGAGTTAGCCTAAATATAAATATCCCTTATGTAGATGAAAAAGATTGTAAGGGAATGAAAATTACAAGGCAGGCTAAAGGCTATTGGAAAGAGGAACTTGTGCCCTACGAAGACCCCCACGGAGGTATCTATTATTGGCTCACAGGTTCATTTGTAAACCTTGATAATGAGGAAGATACAGACGAATGGGCTTTGGCAAACAACTATGTTTCAATTCAGCCAGTTCAAGACGATATGACAGCACATCAACACATTAATGAATTGAAAAAATGGGAAGAGGAAATAGACTAAAATCAGACTCACTATTCATGGGAATTGTTGTTGGAGTAATAATTCCAGTAATAGTTTTTGGGATACTATATGGAGTAGGGCAAGTCTTAGATTTTTATAGCGGACAAACCGAAGTCTTGAAATATAAAACCATAGGATTGGTAAGTATTTTCAGTAATATGCTTGGGTTGAGATACTATCTTGTCAAACTGAAATATGACAAAACAGGTCGTGGAATATTGATGATTACCTTTGTTTTTGCCTTGATTTATTTTGGGTTTTATTTATAAATTATGAAATATTATATCATTGCTGGCGAAGCATCGGGCGACCTACATGGCTCCAACCTTATCAAAGAGTTGAAAAAAGTAGACGAGAATGCCACTATTCGTGCTTGGGGTGGCGAACTGATGGAAAATGAGGGTGCACAACTTGCCAAACATTACAAAGATTTGGCATTTATGGGATTTGTTGAGGTGCTATTAAATATTAGAACAATCTCAAAAAACTTCAAATTTTGTACCGAAGATATCCAAGCCTTTAAACCCGATTTGGTGATTTTTATTGACTACCCTGGCTTTAATCTTCGCATGGCGAAAAAGCTAAAAAAACTTGGATACAAAACTGCTTACTACATTTCGCCCCAACTTTGGGCTTGGAAAAAAGGAAGAGTGAAGATAGTCAAACGCTTTATAGATAAAATGTTTGTGATTTTACCCTTCGAAAAAGATTTTTATAAAAAACATAATTACGAGGTTGAATATGTTGGGCATCCACTCCTTGATGCTGTGAAAAATGAGACTGCTTCTTCCTACGATGGTAGTCAGGTAGAGGAGATTAGAAAAAAAGACAAAAGAGAAATTATAGCTCTGCTACCCGGAAGTCGCAAGCAAGAACTTCAGAAAATGCTACCGCTTATGTCAAAGGTGTCGGTACACTTTCCTGATTACCAGTTTGTTGTGGCTGGTGTGGGCTGGCAAAGCGAACAGTTTTACCAAAAACTGACCCAAAATAGCGATGTGAAAATTGTCTATAACGAAACATATTCATTATTAAAAAATTCTCACGCAGCCCTTGTTACATCGGGCACAGCAACCCTCGAAACAGCACTTTTTAGAGTGCCACAAGTGGTTTGCTACAAGGGAAATCCCATTTCATATTTAATTGCCAGAAGCTTGGTGAAAGGAATAAAATATATTTCATTGGTGAATTTAATAGCCGATAAAGAGCTTGTTACAGAGCTAATTCAAGGAGATTATAATATGGAAAATGTATCAAAAAATCTATCTAAAATAATCTCAAAAGGCGAAAAAAGAGATAATGTTTTAAGAGCTTATGATAAGCTGATAGAACTTCTTGGCGATGGTGGAGCCTCGGCAACTGTGGCAAACAAAATATATTCTATGGCAAAGGAATAGGTCTCAATAATCTTCCAATCGGTATTATTTTTTCATAAAATCTAAACTTTAGTTTAAAAAAACATTGAATTATAAGGATATTTGAATAAATTTGTCGTGAGAATTAAAATAAATAACAGAAATAAACAATTATGAGAAAAATTTTTCTATCCTTTTTAGTGTTGATTCTACTTGGAAATTCAACATTAAGTTTTGGTTCAACTCCTCCCGACGAGGGAATGTGGTTGCCAATGTTAGTAGATCGCTTGAACCATGCTGATATGCAAAAATATGGTTTACGCCTTACAGCCGAAGAACTATATAGTATCAACAAATCGAGTTTGAAAGACGCAATTGTGCAAATTGGCGGATTCTGTACTGCAGAAGTTATCTCAAAAGAAGGTTTGTTGCTTACAAATCACCACTGTGCATACGGAGCTATCCAAGCTGCCAGTAGCGTTCAACACGACTATTTGACCAATGGTTTTTGGGCTGCAAATCACGACGAAGAAATTCCTACCGATATTTCGGCAACTTTTCTTGTTCGCATGGAAGATGTAACATCAATAGTTTTAGAAGGCGTTGATTACAATACTCCTGCAAAAGAGAGAGGCGAACAAATTCGCAAAGCCATCAACAAGCTTAAAAAAGATAATTCAGAAGGTGGAAAATATACCGTTGACGTAAAAGATTTTTTCGAAGGTAATGAATATTATATGTTCGTTTACGAAGTATATGACGACGTTCGTTTGGTTGGTGCTCCCCCATCATCAGTGGGAAAATTTGGTGGCGATACCGACAACTGGATTTGGCCACGTCACACCGGCGACTTCAGCCTTCTTCGCGTTTACACTGCAAAAGACGGTTCTCCTGCAAAATATAGCAAAGATAATGTTCCATTGGTGCCACGTCATCATTTACCAATTAGCATTAAAGGTGTTCAACAAGACGATTTTGTAATGATTTGGGGTTACCCAGGATCAACAGACCGTTATTTAACTTCTTGGGGTGTTGAAGAAGTTATCAACGACATTGCTCCAACTGTAGTATCGGTTAGAGAGAAAAAATTGGAAATTATGCGTAAAGACATGGATGCAAGCGACGCAGTTCGTATCCAATATGCTGCAAAATATGCCCAAGTTGCTAATTACTGGAAATATTTCATCGGACAAAGAAGAGGTTTGATAAATCTTAATGTTGTTGAGAAAAAACGCGAAATAGAAAGCGAATTTGCTAAATGGGTTGACCAAGATAGCAAGCGTAAAGAAATTTATGGAAATGTTTTAGCCGAATATGAAAAAGCATATAAAGAGTATGCCGAAAAGCAAATCCAAAAACGCTTCTGGTATTTCCAAGAAGTATTTACAGGCGCCGAATCGCTTTTCTTAGTTTGGAAACTCCAAACAATGCCAGCAATTTTGAAAAAGAAAGATATTAAAGAATCTGATTTTGATGCCTTTAAGGGTGTATTAGAAGAGCATTTTAAAGACTACAATATGGAAACCGACAAAAAATTATTTGCCGCCATGTTGGAGATGAACTACAAAAATATCCCACAAGAATATCACCCAACAATTTTCGCCGAACTAAATAAAAAATACAAAGGAAACTTTGAAAAATTAGCCGAAGAGGCGTACAAAAAATCCATTGTAGTTTCGCAAGAAAACTTTGAGAAATTCACTAAAAAACCAAGCCAAAAAGCATGGGACAACGACATTGTGGTGAAAATTTCACGCTCGATGATAGAAAACTATTTTGCCCTTCAGCAGGAAATGAGTGCCATAGATGCAAAACTAAAACCAGCAAAACGCTTGTTTGTGGACGCTTTGAGACAAATTTATAAAGACAAAAAATTTGCTCCCGATGCCAATATGACCATGCGTATGACCTACGGACAAGTTTTAGATTATATCCCTGCCGATGGTGTTCATTACAACTTTTACACCACTCAACAAGGAATTTTGGAAAAAGAAGATCCAAATAATGACGAATTTGTAGTGCCAGCTAAGCTTAAAGAGCTTATTGAGAAAAAAGATTTTGGACGCTATGGCAAAAATGGCGAATTGGCAATATGCTTTATAGCCAATACTGATATAACTGGCGGAAACTCTGGAAGTCCGATGATTAATGCCGATGGACATTTGGTGGGCTGTGCCTTTGACGGAAACTGGGAAGCCATGAGCGGCGACATAGCCTTTGAACCCGAACTGCAAAGAACAATTGGTGTGGACGCACGCTACATACTATTTATTATTGATAAATATGCAGGTGCCCAAAACCTAATTAATGAAATGACAATTATAGAATAATTGAAAAAACTTTATGGAAAAAGGCTATCAGTTTTGGCAGCCTTTTTTTAACCTCTTAGTGTTAAAAAATGTTAAGCTCAAAATGTAAACACATCTACTTAAATCTAAAACGTATATTTGTTTTAATAAATGTTTAAAAGTATTGTCTTTAATGTTAAATTTAAATTGGCTTGGAATCCTTTCGAAAGAAAAATAGTTTTATTATGAGGTTAAGTAGTGAAAAAAAATGCGAAGTTTCTAACAACATTACTATAATGAATAGTAATGTTAATATTGGATGTTGTAGTTCTGATTTTAACAACATGGATTTAGAAAATGATTATTACCCGTACAATAATAAAAACCCGTATGATTTTGAGGGGGCTACACACAACTTCTTGTTAAAAGAATGTGAGATTTATTTAGATAAAAATCCTTGTGAAAAAGAAGATGACCTAAATTGTAATGTAGGAAAGATTGTGTGTTTTTTGAAAAACAGTGGTTACATTGTTGATGAGTTCTCAATTTATGAAATGGTGAAAACAGTATTAGAAGATGCTGATAATTACTGTTTAAATGTAATAAAAAACTCAAAACTCTCCGATGAAAGTAAAAAGATTTTATCAGATGTTATTAATGAATTAATAGTTTTATCAGAAAATGAAATTTCAGACTATTCAATCTATAAAAGAGCAATATTATTATATGAAGATAAAACAATAAACTCGACTAACACTAATGAAATAGATCAGATATTATTGCTAACATCATTTTCAATTATGCGTTATTCGCTGTATTATCATTTTGAAAAATATGAAACTCAAAATACCCTAAAATCTGTATCATTAAAAGGTTGGGTTAAAGGTTTAATAGTTGGTGTTTGTGATGTTGCAGGTGGCGTAATAGGTGGATTAGGAGGGTCAGTTGCAGGTCCTGCTGGCACTGTAACTGGTGCGGCTACTGGAGCTACTGCTGCTAGTACTTGTGCTGATAAAATATTAAATCAAAAATAATTAATACGTTATGAAAAAAAACATCCTACTTCTTCTTATTCTCATGCTGCCAATCATAATTTTGGCTCAGAGTGATTATAACAAAGATATTTTTAGTGTTAGTTTAAATATTGGGCATGTGTCAACATCTGGTATTGACAATACATTTAAAAACATTTATGACGATTACAATAACTCATTGATTTTAATTACAGGGGTTACTTTAAGTCCATCAATATACAGTAATAATCGTTTCACATTAGGTGCCGATCTTGGTTTTAATACTGGAACAAGTTTTGCAAACTTAAAGGAAGAACAATATAAAAGACTTGATCATTTCACAATTGGTGTTTTTGGTGAATATTGCTTCCTCAAAAAAGAAAACTATAATTTAAATGTGAAAACCGGTGCTTATATAGAAAATTATAGCTTTTTATATACAAGGAAAGACCCTTTGGATATTACCTCTTTTTCTAATCTAAACACCACTGTTCCAATACAGTTTACTATAAATTTTCCTGTCAGAGGAAACCAACAAATTGGGATATTTATTCAAGATAATATTATAGTTGATAAAGGTAAAACTAAAATTACAGGTATTGATTTTTCTCCTGCTTATGATGTTAAGCCAATTTCAAACAATGCTTTCTTAATAGGTATAAAGTATGGTTTTTAGTAAAATAGACTAAAAAATATACCTAATACCTGCTTCAATTTTAATTAAAAACACAAATACGCTTTATAAGATATGTGTTTCCCCTGTCGCTTTGTGGTAAAATATAGGATTTTTTGTATTTGACTTTACATATTTCCTAAATGTTTGACTTTTATATCAAAACAATTTCTATATTTGAGCAGAATAAAGTTAATGATAATGTAATGATATTGAAAACTGATATTTTTATCAATATAAAACCAAGTTTTTCAGTTTATAAGAAGTTGATAGAAGTGCTTTAGATGTGAAACAATTTAAAAGGAGACCAGAAATGAAAAAACTATCCTATTTCGCGATGATAATATTATTATCACTTTCAATGGCTGGATGCAAGTCATATCCAAAGGATAGTGCAGAAAGTAAATACTATTGGTTAAATAAGTTTTACCGAGCATCATTCAACCCAAATGAAAATACCCAAGGAATTTACTATTATTCAAAAATAAAAGATGTTTCTTTAGTTGATTCTTCCTTTTTTGCACCTAATCAGTTAGCTAAACCTTTTTTAGAAGCACGATTTTTTTATTTAAAAATTTCAGTGGAAAATATAGAAGTGTATATGCAAGAGGCTGGAATGCGGGATATGTCAAGATTATTTAATGCTATATGCAATGATACTATTAAACTTACCGATGTGCTAAAGAGTAGAAATAGTCGTATGGGAGTTGATGTTTTTTATTATCCAATTTTAAATCCTAAGGAAATAAAAGACATTCAAAAGATAATTAAGAAAAATAAGCCTGTTTTAATCCTTGTAAATCCGGGCAATCCTCATGATATTTCAACAGCTTTTGCTTATGCAATTTATACCGATGGGAAATTTGATGTAAAAAGACTCTTACCTTATGAAACAATTTTCAAGGATGACTTCGACAATAAGTTAGTTTTGCAAGGTGGCGTAAATAAGGCAGTTAATAATGTTATTTTTAATTTTGCTAAAACTTCAAAACTATTTAAAAAAGATTCTATTTTTCATATAAGTATTGAAGAAAACAATAGTACCTACATTATGACTATTGGCGGTGCTATAAACAAAGTTTATCCACAAATAAGACATAAGCTTGGTGCTGTTGATAAATACAAGGTTTTTCCAACAAACTACAAAGTTCTTAATGGTAAACTATTCTATTGGAGCGTGTCAGGTGCAGAAATAACTCAAGAAATATTTGATGTTTTAACGCAGTTCAATCATATAGATTTTGACTGGAGAGATAGAGAGTACAATATTCCTTTGGGCATCGCCGACGGCGAATATGGCGAGCAGATGTATATTCCACCACTTATTATAGATGATGGAAAACAAACGTTGGTCTATTATGTATGTAAAAATAATTTTAAAAAACATAAAAAGGTAAAAGGGCACTATCTACGAAAAAAACGCTTTTGGTATAGAAGCTTGGGCAAAACACCAAAACTAGAATGCTATTAGAGTTTAATTTCAAAAATAATTAAAATGAATAAAAATAAAATCCTTGTAAGCTTTGTTTTTTTGCTGCTTAGTAGTATGTTCAGCTATGGTCAGTGTGATCTTAAAATAGTAGCCGACTTGAAAGACAACAAAAAAGAAGATCAATATAAGTCCGCTGAAAGCTATATTATGCAAGAAGTTATTTATGGATTAGAATGGCACAAACCACTTGCTAAGTTTTACAGATTAAAGTCGGAAGGAGGAATGTTTTACATTGCAAAACAAGAGGATATTACAAGTTTTTTGAAAGATGATTCGGTGAGTTTGGATTTGTTAAGCTTAATTATTGAGCCTAAAAAAGGATGGAATTACCTTGATTCAATAAAAAATAAATATGTAGAAGACCCATCTTATTCTTTTGGGATAGAGAATCTTTTGTTGTTGGATAATACCGAACTTTATAAAATTGGAAATAAAATATATGCAATTCGAAAAGTTAAATATACATATTGCGATGAAATAGAGCTGTTTAAGACAAAATATAGATTGGAACATGATACGCATATAGGCGAAATTATGAGTGATATAGAAGAAGATAATAGGAACAAAAATATTTATATTAATATCCGAGACCACTATGTAGGAAGAGAATTTAGATATTTTTTATATTTAGAGGAGTTTCTTCCAACAGATGAATCAATTAAAAAATTTGTTTGGAAAAGAAAATATGAACTACCCAATTTCTTCAAAGAGAATTTGAAGTGTAATTAATATTTAAAATCATATGAGAAATTAAAAATAAAAGACAAGCATGAATTTTACATATTTTATAGGAGGCGTAATACTTATTATTTTGGGAGTTGTTTTAACAATATGGGTTTACAGGAAACCTCTCACGTTTAAAGAGGATCCCAAAAATCCAATGAGAGCGGATGATTATCATATTTATGAATCTTGGCATAAATGGATGAATATTGATGGTTATTATGTTGGTATAGCGATGATGATTTTGGGAGTTGTCCTAATTTTTAAAAGTACACCGAGCAAGCAAGCAGAAATAAAAGCCAAACAATCAAAAGATACAATAAATGTTTATGAATTTATCGACATGGATTCTAAAAAAACAATAAATTTCCAATAAGAAGCTTTTAAATCTCTATTTTTGCATAAATTCTAATTATGAAGCCAAGTAAAGAGATAAAGATTGGAAATATTGCCATAGGTGCTGGCAATGATATCGCCATACAATCCATGACCAATACCGATACCAATGATATTGAAAAAACATTGGGTCAAATTGTAAGTTTAATTGATTCAGATTGTCAAATTGTTCGTGTTACAACGCCCTCTTTGCGCGAAGCTGAAGCTTTGGTAAAAATCCATCAGAAATTACGAGAAATGGGTCATCAAACGCCCATTGTTGCCGATGTGCACTTCAATCCCAAAGTGGCTGAATTTATGTCTCAATATGTGGAAAAAGTTAGAATAAATCCAGGCAATTACGTTGACAAAAAACTTAATAAAACATTAGAATATACGCCCAAAGAGTATCAAGCAGAATTGGACAAAATCGAGGAGCGACTTTTGCCCCTGATGGAGCTTTGCAAGCAGCACAATACAGCCATCCGAATTGGCGTAAACCATGGCTCGCTCTCCGACAGAATTATTAGCCAATATGGCAATACAGCCCAAGGGATGGCAATGTCGGGCATTGAGTTTGCCGATATTATGCAGAGACATAATTTCACAAATTTAGTAATGTCGCTCAAATCCAGTGATGTGAAAACCATGATAAAAGCCACACAGCTTTTTGTGGAGATGATGAAGGATAGGAAAATGTCGTATCCGCTACATTTGGGTGTTACAGAAGCTGGCTCCGAGAGCGAAGCAAGAATTAAGTCAGCCGCCGGAATTGGTGCTCTGCTCATCAGCGGAATTGGCGATACAATTAGAGTTTCGTTGACAGAAAAACCCGAAAACGAAATTCCTGTGGCACATCTTATTGTCGAAATTTCAGAGAAAATTATAAACGAGAGTGGCGATTTTATCCCCTATAAAACAGAGGAAAAATATTCGAGAATAAAAACCACAGAAAAGTGGGCAATAGGTGGTGGATTGCCCTTGGCAATTATTTCAAATTGTGCCGAAAATAGAGCCGATAAAAGTGTGGATTTTATTGAAACAAATATTGAAGATTTCAATATTCTAAAAATCGAAGGTGGTAGAAGTTTGAGAGAGTTCCACGAAAATATTTCAGAAATAGTTTCCCAAGATTCAAGACCGCTTATTGTGAAACGTACGTATCAAATCGCTGATGCTGACGAGTTTATGCTCCGAGCTTCAATAGAATTTTCGGGTATTCTGTCGCAAGGCTTGTGCGATGCCATTTGGATTGAGAGTCCACATTTCGATGACAAATTCAACTATCAGCTGAGCAATGAAATTTTACAAGCAATGGATTTAAGGCGTTTCAAAGCTGAGATTGTCTCCTGTCCCTCATGTGGTAGAACTTTGTATGATATTGAAAAACTTTTGAAAGCTGTGAAAGCAGAGTTTTCGCATCACAAAGGATTGAAGATTGGAGTTATGGGCTGTGTGGTAAACGGTCCCGGCGAAATGGCAGATGCCGATTATGGTATTGTGGGAGCCGGCAACGGCAAAGTGTGGATTTTTAAGGCAGGAAAAGCAATTCTTAAAAACATTCCCGAAGAAGAAGCCATAGAAACACTTAGGAAGGTAATAGATAGTTAGAAGTTTTTAGTTGTTAGTGATTAGTTTTTAGTGATTAGTTTTTAGTGATTAGTTTTTAGTTTTTAGTTAGTTGTGTGTTGAAAACCAATTTTCTTTATTTAGTAGAAAACGAGATTAAAAATCACTCACATATGCATCCATATAATTGGCACGTGCATCTAGCCAATTGAGAACACGTTGTAAATCGGCTTCTGAGTTTTCTGATGAACCTCTTGACCCCCAAATGGCGTGGTCGTAAGGTACTGCTTGGCTTATGCGCTCCGACCACCATCGCACATTATCCTTAACCTGCTCAAAACCATTGGCTCTGAACCACTGCCAGCGCTCTTTGAAAAGGGATAGTATTGCTGGGTCTTCCATTAGACGGCTAAAAAAGAGTGTGCCTGGGTTTGGATCTTCATCATCATAAAGGGTAGGGCTATTTGCAGACGAGATGTCAAAATGAGTTCCATAAATATATCCGTAGCCCCAATCAAAATCCCAAATAATACCCATCCTATACTTACCATTTTTCAGTTTATTTATATAGGTGCTTTTAGGGTGATTGAATTCAGTATTCAGAGTTAAGGTATATACCAGCATATAATCAACAAATGCTCTATCATCAAAATAATCTAAATAATTATTATTGGGGAAAGACTCATCGTGTATCAAGTTCTCAAACTGCTCAAAATCGGTTTGTATGATATTAAGCATATCTTCTGTCATATCTTTTTCTTTGGGAAATTGTATCATAACTGGTAAGTTGTAGGCAGCTGATTTAAACTTCCACACCTCGTCAAAATAGCTATCCATTTCAAGCAAGACTCCATCATCCCCTATATCAATACGACCCTCTTTCACCTCTTTATGCTCAGTAAAAGTATAAATTCCTCTATACCCTCCGTTTATAGTAACATTTACGGGAGTAACTGTATTGGTATAAGGAATTTCTAAAATCTTGGCCATTTCAAAGGGGATAGAGTTGTAGAGCATTGAGCCCTCTATATATTCAGCAAGTAATACCCAATCCTTAGCTTCTGCCATTCCTAGCAAAGAGGTCTCACTATCTAACTTAATCCTATACGGTTTTTTGGGCATATTCCAAGTAGAGTTTCCTCTGCCACGAATACGTATGCTGCCCTCAAAGTCATCAAAATCGTCCTTGCCATCAATACGAAGGGTGGCTGTGGCATACTCCTCTCTCTGAATATCATCTACATCGATATCCATTGTAATATAAAAATGTGGAATGGGGGTAAGATCTTCAAAAGGGATATTGGGAGTGCCATTTTTATCTTTTTTGCAATGAGTACAAAACAATGCTGCAAGTGCTAATAGTAGCATCAATGGTGTGTGTTTCATGTTTTTTATTTTTCAAATGATTTGTGTGTTTATTAATTAGCCTGTAAGCTGTATTTTTAAAATACAAAGATAGAAAAATTTAATGGACAAAATTTCACAAACTTCTTATTTACTTCCTAAGGATAAAAAATAGAAATCACAGTATCGCTGTAATAGAAAGAGCCAGGATATTTGTCTGTATAGTCGATGTTTAGCCAATATTCATCATTTTCTATTCTATAATAAATTGTTTTGTCGTAGCTTTCATCGTAGAAAAGATTTCGGATTGCACTCACATATTTGTCGAAATTTTTGGCATTGCCACAATAAAGTTCTGGGTATATATGTCCGGTAGTGAGAATAAATCTAACATTTCCGCCAATGGCTTTTATGGTCGAACCCATCAAAATGGTGTGGTCGTCGCAGTCGCCACCCATATGTCTAATGGTCTCTTGTGGTGTGGCAAAATAGTCGAAACCTTTGGGGTCGCGAACATATTTAAAATTATTTTTTATGTATTTTATCAGCGAAAATTCGCGACAGATATAATTGTATTTTGTGTAATAATCATCAAAATAGAGTAATGATTTTTC
>JAAYKF010000184.1 GCA_012522535.1 Bacteroidales bacterium
ATGTCGATTATGATGCCAAAAAAAGACGAAGATGCCAAACAATTAGTAATGCTAAGTTTTATTTTATCGCTAATAATCAGCTCATTAATAATGATTTCACTTCTACTTTTTGGCGAAAACATTTCAGTACTACTCAATATTCAAGCCCTGAACAAATGGATATTACTTCTGCCCGTTTCGGCACTTTTTTTGTCTATAAATAATATTTTAATCAATTGGTTTAATCGTAAAAAAGAGTACAAAACCATTGCTTTCAACAGGGTTCAACGCAACGCAAGTATAACAGGAGCAAATTTGGGTTTTGGTGCTTTAAAAATAGACAGCGGCGGTCTGATTATCAGTCAGTTAATCTCTGATGCCATAGCCGCTTTTTACTATCTTTGGAATTTCTATAAAAAGGAGCTAAAAGGGAAAAAGAAGTTCGACAAAAAAGCCAGTCTTGCCCTTGCAAAACAAGAGAAAGATTTTCCGCTTTTCACCCTGCCAACGAACTTTATCGACACATTTTCAATGCAATTGCCAATACTACTTATTACGGCATATTTCAGCACACAACTAAGTGGCAGCTACTTTTTTGCATATAGAATTTTGGGGCTTCCTATGTCGATGATTGGAGCTGCATATGCACAAACATTTTTTCAGAAATTTGTATCTATTATCAAAGAAGAAGATTATAAAGCTGCCAAAACATTTTTAGGCAAAAGTTGGGCACTCCTATTCTCGATTATTATAGTTCCCGCCATCGTTGTAGCACTCTTTGGACCATGGCTTTTTTCTTTTATTTTTGGACAAGAGTGGCTTGAAAGTGGAAAAATTGCATCAATTTTAATTTTTTATATCACCTTTGCCTTTATCAGCTCACCCACCAGCAGCACATATATCGCCCTAAAAATGCAAAAATATAGCCTGATATTTGGAATAGCATCTTTAACATATAGATTTCTGTCGTTCTATTTGGGATATATTTTTAAGGATTTCTATTTTGCAATTGCTATGCTGGTAATTTGCGAAATTGTGGAAATAATTATCTACAACACAGTGGTTATCATAAAGTTGAACAGAATGACAAAACAAAAGGAAGTACATCTAACAACTTAAAAAATAATATTTTGAAACATATTCTTGTTATAGCACACTCTTTTAAAAACTCTTTTGTCAGCTACGCCGGAAATTTCATCGCTGAACAAAGCGAAGTATTACATAAAAATGGCTATAAAATATCATTAATAGCCGTCAATATGGTGTCGATTAAATCTATTATTAAAGAGAAAAAAATCTTTGGTAAAAATTTCGATTCTTCTCATAACAACTTAAGTATCAAAACAAAACATATTATTTCAATTCCATTTTGTAGGAAATTAAATCTATTTCGGAGAAATTATCATTTAAAAAAATTAGCTAAAAAAACAATTTTTCAAGAGGGGAAACCAGATTTGACTCATCTTCATGTTTTCTATTCTGGCGGTGCCGCCATTTGGCTAAAAAATCAATACAAAATACCATATATTGTTACAGAGCATTTTTCGGTCTTTGCCCGGAATTTACTACGCAAAAGTGAAGAGAATTTTGCACGTAAAGTATATGAAAACGCTTCTGCCCGAATAGCTGTGAGCATGGCTTTCAGAGATCTGCTTTCGGATAAATTTCAATTGGATTTTGAATATATCCCCAACTTGGTAAACTTGGAAAAATTCTACTGCAAAAGAAAAAAAAGGGATAAAAAACAGCTCGTTGCTGTGGGAAAATTGGATTTTAATAAAAATCATAGCATGCTTATAGATGCTCTAAAACTGCTGCCAGAAAACATATGTTTGAGCATTGTAGGCGATGGAAATATGCAGAATAGTTTGAATAAACAGACTAAAATTTTAGGCTTAGAAAAACGAGTAAAATTTCTTGGAAGTCTTGGAAATGAGGAACTTCCAGATATTTATCAGAAATCAGATATTTTTGTTCTTCCAAGTCGATACGAAACTTTTGGCATTGTCTTGATAGAAGCCATGGCTTGCGGATTGCCCGTTGTTGCCACTCGCTGTCAGGGTGCAGAATCTATTGTTACAGATGAAAGGTTGGGCGAGCTTTGCGATATTAATGTCGAGGATATGAGTGCGAAAATTCTGAAAGTGATAAACCGTAACTACGATTCTAATTTTATTTCTAACTTTGTGAAAACCAATTTTTCTGACGATAGTTTTTTTGAGAAAATTTCAAAAATTATTGAGAGAACGATGGATGATAAACAATGAAAAATGAACAATTATGAATTATGAGTTGTGAATTTTTAGGAGAAAGTTACAAGGAGAAAGTTTTTAGATTATAGATAAGAGATTTGGAAAACTTGAAACCTTGAAACTTGGTTTTTTTTAAC
>JAAYKF010000185.1 GCA_012522535.1 Bacteroidales bacterium
CAAAAGGATGATGAATATATGGAAATCATCTTTTTATCAGTTTTTTCAAAAAATATTTACGCCTATTTTTAATCTTATTTTTGTACTAATACAAAGAAAAATGGCTTTTTAAGGGGCGACTAATTAGTTTTTTAACAATATTTTTTTTCAACAAAACATAAAACAATTTTTGTCTTCTCAACTATTTGATATAACTTTGAGGCGACAATAAAAACATATAGAAAATAAAAACAAAAAATAAATAATTATAATCATGAATTTAAACAAGTATCCAGCGGAACCTTACCGCATTAAAACTGTAGAAACTGTAAAAATGATCTCTCGCGAAGAGCGTGCTAAAGTAATGAAAGAAGCAGGTTACAACACATTTCTACTAAACTCAGAAGACGTTTACATAGACCTACTAACCGATAGTGGAACAAACGCCATGAGTGATAAACAATGGGCTGCTATGATGATGGGTGATGAGGCATATGCCGGCAGTCGCAACTTCCATAATTTAGAAAAAACTATTCAAGACATTTTTGGATTCAAATATGTAGTTCCAACACACCAAGGACGTGGTGCCGAAAACTTATTATCGCAAATAGCAATCAAACCCGGACAACACGTTCCCGGAAATATGTATTTCACAACCACACGCTATCACCAAGAACGTAATGGTGGTATATTTGTGGACATCATTAGAGACGAAGCTCATGACGCAGGTATAGACGTGCCTTTCAAAGGTAATATCGACTTAAACAAACTTCAAGCTCTAATAGACGAGCATGGAGCTGATAATATTGCTTACGTTTGCTTGGCAGTTACTGTAAACCTTGCAGGTGGACAGCCAGTATCAATGCAAAACATGCGCGAAGTTCGTGAATTGACCAACAAGTATGGTATTAAGGTTTTCTACGACGCAACTCGCTGTGTTGAAAATGCATACTTCATCAAAGAACAAGAAGAAGGCTATGCCGACAAAACTATAAAAGAGATTGTTCGCGAAACATTTAGCTACGCCGATGGTTGCACCATGAGTGGTAAAAAAGACTGTTTGGTAAACATTGGTGGTTTCCTATGTATGAACGACGAAGACTTGTTCAACGAAGCCAAAGAACTTGTTGTAGTATATGAAGGAATGCCCTCGTACGGTGGTATTGCTGGTCGCGACATGGAAGCAATGTCAGTTGGTTTGCAAGAGTCAATTCAATATGAATATATTGAGCACCGCGTAAAACAAGTTAGATACTTAGGAGATAAATTAATAGCAGCTGGTGTTCCAATTATTGAACCATCAGGCGGTCACGCTATCTTCTTAGACGCACGTCGTTTCTGTCCTCATTTAACACAAGATCAATTCCCAGCACAAAGCTTGGCAGCCAGCTTGTTCGTTGAGTCAGGCGTTCGCTCCATGGAGCGTGGTATTGTTTCGGCAGGTCGTAACAAAGACACTGGCGAACATCACCGTCCAAAACTTGAAACTGTTCGTTTAACTATACCTCGTAGAGTTTATACATACAGCCATTTAGACGTGGTTGCAGATGCAGTTATCAAACTATACCAGCATAAAGAAGATATAAAAGGCTTAAGATTTGTTTATGAGCCAAAACAATTACGCTTCTTTACAGCACGCTTCGAATATATTGACTAATAAGACAATATTTTAAGACTAAACGCCCTACAAAATAAATTTTGTAGGGCGTTGTTTTTATAATTGAATTCATACACCTTCTGAAATAAAAATTGGACTAATATATCATAATTAGGGTCTGAGGCAAAACCAATTTGTCATGCTGAGCATGGAGCGAAGCCACTGGGCATCGAAGTATAGACAAATGTTCTATAAAAAACCTCACTTTATCTATTAACTAAAGACTAAGCACTAAAACTACTCACTAACCATTAACCATTAATCAACCCTCACTCTTATCCCTTGCGAATGCGAAGTAAATTCAGGTGCATACATACATTGAATTGTGGTAATTCCATTGGAAAATTCACCCTTTTGATTTGCCAATAGGTCATATTCAAAAACATAGGTTCCTTTTCTCAAATAGTCCATAAAAAAGTTAGTTGCAGCATCCTGAGTGCTTTCATAATAGCCCAAACCATCCTGATATCTATAACCCGAAAGAACGTTTACAGGCTCAAAACCAGCTGCACGCATATCTTTCATATGGACATATTCCAAATCCCTATCCACCCTAATCTCCACACGAACTCTAACTCTATCGCCAATTTTCACCTTATTGGTTTTTGATATGGGTCTAATCACATCACCTCTGGGACTGCGTTCCACCACAAAAAGTTCCTTTTTGATGCTTAGCGGCGTTTCGGCTGGAGTAATTTTATCTAGTTTTTCAAAATATTGCCAATAGACAGCACCCCAGGCAACCCCTTTTGTGGATTTATTGAGTTCAATTTTACCCATTTCTGGTACAATTTCATCGGCACTCCATGAGGTTTTAAAATAGCCTGTACCTTTTTCGGCCGGAGTGTCAGCATATTTGTCAGGGTCAATGTTTTTATTACCAACTTTTATCTCCACCAATTTGTCGTCAGCCAAAAGGTCTGTACCTCTGAGAATTAGGGCATAAACGGCATCGGCTGTAGCTTTTGTATTACCCCAATTTTGGGTTTGTTTCTGCTTCAAAAGCCAAACTTTCATCTTCTCAACCATGGCATCATCTTTGCCAACCTCTTCAAAAGCCTCAATGAGCATAGCCTGAGCCTCTATGGGTGCTTCGTACCAATAGTAACCCCTGCCAAGTTTTTGCCAATAAACACCCATTTCATCATCACTCACCGACCTCTCTTTTAGCGATTTAAGAATATTTTTGGGAGTAGCCTTAAACCCACTGCGGTACAGTATTAGAGCCATCATAGCCTGCGAATAGTGTCCATAGGCAGTCCAATATTCATTAGTTTGACTTAGGTAATAATCGTATGCTTTCTTGTTTTTTGAAGAGATGGAAAATTCTTGATTGAAAAAGCTTCTGGCATATAAATATTGTATCTGGGTATTATTCAAATTGTTTTTGTCTAAATCAATTTTAAACTTAATCAAATTGTTATAATCATCTGTAATTCTGTCATCTACATACCTCAAAGCACGTGTAATCATATTTCTTGATCGGCGATCTTTTTTCAAATCTAAAATCCCAAGATGATTTAATTTTCCAAAACCACTCACAATATGTTGGGTGATATATCTATTGTCGGGCATACCCTTAAACCAAGGCCAAGCACCATTGGAAACTTGCAATTTTTCGAGCTTTCTAATGTTTTCGTCCAATTTAGACGACATTTGAACAAGGTCGAAAAGCACACCAATACGCTGTTTACGTTCACTTTCGTTTTTTGCCTCCATAAGCCAAGGTGTCTCCTCTATCATTAGAGATTTTAGCTCCTGATTTTTCTCCAAATTGGACAAAAGGGCATCTGGCGAAAGATTTTTCCATGACTCAAATACCTCTTTGATTTTTGGACTGGAATTGGCAATATGTGCGGCAATGCTGTTGGCATAAATTCTGCTGAAAATCTGCTCCGCATTGTCATATCTACTCTCCATTATATATGGCAAAGCCTGAACGGCATACCAAGCCGGATTGGAGGTGAACTCCAATGTGTATTTAAAATGGGACAAGCTTTCGGACTTATTATTAAGTATTTTATCAAAAACAAAAGTTTTGCTCTCATTTCCATTAATTGGCAATGGCATGCTTTCGGTAACCAACATTCTCTCTGTTAAAACTGGCAAAGTGTTCTCTTCGCCATCGCTGAATTTACCAGCTTTTGCCACCACACGATAGGTGATAGCTCCAACATCATTGGGAATTTGAGCTTCCCACTCCACCACTGTACTTTGCCCCTTTTGGCAACTAAAATCTTTCTCCAAGTTTTTAACTTCCATCAAGCTGTTGATGCTTTTTTGAGTGCTAACATCAATAAATTCAATGGAACATTTGCCTGCTATATCATTTTCAGAAAGATTGGAGATTTTTACAGAGAAAATCATTTTGTCGCCCTGACGGAAAAATCGAGGTGCATTGGGAAAAACCATCAGCTCTTTTTGAGTTACCAACTCCTCTCGAATAGTGCCTATTTTCATATCTTTGGTATGAGCCAAGCCCATCATTTTCCAAGTGGTGAGCGATTCGGGCATGGTGAATTTCAACACCACATCACCATCTTTATTGGTACTCATTTGAGGCATAAA
>JAAYKF010000186.1 GCA_012522535.1 Bacteroidales bacterium
AAAAGCCATTGAATTAAATCCAAAACTTTCAGAAGCTTATAATAATAGAAGTGTTGCAAAAATTAATATTCAAGACTACAATGGTGCTATTGCAGATTGCACAAAAGCCATTGAATTAAATCCAAAATATGCAGATGCGTATAATAATAGAGGCATTGCAAAGAAAAATATTCAAGACTACAATGGTGCTATAGCCGATTACACAAAAGCTATTGAATTAAATCCAAAAGATGCTAATGCATATTGTTTAAGAGGTTTTATTAAGATTGAATTAGACGATAAAAAAGGGGCTTGCATAGACTTTCAAAAATCTAAAGAGTTAGGCTTTGAGGATGCTGATGATTATATTAATGAACACTGTAAATAAAAACACAAATGGTAAAATTAAATCTAAAATTATTTTTAATGTTTTTAATTTTATTTTTGTACTAATACAAAGAAAAATGGCTTTTTAAGGGGCGACTACATATCTATTAAATAAAGGCTATTCGCCATCCAATAATTTTTTTATTTATAAAAGAAATTTTAATGCATCATCAGCTGAATAAATTTGCATAAAGTTATTACGATTTAAAATAAAACAAAAAAGCACTAAGTATTTTAATTAATGCTTTTTTTGTTTCGCAAATTTTGCGGTCCGGACGGGACTCGAACCCGCGACCCCGTGCGTGACAGGCACGTATTCTAACCAACTGAACTACCGAACCATTTTAAGAACGTTTGCGACTGCAAAGATAGTACATTTTTTTATTATACAAAGCTTTTTAGTGAAATAAATATACTTTTTTAGAGCTTTTATTTTCTCCTTATCATAAGAAGCTAAAAATCAAGCTTTTGCAATTTGCTACAAGCTAAAAAAAATATAGTTTTCTATGAATAAATTCTGTCAAAATATGATTATAGATGCAAAAAACAACTTGAACCGAGAAATTTTTAATATTTTTGGACATAAATAAAGTACAAAATGGATAATATCACTCTAAGACCTTTAACTATTGAAGATGCCTCCACTTCATATAAATGGCGAAACGACCCCATTATATGGCAATATACGGAAAGAACTCCCGAGAGTAGAGTAACTGAAGAGGCTGAAAGAGTTGAGAACATTAAAAAACTGAATGACAAAAGTTCTTCTAGATTTGCTATTTTGTTTAATAATATATACGTCGGCAATGCCGAGTTGACAGATATAAAAAATAATCAAACAGCTGATTATCATATATTTATTGGAGAAAAAGATATATGGGGAAAAGGTATTGCTCAAAATGCCACATTGCAAATAATTGACTACGCAACTAATGTTTTGGAGTTGAAAGAAATCACCTTGTGGGTACACATTAATAATAAGGCGGCTCTTGCAGTGTATGAAAATGTTGGTTTTGTGGAAGAATATTCACAGGAGAAATATGAAAACTATATTTTTATGAAATTAGATTTGATAAAAACACAAAACACAATCAGTTTTAAGCACTAAAGCACTATCTTTACATTTTATTTTTACAAATGAGCATAAGTCTATTTTTTATAATTCCAACATTGCTAATATCTTTCTTAGCATTTCAGAACAGAGTTCTATTCGACAAACTAAAATTCAACGCCTATTTCATTGTCAATTCCAAGGAGTGGTATAGAGCATTTAGCTACGGACTTGTGCATGCCAATTGGGTGCATTTGGGAATAAATATGTTTGTTCTCTACTCTTTTGGCAAAGCCGTGGAATATGCTTTCTATTTTTATTTTGATACAAAAGCCATATTCTATTTTATTTTCCTCTACATATCTTCCTTAGCTTTTTCGGTTTTGCCCGATATAAATAAATTCAAAAACGACCCCACATATAACGCCATTGGAGCATCGGGAGCTGTTTCGGCTGTACTTTTTTCAAGCATACTGCTTTTTCCTAAGAATAAAATCTACTTAATGTTCTTCCCTATTGGCATACCCTCATATATTTTTGGAATTGTTTATATGATTTATTCATATTATATGAGTAAAAAACAGATTGACAATATTGGACATTTAACCCATTTCACAGGTGCTGTTTACGGTTTCATATTTCCCATTATTCTTAAGCCTGAACTCTTTTTAATTTTTATTGAACAACTAATAGGCCGATTTTATATTTAAAACTGACAAAATAAACGAAGCGTGTAAAAGTACTTTAATTTATAAAACTTAATTTCTCATGCATGAAATTATTATTTTTCAATGCAATAAATATTGTGCAATATTGCAATTTATTGTATCTTTGTGATATAGTTCAATATTTCAAAACCTCAAATCAATGAATACAAAGGAGCTATTAGACATTATTAATTCTGGTGAAACGAGCAAAGTTCAATTTAAAAGAGAAATGGACAACAATAATTCTATTGTTGCCGAACTAATTGCTTTATCCAACTCAAAAGGTGGAATAATTTTATTTGGAATTGAGGATAAGACAGGAGCAATCAAAGGTTTAGATTATGAACAACTACAATCTTATAACAATAGAATTGCAAGCATTGCTAATGACAAAATAAAACCACAGATTTTTCTTTATACAGAAGTGCATACACTCCCAACGGAAGACGGAGAAAAGAAAATGTTGAAGAAGGAATAGCAAAGCCCTATAAAGATAAAAATGGTATAATTTGGATAAAACAGGGTTCTGATAAAAGAAAACTAACCGATAATAGTGAGCAAATTAGGTTATTTCAACAAAGTGGAATCTTATATATTGACGAAATGATAATTCCAGATACATCCGTCAACGATATAGACTTTTCCAAGGTGAAAGAATATATTAATGCAATTCAAAAAAGTGAAACGGACGATGAAATAGAAATTTCGGAAAGTTTATTGACAAATCTGAATATTATAAAAGATAGCCGACTTAGCTTAGGAGGATTACTCTTTTTTGCAAAAAACCCACAAAAATATAGACCTGCTTTTTGTGTAAAAGCAATTTCATTTTTCGGGAACAGTATTGGTGGAACGGAGTATCGCAGTAGTCAAGATATTGAAGGAACTATTCCCCAAATTTTTGAAGAAACAATGCGTTTTTTTAGAACTAACTTATTCCATATTCAGGCTGGTCAAAATTTCAATAAAGTTGGAATTCTAGAAGTTTCACAAACTGCATTGGAAGAACTATTTCAAAATGCTTTGGTTCACAGAGATTACTCCAAAAACTCGCCTATTCGTGTTATGATTTTTGATAATAGAATTGAAATTATAAGTCCCGGAGCACTTCCCAGCAGTCTTACAATTGATAATATAAAAGTGGGTAATGCTGTTGTTAGAAACAATCTTTTAGTCTCCTACTGCTCTAAATTGATGATATATCGTGGCTTTGGCTCAGGAATAACAAGAGCATTGGCTGCACAATCTAATATTGAACTTTATAACGATGTAGAGGGTGAGCAATTTCGTGTTGTTATTCCACGACCCGAAAAGAGATAAAAAGGCTCTTTTATAAAAGGCAAATAGCTGCGTTGTTTATAGAAATTTACACTCAATCACTTATCTTTCAATGCATTGCTTTTCATCCATTGTGAGGCGGTTTCTGGTTTATACCCATTGGAAAAACATATTGAAATACAACCACAATCAAAGTTGTACAAAATAAAAAAACAGCATTTTTTTTGCTGTTTTTTTATTAGTCAATATTTTCAATTTCCTATCTCAATCTATCTGCTGCACGAATCTTTTTGTCATCTTTTAAGATTGCTTTATTGGCTAAAATAACAAAAAGGAAAGGCACAACCGATAGTATAGACCATACTGTGTAGTTTACTACTAAGTTTGGACCCACTATGCGTTTGAGCATAAATTCTGGATAAATAAAATATATAAAAACACAGAATATCATTATTAGCACAACAAGTGATAGACACACTTTACTTTGTCTTTGTCGGTTTTTGTACATAAATATTGCTACCAGCGAAATTATTGCAATGGCAATAGCCATCAAGGCTAAATAAAATGTATTATCGAGTTTTATACCTTTTATTGTGGAAAAACTCCACGCATTAAAAACATATTCATTTCCTAGATAAGCAATGGGAACAAATAAAATTATTGTGTAGAAAATTGCTGTTAATAACAGATAAACGCTTTGAATTCTTTGTATCATAATAAGTTTATTTTGATGTAAAATTTGTTTTCACTGATAAGTACCCTGGATATGTGATTGGTATGGCTCCAACATTCACAGTAGGTTTAGCTTTTAGGGTTAGTCTTGTGGGTTTATCGCCAACACCCGCTAAATTTAGGGCAAAGTTTATAATAGCATCTTTACTTCTTCCTGAAAGAACTTTTTTAAGGTCGAAGTTAAAGTCCATGGGAATTGATGTAACTCCTTGAGCTGGAATCTGATATCTATTGTTTACCAGACCTTCTGTCATTTGAATATCATCTATGAGCAAAATCCAATCTAATGCAGTCATAGCTGCTGGTTTATCGTTGGGATTTTTGGCATCTACATTCAATTTAAAGGAAAGAGGAAAACTATTAGCCACATATGCAGTGGTTAATTTACCCACATCTAAAAGGCTAATTTGTTTAATATCTGAAACATTTTGCAACTTCACTCCTGCCAATCTTATATCTTCGATTGAATTTAATCTGAACTGACATTTCGATAAATTTTGAAGTTGTTTAAGTTCATTGCACGAAGGTATTAGCATTAACAACAATGCCATAAGGGCGAATAAATTTAGTTTTCTCATAGTTTTTTATTTTTATAGATAACAAAATTACTATTTTTTATCATTCAAAAAAAAGATTTTGAATTGTTTTATTATAACAATTGATATAATGCTCTAAAATCAAATTGAAAAATGTAAATAAAAAAAGTTTATGCAATAAACTAAATTTCATTTCACTGCATAAACTTTTTTTATTCTATAACTGCATAGATACAGAGCCTCTTATATATCTATGTGTGCATATTTTGCATTACGCTCAATAAACTCTCTTCTTGGTGGCACTTCGTCGCCCATAAGCATTGAGAATGTTCTGTCTGCTTCGGTGGCATTATCTATGGTTACCTGTCTGAGTATTCTATTTTGGGGGTTCATGGTTGTACTCCAAAGTTGCTCGGCGTTCATCTCTCCAAGACCTTTATATCTTTGTATATTCACAGTAGATTCGGAGCTATTTCCAGCCATTTCGGCAACAAATTGAACACGTTCATTATCGTCCCATGCATATCTTTCATCTTTACCTCGTTTGAGTAAATATAAGGGTGGAGCCGCAATATAAACATATCCACGCTCAATAAGTTCTCTCATATATCTAAAGAAGAAAGTAAGAATTAGGGTTGCAATATGACTTCCGTCCACATCGGCGTCCGTCATAATTATAATCTTATGATATCTTAATCTGCTAATATTCAATTCTTTAGAATCATCTTCTGTACCTATTGTAACTCCAAGTGCTGTAAATATATTTTTAATTTCATCACTTTCAAATATCTTATGTTGCATAGCTTTTTCCACATTAAGAATTTTACCTCTAAGTGGCAATATTGCTTGATATTTTCTATCTCTACCTTGCTTAGCAGTACCACCTGCCGAGTCGCCCTCCACAAGATATATTTCGCACAATTCTGGATTTTTCTCGGAGCAGTCTGCTAGTTTTCCGGGCAATCCTGTTGAAGATAGTACATTCTTGCGTTGGACTAATTCTCTAGCCTTACGGGCTGCATGACGAGCTGTGGCAGCAAGAATAACTTTGTTTACAATAATGCGGGCTTCTTTAGGATTTTCCTCTAAATAGTTGGACAACATTTCGCTGGTAAGCTGATCTACAGCCCCCATCACTTCGCTATTTCCTAATTTGGTTTTGGTTTGTCCTTCAAACTGTGGTTCAAGTACTTTTACAGATATAATTGTTGTTAATCCCTCACGGAAGTCGTCTCCACTAATATCAAACTTAAGATTTTTTAGCATTCCCGATTTGTCGGCATACGATTTTAGGGTACGTGTTAGTCCACGTCTAAAACCTGAAAGGTGTGTACCACCTTCGTGTGTATTAATATTGTTGACATATGTATGAATATTTTCAGAGAATGATGTGTTGTACTGCATCACAATTTCCATTGGCACGTCATTTCTTTCTCCTTCAATATAAATTGCTTCAGGTGTAAGTTTTTCGCGTGTTCCTTCTAAATACTCAATAAAATCTATCAATCCTCTTTCGGAGTAAAATATCTCTGAAAGTATCTCACCCTCATCGTTTTCCTCACGCTCATCGGTCAAGCTTATTTTTATTCCTTTATTCAAGAAAGCTAATTCTCGCATACGCGTTGCCAATGTATCAAAGCTATAAACTATATCAGGGAATATAGTTGGATCGGGCTTAAAATGCACATATGTTCCTGTTTTGTCTGATGTTCCAATGGCAGTAACTTCATTTTGTGGTATTCCTTTTTTGTAGTCTTGATGGAATTGTTTTCCTTCACGGAATACATCAACTTTCAGCCATTCCGAAAGACCATTTACACAAGAAACGCCTACGCCGTGCAATCCGCCAGAAACCTTGTATGAGCCTTTGTCAAATTTACCACCAGCGTGTAGAACTGTAAGTACAATTTCCAAGGCTGATTTACCTTCTTTTTCGTGAATATCAGTGGGTATTCCTCGCCCATCATCCAATACCGAAATGGAATTATCTTCATGAATACGAACATCTATATTATTACAATGTCCTGCCAATGCCTCGTCTATGGAGTTGTCAACAACTTCATAAACCAAGTGATGCAAACCTCTGTGTCCAGTATCACCAATATACATAGCTGGACGTAAACGAACAGCTTCCAAGCCTTCCAACACTGTAATATTATCTGCAGTGTAGTCTGTCCTCTCTAACAAATTATCTAATTCACTCATTAATAATCAATTACAATTTTAAATTTATAATACAAAGTTACGATTTTTCAATCAAACCAACAAGAAAATAATGTTATAAATACGTTATTTTATCAACAAAAAAAGAGGTGTTTTCAACAATAGTTAAAAACACCTGAATATCAGCCCAATAGGGCTTTTGAATAGAATTATTTCCTTCTGAAATTAGCTAAATCTCCACCAAAAGAGTAGGTAACACCCAGTATAAAATTAAATCTATGTGTAGGATAACCGTAATAATAAAAATTTCGTGTGGCAGAAATATTATTCAACATTAAAAATCCCGAAAGCATTTTGTTGTATCTATATTCTGCTCCAATATTTACGTCCACACTGGTTCCTAGTGATCTATTTACAATATTACCCATTTCGTCCCTTGCCATGGCTATTCTTCCAGAGGCAAACAATCCATCTAATTTTATATAAATTTTATCTGCAATATTATATGCTCCCGAAAGTGAGTATATCATAGATGGCATATGCCAAGCGTTGGCTTCGCTATTTAGAGAGTATTGAAAATATCCCACATTGGCAGATACCGACAATTTATCTTCTTTGAAAAAACATACATTTGCATTCACATTTAGTTTGTTTACCTTGTCATGAACGCTTATAAATTTGTTCATAAAAACATTTGCCGTATCGTTTATAAAGAACATCATTCCATCTATTTGAGATGTGTTGAAGTCAAATTTTATCTCTAAAAACTTGCTAAAATTGCTTTGGAAGCCTCCATATATTTTATATTTTTCGTGTTCATAATTGATGTTTACGAAGGGGTTTATATAGGGATTTACTTCACCAATTTCTCTGTAAGTATATCTGTTTACGTCACCGTCAAGCCCGGCATATAGGAAAAATATTTTAGGTAATAGTGTTAACTTGGCTTCGGCGGTGGGAAAAAAGAGAAAGTCGGCACCATGTCCTGTGCTATTTCTAAAAGCTGTTTTAAATCCCAAGGATAAAGAATATTCTTTATAATTTGTTTGTATTGATGGCGATATTTTGACTAAGGTATTGTCGTCAACTCCACCAAATTCACCAAAATTGTTATTTGTATATTGTGCCGAAACATCGATATTTAACTTTTCGAAATCTGTAACTTTCAGCATTTTAAATCGCTTGGCTATTTGACCATCAAATTTGCCATGATTTTCATTCACTTTTTGGTTTGTATTCAAAAAATGATAACCTAAGCTATATGCCTGCTCCCACTGTTTGGGGTTTGTGTTGTTACTCACAAATGATGCATTGGCTCCATAGAAATTAAAAACATGTTTAGCATCTTCAAGTAAACTTGCATAGGCAGTGATAGGTTCTGGCGTAAAACCACGACCATAATAGTGTACCATATTTCTATCATAACCCAAATCCATGGATAAGGTATATTTGTTGAAGAAATATTTACCAAATAGCTTGGCGCTATTGTCGCTAAATGCCGATTTTTCATAATCTTTTATCTTTCCTGATGAGGAAAAATGTTTATAATTTAAGCCCAAGGCATATTTTTTCGAACGAGTTGTGTTTAAATAAACATCCACCAAAGGAGTGGTGTAATTTCCCATTCCAACTTTAATGTAATTTCTATACAATTTTGTCAAGGGCTCGCCACTAATTCTGGCAGGGCTAATTGTCAGAGGCTCATAAATCGTATTAGCTTTGTAGGGCGAAAGATTGTAAATAAACTTCGGTGTTGTTTTAATTGTATCTACCAAAACTGGCTTTTCATTAATTTTAAACGCATCGCCAATAATGGGGTCGAAACTTGAAACCACAATTACACTTTCGTTATATCTGCTTGTTGTATCTTCCTGTGCATGAAGCACTACGCCCGAAAGCAAGAAAATTAAACCTAACAAAAACGAACTTATACTTATATATTTTTTCATAACATTATATTTCAAATTTCCAATTTTAATTATTGTCATTTTCTTCATCTTCAACATCCTCATCTTGATTATCGAAATCTTCGGCAGCTTGATTTTGTTGCTCTTCAATGTTCAATACATGTTGATATTTATCTGTAGCCAAAATCACTAAATCTTCACCTTCATAATTATCCATTATACTTTTGTAGGTATGTTTTGCCTGAAACAGATTTCCTCTTTCCACATAAATATCTCCCAGCAGAATATACGATTTTGCCAACCAAAACTCGTAGGGCGAACCTGAGCTAAGGAGTTCGAAAACCATTTTTTCAGACCCATCAAAATCACCTTTGAAAAACAATATTTCAGAAAGTGTATAATATGCTTCTGCCGAGGCTTCGTTGTTATTTTTTTGCAATTTTTCGCACTCTGTTTTAGCTAACTCATATTTCTGCGTTTTCATGGCAGAACGAATTATGGTCAATCGGCTCTCCTCTATTAATTGCTCCGAAAGTTTATCTTTTTCCAAAACCTCTTGTGCCGCCAAAATTGCCTCTTCATACATATTCATATTGAAATATGAACGCATTTTCCCTGTTGTTGCACCCGATGATGTTGCCTGATTATCTGTTATAGCCTGCAACTGCTGATAGTAGTTTGCCGACTTATTATAATCTCTTTTTTGATAGTATATATCGGCACAAACAGCCAATGCTCTCTCTTCGTAATTTGACTTTGGATATTGAAACAGAATATGTTCATAGGTTGCCAATGCATCGTCAATATTATTTTTCTTCAACTCACATTCTGCTTTATAGTAGTTAGCCTTTAATGTAAAATATCCTTTGGGGAATTTATTCAGATAGTCTGTGGAGCCAAGAATAGTTTTTTCGCAGTCGTTTTCCAAATATCTATTTTCAACTACCTTAAAACTCAATGAGTCTTGCTCTGAAGTACTTATAGATGCCGATGGAATATTTTTCACATAAGTAAAAAACTCATCTACATTATCATTTTCTACATAAATATTTCTGATATTTACAAGAGCATCTTTCGACTCTTGCGACCCTGGATAGTTTTCAACTACATTTTTCCAAATTCCAAGAGCCTTGTTGTCATCTGATTTATTGTAATATGCCAAACCTAGTTTTAGCTTAGCCGATCTAATATTTTTATTTTCAGGATAAGTCTCGATAAGAGCAGTATATTCTTTTATGGCATTGTCTAAATCGACCATTGCTATATATGTGTTTGCCAACTCGTACATGGCTTCTGGATATTTTGCCGATTTTGAATATTTACTTTTTAGACTCAATAAATCATCTCGTTTTTGAGCCATTTTTCCCTGAGCTCCATTTGCAAGTGCACGCTGCATCAACGAGTAGTCGCCATCCACAAGCCCAATATTAGCTGCCTGCGTGTACATGCTCACCGATTGTGCAAACTCCTTACTTATGTAGTAGCAATCGCCGGCACGATTATAGGCATCATTCAATATTTTTCTATCGGTGGAGCTGTTGGAGTCGTTGATAAATTTTCTATAATTCATCAATGCTTGATTAAACTCCTTCTGCTTGAAATGTGCATACCCTATATTGTAGTATGCTCGTGCAAATTCTGGCAGACCGAAGGAACCTGTCGATGTCAAAAAGCTATTATAAGTGGCAATTGCAGATTTAAAATTATTCATATTGTACAATGCCTCTGCCTTCCAATAATGACTGTATGAGGTTGTTTTGGCATCTAAGTTGTGCTTCAACGACTTGTCAAAATGAACCACAGCATCTCTAAAACTTCCATTGTTAAACAATTCAATAGCTCTATAATAGCAAGTTTGCTGATATGCTTTTAGCAGACTATGATTTTTATTATTTATTTTTTCCAGCGAAGCTATGGCAGCTTTATAATTTTTGGTGGTTTGATATATGGTTAACAAATATTCGTTTACCTCATCTATTCTGGGTGAACTGGGATATTTATTCACATAGTCTTCAAATGACGAAATGGCATTTTGGAATGGATTTGACGAAAGTTCGTACTGAAGTTTGGCATAATTGTAAAGCGACTCTTCGGTTATTTCTGGGTCAATGTCGAGTTTATAGGCTTCGTAAAATGCATTTGAAGCATATTGTTTTTGCTGGGTCTTTAAAAAGCAATCTCCAATAACAAAATATGCATTTTGCGATAAGATATCATTTTCGGTTGTAACATTTTTTAAATTATTAAGAGCTTTAACATAATCGCCAAGCTGATATGCCGAATAACCAAGTACATAATAATCTGACCTTGTTATATTTACACCCTTGGCACTCATGTAATAGTTTAAGTTCTCAATGGCTTCTTCATAGTTATTGTTTCTATACTGTGCCTCTCCTAAAATTCGTTTTATTTCGGGTTTACGCTTTTCTGATGTTTTTTGTAATAATTCAGGAGCAAGAGAAAAAATATCATCATATTTTTCTTGCAAATAATATATTTGAATGATGTAGTAAGGGACTATGGCTCCATAATATTTATCATCTTTCAAACTCATAAAGTCAGTTAAAGCTGTTTCGTACATCTCCTCTTCGTACGATGTATGTGCGAAATAATATGTTGCATGGGACTGAAAATCACCTTCTTGCGATTTCACCTCATTAAACAAGACCCTGGCATCTTTTGCATTTCCATCTTGCAACAAACAATATGCTTTTCTATATTTATATTCCAACTGCTCAGCATTGGTCAGTAAATAAGGCTCTACATTATTCAACTCTTTTAGCGACTTTTTATACGACCTATTCATAAAATACCATCGAGCCAAATAGAAGTGCACATGAAATGTAATATTTTCCTCTGGATATCTTTCTATGAAATCCAATAGTAAAGACTCTGTATTTTTATTATGCAAATGAAAGGCACATACAGCATTGTAGTACTTACTTTGCACGTACATAGAACTATTTTGAGGCACTTTGGATTTTATGATTTTTTCGAACTTATTTTGTGCGGCTGAGTATTTCTCTTTTTGATAAAGTTCAAACCCCTCTTTAAATATAATATTTGGTTGGGAATAGTAGGCTGTTTTCTGCGAAAATGAAGTCAAAAAAGCAGTGAAAAATATCACAAAAAAACTTATTCTTAAAGGCTTATTACACATGTTTAATATAATTTTTAGTACTACGAAATTACTCAAAACTTAGCAAAAAAGGAGTCTTAAACAAATGAATTATCAACAACAAAAGTTTAATATCTTTACATATCAATTTTGCCACAAAAAAGAGTTAAACCCAAATTAGATTATGTTCTCATATTTTTTAAAATAGAAGAACTTTTAAGCTTTTCAACTGTTTGCTACTAAGAGGCGATTTTATCCCAAAAGAGCTAAAGTCGCAATAGTTTAGTATATTTGTAAAAAAAAGAAAATAATGATGAAAAAATTTGCAGTTATCCTTTCCGGTTCTGGAGTTTATGATGGTTCCGAAATTCACGAAGCCACTTTGGCACTTTTAGCAATTCACAATAACGAGTCTGAGTATCAATGCTTTGCTCCTGATATCAATCAACATCATGTAATAAACCACATTAGTGGCGAAGTGATGAACGAAAGTAGAAATGTACTTGTAGAATCGGCACGAATTGCACGTGGCAATATCAAAGCTTTATCGGAACTGAGTGTTAAAGACTTTGACGGTATAATACTTCCAGGTGGTTTTGGTGCTGCAAAAAACCTTAGTACATACGCCTTTGACGGTGCCGATTTTGAAGTTCTCGAAGAGCTAAAAAATATTTTAATAGAAGCTCAAGAAGCTGAAATACCCATTGGAGGAATGTGTATAGCTCCAGTAATTTTAGCAAAAACTTTCAACGAAGCCACTGTTACAATTGGTAACGACGAAAAAACTGCCGACGATATTGAAAAAATGGGCTCAAGTCATTTAAAAACATCCCATGGAGAAGTTATAGCCGACAAAAAGCATATGATTTTCACCACACCATGCTATATGCTCGACTCAAGCTTAGTTGACATTTATGAAGGAGCAAACAACCTTATCAAATCTATGATTGAAAATATGAATCAATAACTTTTGATTCTAAAAACTCCTTCAATATATCATTATGATCAAAAGCCATTTCTGGCAAATTATTTATATCAAACCATTTTAGAGCTAAAGCATCGTCTTTAGCTCTTGCTTTTTTAGAAGAGTCATACCAACCAAAATATACAATTGAAACTGTATGAGCTCTAGGATCTCGACCAAATTTTCCATATGCCTTAAACTGTTCTAAGTCAACTCCACATACTGAGGTCTCCTCCTCCAACTCACGTACAACTGCATCATCTATATCTTCATTCTCATCCACAAAGCCACCCGGAAGTGCCCATAAATTCTTAAAAGGTTCGTTCCTACGTTGTATTAACAAAATAGATTTATTTTTCTCACAAAGAATTATAGCATCAACAGTTAGGGCTGGACGCGGATATTCGTATGTATATGACATTATTTTGACATCTGTTTAAGATACATCATTATAGTATTTTGCATGCCATAGTAAAAAGCATCGCTCACAAGGGCATGACCTATAGAAACTTCCAACAAATTAGGAATGTTATTAACGAAATAGTTCAAATTTTCCAAATTCAAGTCATGTCCAGCGTTCAAACCCAAACCTACTTCCTGAGCCTTTATGGCTGCTCTAACAAATGGCTCAATGGCTTTTTCCCTATCAACGGAATAGTCAGTAGCATAAGATTCTGTATATAGTTCTATCCTATCAGTGCCGGTTAGTTTGGCGTATTCAACCATCTCCTCTTCTGGATTAACAAATATTGAAGTCCTAATATTATGCTTTTTAAACTCTTGAATAATTTCTGCCAACATATTTTGATATTGTTTCGTGTCCCAACCATTGTCGGATGTTAGAGCATCTGGAGCATCTGGAACCAAAGTTACTTGTGCTGGCTTTACATCGCAAACTGTTTTAATAAAAAACTCACTGGGATAACCCTCAATATTAAATTCTGTCTTTAAAACCGGCTTCAATTCATATAAATCTGAATACCTAATATGTCTTTGGTCTGGGCGTGGATGAACTGTAATTCCCTCACCACCAAATGATTCAATATCCAATGCCATCTGTTTTACATCTGGCATATTTCCACCTCTCGAATTTCTAACAAGGGCTATCTTATTTATATTTACACTTAACTTAGTCATATCTATTTTTTTTATTTGCAAAAATAACATTGAAATCCCAAAAATGCAATTTATTTTACTTTTTGTTTGCTTTTATAGTTTTTATGTTTATATTTGCCTCTGTAAATATTAACCAAAAAATACAACTATGAAAAAACTTTTACCCTTTTTATCAATTGTTTTAGTCCTAAATTTAGGTCTAAAAGCACAAGACATCGGTGGCTTGTTTCTTGTTCCTAGTGGAGATATTACAGTACAAATAGGTGCTGATGATAGTGTTAGGTTTGACATTCAAATTGCCATAGCTAACTTTGGTCCAGCCGTATTGACTACTGGGGATGTTCTTTACTATTCCTTGGGTCTTGACAGCCAATATCCGCCAACTCCACAAGGTGTTGCCCTACCTGAAGGCTACGAAGTTCCAGTTGGAGAAGGCGTATCATTTCAACAACAAGAATTGGCTATAAAAGTGCCTGCTGATGTTTATCAAGTTTGCTTTAAAACATTTGGCACCTCCTTAGGGGAAGATCCAAATCCTGACAATGATGAGGTTTGCTTTACGCTTACAGTTCAATCAACATCTATTGAGGAAACAAGCTTAGAACAATTTAATGTATATCCAAACCCTGCAAGTGATGTAGTTCAAATCTCATCACCTGTTAACTTCCAAACCCTGAGAGTTTTTGACATGACGGGTCGTGAAATTTATACAGAAATTGTTAATGCTAATAATACTAGCTTAAATGTCAGCAATCTTAATAAAGGTATTTACTTGATTACATTAGAAGGCGAAAACAGCAAGGTTACGAAAAAATTATCTGTTAGATAATTAAGCTATAAACGATTTTAAAAGGAGCATTCTTTCAATGCTCCTTTTTTTGTACTTTTGCACTGCAAAAACTGAGAAATGATTAATATTAATGGTCTTTCAATTCACTTTACTGGCGACTTCCTCTTTGAAGATGTCTCTTTTGTCATAGCCGACAATGACAGAATTGGACTTACTGGAAAGAATGGTGCAGGAAAATCTACTCTACTCAAAATACTTGCTGGGCAGCAAGAGCCACAAAGCGGAACAATAATTATAACAGAACATCACCAAATTGGATATCTGCCTCAAGAACTTATACCCGACTCTTCAAAAACAATTTGGGAAGAAACTTTATTAGCTTTTGAAAATGTAATAAGAATTGAAAAAGAAATAGATAATATTCAACTTGAAATCTCTCAAAGAGAAGACTATGCTTCAGAAGAATATACTAAACTGCTCAATAAACTTGCCGAAAAAGAAGAAAGACTTGTGCTTTTAGGTGCTACTAATCGCGAAGCGGAGGTGGAAAAAGTTCTTCTTGGATTGGGATTTCAAAGCAACGACTTTCATCGAAAAATGACAGAGTTTAGTAGCGGCTGGCAAATGCGAGTTGAATTGGCTAAAATTTTACTGCAACACCCTGAAGTAATGCTATTAGACGAACCTACAAACCATCTTGACATTGAATCCATTCAGTGGTTAGAAAGTTATATACAAAACTACCAAGGAGCCATAGTGCTGGTTTCACACGATAGAACATTTTTAGATACGGTTACAAAAAGAACAATAGAAATTAGTAACGGCAAAATTTATGACTACAAGTGTAGCTATTCCGAATATGTAGAAAGAAGATTGGAACGCCTTGAGCAGCAAAGTGCCGAATATAGTAATCAACAAAGGCAAATTGCACAAATGAACAGATTTGTAGAGAGGTTTAGATACAAAGCCACCAAAGCAAAACAAGCACAATCAAGACTAAAAATGATAGAAAAAATAGATGTTGTTGAATTGGATGAAATTGACACATCATCTATACATTTCAAATTTCAAGATGCACCCCATTCCGGGAAAGTAGTGGTGGAAGCAAAGGAGTTGACAAAAAAATTCGACTCCAAAACCATATTAAACAATATTGATTTCTCATTGGCAAGGGGAGAAAAAGTAGCTTTTGTGGGAAAAAATGGCGAAGGTAAAACCACCTTTAGCAGACTTATTGTAGGCGATTTAGATGCTTCAAGTGGAGTAATCAAAACTGGGCATCAAGTTTCCATAGGATATTTTGCTCAAAACCAAGCACAACTTTTAGACCCCGAAAAAACCGTTTTTGAAACTATCGACCATGTTGCAGTTGGCGATATTAGAACTAAAATTAGAGGAATTTTGGGAAGCTTTCTTTTTCAAGGAGACGATATTGACAAAAAAGTGAAAGTACTTTCTGGCGGAGAAAAAACCAGACTTGCTCTGGCTAAGCTTTTACTAACCCCCGTAAATCTACTTCTTTTAGATGAGCCCACAAACCATCTGGATATGGACTCTAAGGATGTTCTAAAAACTGCACTTTTGCAATACAATGGTAGCCTTGTAATTGTATCCCACGATAGGGATTTCTTGCACGGACTAACAACAAAAGTATTTGAATTTAAAAACAACAAAATAAAGGAACATATAGGTGATGTCTTTGATTTTCTGGAAGATAGAAAAATTGAAGAATTGGACGAACTCAATAAATCAAATAATCAAAAACAATCGGTAGAAACTCAAGAAGAAGTTTCAGATAGCAAACTCGCTTGGGAACAACAAAAAGAATACGACAGAAATCTTAGAAGAATTGAAAATCAAATAGAAAAGACCGAAGCTGAAATTTTCAGCCTTGAAGAAAAAATCTCTGAAATGGAAGAGCTGATGAGCAATAGTTCGCAAAACTCCAATTCAGATATGAGCGAGGTTTACACAAACTACGAGAATGTCAAAACTCAAATTGAGCTGCATACCCAAAAATGGGAAACCCTACTTCTGGAACTGGAAGAGATGAAAGCAAAATCAAATAGAGCTACTTAATTCTAGTAAATAATTTTTTCTTTCAAATAGTTTTTCACATAATCCTCAACACCAGCCTCCAAAGATGTAAACTCTTTTGAATATCCAATTTTTCTCAATTTAGACATATTAGCTTCTGTAAAATATTGATATTTATCGCGAATATCCTCAGGGGTGTCCACAAATTCAATATTTGGTTCCATATTGAGTGCCTTAAAGGTTGCCAAACCCAAATCCAAAAACGATCGAGCCTCCCCTGTTCCTAAATTATAAATTCCAGAATCTTTTTTATGCTCCATCAACCACAAAATCACATCGGCAACATCTTTTACATAAATAAAATCTCGCAACTGTTTTCCATCTTCATAGTTGGGATTATGGGATTTAAACAACTTCAATTTGGATGTTTCCGCAATTTGCTTCTCTGCATGAAAAATCACCGAAGCCATACGCCCTTTATGATATTCATTGGGTCCATAAACATTAAAAAACTTCAATCCAGCCCAAAAGGGAGGAGTCTCTTTTTGCGACAAAGCCCAAATATCAAAATCATTTTTTGATTCTCCGTATGGATTTAAGGGTTTTAAACTTGAAATTATCTCATGATTATCTTCAAAGCCAAATTCACCCATTCCGTATGTAGCAGCCGAAGACGCATAAATTAGTGGAACCTGATTTTTGGCACAAAAGTCCCAAATCATTTTGCTATAATTCACATTAAGTTTATCAAAAACAGATGAATCAAATTCTGTGGTATCCGTTCTGGCACCAATATGTAAAACAAAATCTATTTTAGAGCCATTAAGTCTTTCCCACTCTTCAAAATGGTCGCGTTCCAAACGACCCGAACATTTTTTGGTTAAATGGTTTTGTATTTTAAGAGGATGGGAAAAATTATCAACCAATAAAATATCATCACGCCCTATTTCATTCAATTTTTGAACAACAACGCTACCTATAAATCCCGCTGCACCTGTAACAATTATCATTTTCAATATTTTTAATCTACGTATAAATTATTTTCTTCAAAATTAGGAATCTTTTCCAAGATATTGGGCAAAATTAAATTATTAATGGACATTTTTGCCTTTTCACTCAAACTTATTGTGTCGTTAGTTACATAAAGTTCAATATGCTGCAACATTATATCCACCTCCATTTCTTGAGCATATCTTTTAGAAAACTGCAAAACCTCATCTCTATTTTCAAAGGCGTATTCTATGCTCGACTTTATAATTGATTGGATTTCAAGTCTTTCCTTAAGAGAAAAAGTTCTATAAAGCATAAAACAACCCAAGGGAATGGGCTGATTATTTTTAGTTTCCCAAAAGTTTCCCAAATCTGCAATTTTGTGAAGTCCCCTATCTTGATATGTAAATCTATTTTCATGAATTATTACTCCTGCATCAACCTCACCTTCTAAAACAGCTTTTTCAATATCAGAAAAGAGCATGTTTTTAAATTCAAAAACATCACCATAAAAATATTTAAAAAGCATACTGGCAGTGGTATTTGCACCCGGCAAAGCAATCTTCGATTTATTATTCAACTCCTTGTTTTTAGGCAACGAGATAAGTAATGGACCACAACCATAGCCTATTGCAGAGCCAGAATTTGAAATTACGTAGTTTTCAATAATATTTGGCACTTGGGCAAAACTTAGTTTTATTAAATCATATTCTTTTCTTTCGGATGCTTTGTTCAAGTCTTGAATATCTTTAAAATCAACTTCAAACTTATAGCCTAAAGTGTCTATTTTGCTGTGCAACATAGCATAGACAATAAAAGTGTCATTGGGACATGGCGAAATTGCTATCTTAATTTTCGAGCTCATCTATTATTATTTTAAAAGATTCAAAAAGATTTTTTTGTGCTATTTTAATATTCCAATTTTGTTTTTCTGGCAAATCAACATAGTTTGAAACTGCACGCAATTGCAAACACTCAATATTCAAGTTCTGACAAACCATAAAAAGTGCAGCACCCTCCATAGACTCTAATGCCGATGGAAAATTTTCATTCAAATATTTGACAAAAAAACTATCTGCATGGGCAGAATTTGAAGTTATACCAATAGTTTTTTTCAATGTTTTCAAACTACTCAAACTTGGTATTTTTGGTCTAAAAATAGTATCTTGAACTATTTTATTTTTCACAAAAAAGACCATCTCTTGCAGAGGTGTAAATTTATTATTCTCTAATTTTCCAAGATCAAAAATCTGCTCTTCCGATATGTAAAAGACCTCTCCTATTTTTCTCTCATGGGAAACACTACCACAAAATCCAATTTGAATTATCAAATCTGGTTTAGACTCTATGTAATATTTTGTAAGATTAAAAACAGTTTCGGCCATACCAATTCCGCTTACAATGGGTTCATAAACGTTTTTTCGAGTTTGATTATGGACATAATCTCGACACAAATCCAATTCCAGTTCTGTGGCAGCAACAATGGCAATTTTCATCTTATTTTTTTGCTAAGATAAAAAAAAAGGGGCTTTGTAAGCCCCTCATTTTGATTTTTTAGGATTTATTTATCGGATTGTGCACATTGATTTACACAGTCAATAAGTTTATTAACATTTTCTTCTTTCAAAGAATAAAAAATCTTCTTTCCACTACGCTTTGAACCCAACAAACCTCTTCCTTTTAATATGTTCAAGTGGTGCGATGCTGCAGCTTGTTCAATGGATAAACGTGTATAAATTTCTGTAACGCTCAATTTTTCTTCTTCCTTAAGCATTCCTAAGATTGCGATGCGAACAGGGTGAGCAATAGCTCGTAACTTACTTGCAGCTACATCAAGCTTTTCAAGATCAATAATGTGTGCCATATTATTCTATTTTATTATTTATATTCATCTTATATGTAAACAAAATTAAAATAAAATATGAGACAATAGATGTAAATAAGTGTTAATTAATCCGAAATAAACACATAACAAGCCTAATACACTGTATATCAG
>JAAYKF010000022.1 GCA_012522535.1 Bacteroidales bacterium
TGCCATTAACTGGCATATCGGTTTCGGCTCCTATTTTTTCATTATATTCTTTAATCTCTTTTATTTTATCCTCCAAATATGGTTTCAATATTTGAATCTGTTTCAATTTTTCTAACAGCTCCACAGAGGCAAATTGAACACTTCTTACATCAATAAAAATAGTTCGTTTTATTCGTCTTCCTGCCGACTCTTGCATCCCCTTCCAGTTTATAAAACTCTCAGAAACAAGAGCATAGGTGGGGAAAGTGGTAATAGTATTATCCCAATTTTGCACCTTTACGGTGTTAAGTGTAATTTCTAAAACCGAACCATCAGCATTTCTAGCTGGCATCTCAATCCAGTCGCCTGGATTTACCATATTATTTGCCGAAGCTTGAATAGAAGCCACCAAGCCCAAAATTGTATCTTTAAAAACCAAAGTCATTATCGCTGCCGAAGCACCCATCCCCACTAAAAGTTTGGCCGGACTCTTGCTAATTAATATAGAAATTATAAGAATTGCCCCAACTGCAAAAACTATAATTTTTATCAGCTGAATATAACCTTTAATATTTCGGTTTTTAGACATCTCAAAGGTCAAATAAATATCATGCAGGGCATTGAGTAACGAATTTATTACCAACAGCCAAACAATAACCATATAAACGTAGGTCAATCGTTCAATTACAAAACTAAAATTTGGACTATATTCATAAAGCGCTATACCAATTGTAAACTGAATAACCAAGGCTGGAGCAAGATGTGAAAGCTTGTGAAAGACCTTTCTTTTTACCAAATAATCGTCCCAAGTGTTTTTAGTTCGTTTTACAATCATGGTTAAAATAGCAACTATTATCTTTTTTGCTATAAAATTTGCTACTACAGCCAAGACCACAATTCCAAGTATGGAAATCAACACCTTGGAGTGGTGTGCAGATGTTTCGCTCAAACCAAGACTTAGCAACCACGCCTCTAATTGTTCCAAAAATGCATAAGATTTGTAAACTTTCTCTTCCATATTTTATCGTTTTATATATTTACAAAAGTAAAGAAAATTTTTAAATCTATATATCATTGATTATTATAAAGTTTAATAGTAAGAATTGAGAGCAATAAAGCTTTGTAGATTGAATTATTTTTGTAACTTTGCACTCCAAAATAAATTTTTATTTATAAACCTAAAAAAAAAATTAATATGAAAGCTGTATCTGTGAGCGGTTCTCTTCGCGAGAACGTAGGGAAAAAAGATGCAAAAAGTCTAAGAAAACAAGGATTAGTTCCATGCGTTTTGTACGGAAAAGGTGAACAAAAACATTTTTCTGTAGATAAAAGAAGTTTTAAAAACTTAATTTACACACCTGAAACCAATTATGCAGAAATTGATATTGATGGAACATCATACAAAGCAATTGTTAAAGATGCACAGTTTCACAAAGTAACTGACGAAATTCTACACGTTGACTTTTACGAAATTTGCGACACAAAACCAATTGTTGTTGATATACCATTAGTTACTGTTGGTAACTCTGTTGGAGTTCTACAAGGTGGTCGTTTGGTTAAACACTTCCGTAGAATTAAAGTAAAAGGACTATACAATAAAATACCTGATAACATTGAAGTTGACATTTCACACCTAAAACTTCACGACGGTATTGTTGTTAGTGAGTTAGAAATTGAAGGCGTTGAAGTTATGGAAAACCCTGCAACAGTTGTTGTTGGAGTACTTCCAACACGTCAGGTTGAAGACACTCTATTGGGTGATGACGAAGACGAAGATGGAGAAGAAACTGAAGGAGCAGAAGAGACTGCAACTGAATAATAAACCTCAGCTATCTAAAAATACAAAAGGTATAAAACATTGGCTTTTATACCTTTTTTATATATTTGCATATGAGTAAATATTTAATAGTTGGACTTGGAAATATCGGTAGCGAATACCACGAAACCAGACATAATGTTGGCTTTATGATAGCCGACGACTTGGCAAAGCAAAAAGAGGTCAGTTTTGAAGTGTCGAGATGTGCTTCTGTTGCCCGAACAAAACACAAAGGACGACAAATAATTATTATAAAACCTTCAACCTATATGAATTTGAGCGGCAAAGCCGTAAGATACTGGCTTGAAGCCGAAAAAATTCCCATGGAAAATATGATGGTTTTGTATGATGATATTGATTTAGACCCCGGAATTATCAGAATTAAACCCAAAGGTGGTGGCGGTTCGCACAACGGAATTAATGATATTATTGATGTTTTACAAACACAAAACTTTGCTAGACTGAGATTTGGAATTGGGAAAAACTATCCACGCGGACTGCAATCGGCATACGTTTTGAGCAGCTTCGACGATGACGAAATTGAACTAATTCGCCAACAAGTTGAAGAGGCTGGAAAAGCAATTTTGAGTTTTACAACAGTCGGACTAAACCGAACCATGAACAGCTTTAACA
>JAAYKF010000023.1 GCA_012522535.1 Bacteroidales bacterium
AAATATGGAATTTTGTCCACAAAAACAGTTGTTTCGCCCACGGATTCGCCGCAAATATTGCTGATGCTTGCAGTGTAAGTGGTTGTTTCTTCGGGACTTACAATTGGGTTTTCGTCATCAAAGCCAAGCCAAACGACATCACCCGGACCATCGGCAAAAAGTTGCACAGAATTTCCTTCACAAATGGTGGTATCGGGCATCGCTTCTATCCACACAGAGCTAGAAACAACTGTTACAGAGTCTATGGAAAGATTGTCGCACACATCTGAAACAGATATATAATAAGTGCTTGTCTCTTCGGGGCTTACAATTTGGTTGGTCTCTATTATTTCATTGCTCCACAAATAAGAGTAGGGTGGTACTCCATGCTCAGCCTCAACCCACAGATGATAGTCGCCACCCATGCAGAGCAAGGTGTCGTCGGCAATGCTCAAATCAATGGGAACATTGTCGAAAATTGGAATAATAATGGTGTCCCAAGTGTTGCCACATAATGAGGTTTGCATAACAAGATTTATGTATTCTGTGCCTTCAACTAAGTCGTCCATTAGTGCATCAATTCTAAGCACTGCACTATCTTGCCCAGCAGGTACAACCAAAAATTCATAATTGTTGGGCTCTATGGTGTAATCCACCTCCGGTGTGGCTGTTCCCTGAAAACTATACTCAATCCAATGGTCGATTTGTCTGATAAAAGGGAGTTTGAAAACTATATCAGTTCCGCTACAACCTTCTATAATATGTCCCTCTACAAATTCAGTTTCAAAATGTGGTGTAGCCTCAATTTGTGGACTGGAAAAACTATTTGCCTCTAAAAATACTCCAGAGTCATATATTCCATCATTAGCATCGCCAATGGCAAGTTTTATGTGATAATTGTTACAAGGAATCACTTTTGCCCAAGCCGTTAAAACTACCGTAGCACCATTGTATGCAATATACGGATTGGAGGGCGATTGGTTGTTGACGTAGTATTGACAGTTTTGGCATGGACCACTATTTGTAGGTCCATTATTTACATTGTTGATGGAAACAGCTGTATTTGTGCCAGGAAGACGTGCAATATTATAACTGCTATAATTGCCGCCATCTGGATTGGGACCAGTGATAAAGAACCCAAAAACATCATTATAGTTTGAGTTTGCAAAAGTAGGGTACTCCTCCGAAGCAAAAACATACCTAAACATTACGGTGTCAGACTCTGGAATAAAGTTGAAGGTCAACACACAGGCATCTCTGATATTTTGTGTAACCAAACCAGCCAATTGTGGATCGGAGCCGGCTGAGTTGTCTGTACTGGCAAAAAAGCTAACATTGTTAGCAGCTTCAACAGCCCTGCCCGTACTCATGATAATACCTTCGGAAAAACCTAAATTAGTTTGGTTATTTCCTGTGGTGAATTTGCCCAAGGCAGCACCAGCACCAGAGTATTGCACATTACTAATACTAACACCACCCCCAACCAAAATATCTTGAACAGCAGAGTTGGCATTAACTTGCTGAACTTGTAATTGTGCAAAAATATTGTAAGAGATAAAGGTAAAAAATATAAAAAATAGTCTTTTCATTTCCTTAATATAGCTGTTATCTAAGACTCATTACCATAGCTAAAAGTTGTCTTGCAAATTATAATAAGTTCTTAAAAGTTTCTTTCATAAAATTGTAAGCTTCGTCATAGTCGTTTTTTATCACTCCATCTAAAATTGCGTCGGTGATGGCTTGTTTAATAATGCCCACCTGTTTTGAAGGTTTCAGATTGAAGGTTTCCATTATAAGCTCACCACTTATGGGAGGCTGCCAATTCCTGATTTTGTCTTTCTCCTCAATTTCTTTTATACGTTCCCTTACCTTGGTGAAGTTGTTGATTATTTTTCTAACTCTCTCCGGGTTTTTGGAGGTAACATCGGCTTCGCAAAGCAACATCAAATCGTCAATGTCGTCGCCTGCATCAAACATCAATCTTCTGTAGGCGGAGTCTGTGGCATTGCCCTCAATTAGCGACATTGGACGCAAATGCATAGAGACCAATTTGCGAACATATTTTAAAATTTCGTTGCTGGGTAAACTCAACCTTTTGAAGATTTTAGGCACCATTTTCGACCCAACAATTTCATGCTGATGAAAGGTCCAACCCTGTGCAGGGTAATATTTTTTAGTAGCAGGTTTGCCAATGTCATGAAGTATCGCCACCCATCGCAACCACAAATTGTTTGTTCCATTGGAAATGTTATCTAAAACTTGTAGAGTATGATAAAAATTGTCTTTGTGAGCATGTTTTTGAACTTCTTCAACACCTTTTAAATCAGTTAGCTCAGGAAGTATAATTGATAGTAATCCGCTTTTATCCAAAAGTTCAAAACCTGTAGAAGGAGGGTTGCTAAGGATGATTTTATTGAGTTCTTCGGCTATTCTTTCGGCAGAAATTATCTTTATCCTCTTAGCTTTAGCTTTGATCCCTTCAAAAGTTTTCTCTTCAATATCAAATTTTAGCTGTGTGGCAAAACGTATTGCTCGCATCATCCTCAGTGGGTCGTCCGAAAATGTTAATTCAGGGTCTAAGGGCGTTCGTATGATTTTGTTTTTCAAATCTTCAACACCATTAAATGGGTCTAAAAATTGACCGAAATTTTCAGGCGTTAACTCAACACTCATGGCGTTGATGGTGAAATCACGTCTGTTTTGGTCCTCTTCAAGGGTTCCCGGCGATACTATGGGATTGCGTGATGAAGCCCTGTACGACTCCTTTCTGGCACCCACAAATTCTATCTCGATATCTTTATATTTTATCATGGCTGTGCCAAAATTTTTGAAAACATTTACTTGTGCCTTCAAAATTTGTGCAACACTTTCTGCCATAGCTATTCCATCGCCCAAAACAACAATGTCGATATCTTTGGTTTCACGCTTCAAAATAGAGTCTCTAACATAGCCACCAACAACAAAACTACGCATTTTAAGCTCGCTACTTTGCTGCGAAATGATTTTGAAAATATCTTTTTTAAGCTCTTTTTCGAAATTAATCCTCATTGTTCTCTACTAAGTTTTTTCTTGTCGCTTTGTTCGACTTTAAAAATATATCCAAAGGTGTAAGTGGTCTTAAATGTGCCAACGAAACGAAGTTTTTGAGAGTTTTTTCCACCTCCTCGATTAGCTCCCAAGGTTTCATAACAGCTTTGGGTGCTCCCTCAATCAATATGTCTGTAAATTCGTTATCTTCAATATATAAGGTCATTACCGCCGACTCTGTTTTGTTAACCCCAATCAAACTGCCGTCGTTTTCTTCAATATAATATAGACTCTCGGCATTTCCGCTTACATCTATTTTATATAGCTTATTTTTCTCAAAATAACCTATCATATTCTTCCCCTTTATCTGATTATACCTATCAAAGGGGAGTTCGTTGGAGATAAATGCTAAGTTGTCCAATTTTATCATATGAAATTCTTCATTTTTTAAGAAAATGGTGATGGTATCGGCTTTCAGCTGGTTCTCCTCCGACCATAAAACAGGATTTTGATGTAGATAGATTATGGAGTCTTTAAAATCGTAGGTTAATGAATCGGCGAAGCCTTGTAAATCTTCCCTAAAAAAGAAACACTGTTTGAATGCAAATAGCATCTCCGCCGTTTGTGTAGTATCGAAATTTAATCTTAGGGTGTCGGCGTGCAGATAGAGAGTGTCGCTTTGCTCAATGAGTTGAGCCTGAGCACTATCGGTGGCATATGCATATCCCAACAAATTGTTGTAATAGAGATAATCACCCAGTAATATCACATTTTGAACACTGTCAAACATATGTACATTATTCCAAGCGGTTCCAATATCATTTATCTGATCATAATGTATGGAGTCGCCACTCATACGCTGCTTGTCGTTTCCCACAAGGGCGTTATGTCGCAAAAATGTGATGTCTTTTTGAGTATCGTACCAGCCATCTTCGCAATACATATAATTAGTGTTGGATTTGCCACGCGTAACGCTGGGAAAATAGGCTATTTCGGTACGAGTATCGTAAATCAATGTGTCGCAATTTAGCTCGTAACGTGGATTTGTTAAAACTACATCTTTTTTGAAATAAGCTGTTTTGTTTATTGTATTGTATATCCCGATTTTACTAATCAGTTCATTTTCAGCGTCATAAACAACGCCATCGTCGTCATAATATGCCTCTTCGCTATTCCTGTTGTAGGTAATTTTGTCAGACTCCAAAGTGGTGGTTCTATCTTTCATCACAACACTATCTTTCATTATGGCAATCTTTGTATTGCCGTTGTAATTGAGGCTTCCGCCGGTAATTGTAACGCTGTCGTTAACCTCAATCAAAACATCGCCATAGGCATCAACACTATTTGTATTGTCATAGAGCCATGCACTGTCGCAGTAGAGGTAGGCTCCATCGTGCTCAAAAACCACATCGCCAATAACACGTTTTACATCTATGGCAACCTCTTCGTCATAGTCTAAACGTTGAGCCCTAACAAGCTGAATTTGAGTCTTTTTCTGCGAAAAAGCCGAAAGCGAAGATGCTAAGATTATACCTAAAAATATTATTTTAATTACATTTTTCATCACTTAGCTTCCTCTTTTGTAAACATTTTAGGCGAAATTTTTCGCAATAAATAATAGATAAAACCTGCCGCTAATGCACCAATAATCAGACCTGCAAATATATCGCTAGGGTAGTGCACTCCCAAATAAATTCTGCTGTAACATATAATTAATGACCAAATAATTAGCAGTGAAGTCCATTTTCTGTGCGATTTTGGTAAGAGCAAAAGTGTGAATATTGCAATAGCCATGGTGTTGGAAGCGTGCGAAGATGCAAAACCATACTTGCCACCCCTATAAACACTTCCATCTTCATATTGGTGTAAATGTAGTTTGTCTTGCAATTCTATATGATGCGTTGGACGGTATCTTTTTACATTTTTTTTCAATAATCTGGAACTGATATTGTCGCTAATTGTGATAAGTAAAATAATGGCTATCAGTATTTTAAGAAGATGTTTTTTGTAGTTTTTATAAAATAAAAATAGTAGCAGAGCATAGAGTGGTATCCACACAAATTTTTTGGACACAAACCACATAAAACTATCAGCCCAAGCGGAATTATGGGTGTTTATAAAGAGCAAAATATTTGTGTCAATTGCCTTAAGCCACTCTAACATAATTTACTTATTTAATGTTGCCCATAAAATATCTTTAAGCTCCACTAAACCCTTTTGAGCATGTGCCGAAATCATGATTGTTTTAACATCTTTGGGTAGTCTCTTTTTAATTTTAGTCAAAGCTTCTTCGTTGCATAAATCTGTTTTAGAAACAACTATAATCTTCTCTTTATCAAGAAGTTCGGGGTTGAAGGTCTCCAATTCATTAAGTAAGATTTTATAATCTTTCTCAATATTTTTCGATTCAGCTGAAATAACAAAAAGTAAAATGGAATTTCGTTCAATATGTCTCAAAAATCGTAGTCCCAAGCCCTTGCCTTCGCCTGCACCTTCAATAATTCCGGGTATATCAGCAATAACAAAACTGTTGGCATCGCGATATTGTACCATTCCCAAATTGGGAACAATTGTGGTGAAGGGGTAGTCGGCAATTTTAGGCTTAGCATTGGATAGAACTGAAATTAGGGTCGATTTTCCAGCATTTGGGAAGCCTACCAAACCCACGTCAGCAAGCAGTTTTAGCTCTATAATTTTCCACCCCTCTGTGCCTTCCAATCCGGGCTGTGCATAGCGGGGAGTTCTGCGAATAGAGGTCTTGAAATGGACATTGCCCAAACCGCCTCTACCGCCACGCATCAAAACTAATTCTTGACCATCTTCGGTAATTTCGCCATCCACAAGTCCTGTTTCAGCATCGCGAACAACAATGCCAATTGGCACATCAATAATCACATCATCGCCGTCGGCACCAGTCCTCTTTTCGCGAGAGCCGTCAGTACCATTTTTTGCAAAAATATGTTTGGTGTATCTCAAGTGCAAAAGAGTCCACATTTGGGAATTGCCCCTCAAAATAATATGACCACCTCTGCCGCCATCACCACCATCGGGACCTCCTTTGGGGTTTCCGGCATAGCGAGCCAAGTGAGCAGAACCAGCACCGCCCTTACCCGAGCGGAAAAATATTTTTACGTAATCTATAAAGTTTGAATTTGACATATCTAATTAAATAATGCTACAAAATTACACTTTTTTATCTTATA
>JAAYKF010000194.1 GCA_012522535.1 Bacteroidales bacterium
GCTGATGATGTTTCCAGATGCACATCATTTCTCAACACCTCCTCTATTACGAAAGAGAAATGCGAACTTTTGGTACAATAGCAATAGTTATAATCGCCTTCGTAGTCTGCTTTTGCAAATGCCACATGAAACCATCTTTTGGCTTTTTGAATGTTTTCTTCAATTTTAGGCATGTAAAATATTTTCAATGGCGTTCCATATTGCTTAATTAAATCCATTAGCGGAACGTCATGAAATAGAAGCTCGTTGTCGTCCAAATCGAATTCATCCTGTGGGAAATCGAAGGTTTGCTCTATTAAATCAATGTACTTATTTTTCATATCTATAAATTTTAAGCGTGCAAATATAATTCATTTTACTAATCAAAGAGCATTTAGGTTACTTAGATTGAAAATTATTTCAACATTCAAAGCGATTAGATTATATTATAAACACAAATCTAAACAACTTAGTTGTCTTGTTAGGAAATTTTAGAGCAATAAATTTATAGTTTAATACCGACAGAAAAAATAAATTAAAACAAAATCGAATAACACAGTTCCGCATGGTTCAATCAGTATGAAAATTTCAACGCAAATTCAGCATTAATTTACAGAAATCAATACCGATTATATATCTGTATTAGTCCAGTTTTCATTTCATTCCAATTGTACTAAACAGCTATTATATCGGCATTAAGCATTGTAAAATAATAAAATATTTTGGACTATTTTATTATTACAATTGGTATAATACATCGGCATTAAGCATAGTGAAATAAAATAAAACAGATAGGCTGTTTTATTACAACAATTGGTATAAATTTGCAATATGATTAAAAAACGCATAGCATTTCACACCTTAGGGTGCAAATTAAATTATAGTGAAACATCTTTTCTTAGTCAAAACATTGATAAAGAGAAGTTTACAGAAGTCCCTTTTGGGAGCGAAGCTGATATTTATGTTATAAACACTTGCACTGTTACAGCTACAGCTGAGAAAAAATGCAGACAAATTGCTAATAAAATAAAGAATAGAAATCCCGAAGCTAAAGTCATTTTCATGGGTTGTTATTCGGAATTGAAACACTTGGAATTGGAAAATTTCGACGGCGTTGACGTTATAATTGGCGGCCCCAACAAACCTCAATTGCTTGATGTACTGAACGATGACTCTTATTTCGACACTAAGAGCAGTTTAATCGACCCTAATTCACGAGAAGAGTTTTTCTCCACATGGTCGTCTGGCGAACGTACTCGCTCGTTTTTAAAAATACAAGATGGTTGCGACTATCATTGCTCATACTGTGCCGTGGCTTTGGCTCGCGGCGATAGCAGAAGCGACAGCATAGAAAATGTTGTAAAAAACGTAAAAACAATTGCTAAAGAGGGGATTAAGGAAATTATCCTAACAGGAGTAAATATTGGGGATTTTGGCAGAAAAAATGGCGAAAGCTTTTATGAACTTCTTGTGGAATTGGACAAAGTTGAAGAGATGGACCGCATCAGAATTTCAAGTATTGAGCCCAATTTGCTCACCGATGAAATAATTGAATTGGTTTCCAAAAGTAAACGAATTATGCCTCACTTCCATATTCCTCTTCAAAGTGCTAAGTCGGAAATACTGAAGATGATGAAACGCAGATACAATGTGGAGCTATTTACAAACAGAATAAAAACAATCAAAGAGCTGATACCTCATGCTTGCATTGCTATCGACTTAATTTGTGGATTTCCGGGCGAAACTGACGACTTCTTCGAAGAGTCGTTTGATTACCTAAATGAACTTCCCATTAGCTATCTTCACGTTTTTACTTATTCCTTACGTCCTGACACCCCAGCTGAGATGATGAAAAACCATGTTCCCGAAAGGTCGAAAAAAGAGAGAAGCAGCAGATTACACAAACTTTCGGATAAGAAAAAACTTGCTTTCTACAAGCAATTCATAGGTAAAGAGATGGATGTACTGTTTGAATCTACTAACTCCAAAGGCTTTATTGAAGGTTTTACCGGCAATTATATTAGAGTAAAAACTGAGTTTGACCCTGAACTTATAAACAACATTGTAAAGGTAAATCTAAAAGAGATTGATAAGGATGGCAATGTTTTGGGTGAAGTTTGAGTCTAATACCGACTAAAAAACATACTAGAAATTTATTCCTTTTCTAATATTAAACCTACAAGGTCGAGAAGACCTTGCAGCTTTGAGATTTTACTAAAAAAAGTGGGCTACCTTTCGGCAGCCCACTTTTGGAATAGTTTATTATAGAATTAGTTTTTCACTATTCTAATAACTTTGATGTCATCGTTGCTAATCAGTCTTACGAAGTAAATTCCGGTTTGTACGTGTTGGATATCAACAGCGTTGGTACCTTCAATCACGTTTTGGTAACTTACACGTCTTCCTGTCATATCAACAATTTCCATATCGTATGCTTTATCTACTACCACATTGAAGATTCCCAATGATGGATTTGGATAAATTTGGATTCCGCTCATATCGTTTTCTGAAATTGAAGTATGGTCTCTGTAGTGTGCTACAAGGGTTACATCTTCGTCAATCATTGTGAAAACAAATTGTGCATCATTGCTAATTGTATCGGTTCCGTTGGTCCAACCAAGGAATACGAAGTTTTCGTTAACAGCAGTTGTAGAAACTGTTACATCTTCACCTTCTTCATACTCGCCACCACCTGAAACTGTTCCGGCATTTGCTGGGCTAATTTCTAAGCTTAGAGTGAATTTAGGTATGATAATTTCTTCAAAGTTTGCTGTTAGTACAACATTGCTTGATGGCATAGTGAATGTGTATGTTTCGTTTTCTGAAACTTCACCTTCAGCATCTGTCCAATTTACGAATAGATATCCTTCGGCTGGAGTAGCTATAACTGTAACTTCGTCGCCTAAGTTGTATGTTCCGTCACCTTCAACTTCACCGCCTTGGGCAGGATCTACGTTTAGGGTAACAGTGTAGTCAATCATTGCGAAGTTTGCTGTAACTGTTACGTTTTCGGCTGGCATAACGAACATATAAGTAGTTTCTGTTGATTCTACTTCTCCGTCCACTTCCCAACTTACAAACTCGTATCCTTCAGCTGGAGTGGCTTCAAGTGTTACTAGCGAAACATAGCTATATGCTCCTGCACCTGAAACTGTACCACCTTCTTCAGGATTAATTACAACTGAAACTACAAATTCATCTGCCTCGAAGTTTGCAACAAGGGCTGCATTTTCCATTGGCATTGTGTAGTTGAATGTAGCTTCATCGCTTACTTCTTCGCCATCTTTTGTCCAGTTTACGAAGTTGAATCCGTCGTTGGCTACTGCCGAAACTTCAACAACTGCACCTGCAACATAAGCACCAGCACCATTTACAGAACCAGCTGTTACTGGGTTTGCACTTAGTGTTAGTTCATATTCTATAGCTTGGAAGTTTGCTACAACTTCTACATGAGCTGCTGGCATTTCAAATTCGTATGGGTTATCTGTGATAGCATCGCCACCATCAATTGACCAGCTTACGAACTCGTATCCTTCAGCTGCTTCAGCTGTAAGAGTAACATCTTCACCTATATTATAGGCACCGTCTCCTGTTACAGTTCCTGAGTTTTCAGGTAGTATTGTAACAGTTACGTTGTAATCTATGGCACTATAATTAGCTACTATGGTTACATCTTCTTCAGTAGTTGTGTATGTGAATGGATTGTCTGTTGAAACAACTGTTTCGCCAATAGTCCAATTTTCAAATTCGTAGCCTTCGTTTGCAGTAGCTGTTACTTGCACTTCTACGCCAGCTATAAATTCGCCATCACCTTCGGTTGTACCAGCTGTGGCTGGGTTGTTGTCGGTGATTAGGTTATATAGCTTATTGTAGTTTGCTGTATATTCTACATTGTATCCTGGCATTACAAATTCGTATGGATTGTCTGTGCTAACTACGTTATCAGTTGCATCAGTCCAATTTGCGAATAGGTATCCATCTTCTACGGTAGCTGTTATAACAACATCAGAACCTTCTTCGTACATTCCGGCTCCTGAAACTGCTCCACCAATTTCGGTGTTAAGAACAACTTCATATACTGGATTTTCTAGTACGTTGATTGTTACTGTCCAAACTTTTTCCGTTCCATCTTCAGCTGTAACTGTGTATGGAACAGGGTTAGTGAAGTCTTGGGCAACTCCAGATGCTGGGTTTATAGTTGCAGCTTCTGAAATTTCAATAACTGGCTCAACTGCTGTTACATCTTCTCCCATTATGGCAGTCATAGTAACAGTTGCATTTTCGCTATCTATTACAACTTGTTCCGCAAGAGTTACCCCTGTTGGAGTGAAAGCTATAATTTCAGCTTCAGTATGAACTGGCACACCTTTAACGATTATATCGTCAATTCTTGATGTTCCACTTGCTCCTACAGTACTGTTATTAACAGATGTATTAGATGTCATTACCCAACGTACATACACTTGGTCTTTGCTTGTCCAATCAGCTGGCATGGCTGTTTCTGGATATTTACCACTTGTAAAGTTGTTATCTACAGTAATATCTGCTCCAGGTACATCAACCCAGTCTTCTGTTTCGTCAAATCTGTATTGGATTTTGAAATCTCTTGGACCCACAGCACTAGCTCTTTGAGCAGATTGTAGTGTTATGTCTTTAAATCCTTTTGTTGAGAAATCAACCATCCAGTATTTAGTATTTTCACCTTCATTCCAGCCAGTGGCATTGGCAGAGTTTGTTGTAACCCCTGCATTGTTGAAAGTAGGAGCGTTTGTACCCACTGCTACTATTTCGCGGTCTAGGTTAACTGCAACACCTTCGTCTGCAATGGCATCGTCGGGGCTATTGGGGAATGTCCATGCTACAATAGTGTATGGAGCTTCAGTAACTGTAACTGTCCAAACACCTTCTGTTATTCCGTCTTGGGCTGTAACAGTGTATGTAACTGGGTTTGTGAAATCTTGGGCAACACCAGATTCTGGGTTAATTGTTGCACCTTCTGATACTGTAATTGTTGGAACTAAGTTTGTAAAGTCTGTTGCAGCAACTACTTCAATTGTTACAGTTTGTGCAACATCGTCGATAACGGCTGGTCCAGTTTGTTCTGCCAATGTGAATGTTAAAATATCAGTCTCTGCTGTTGGAGCAGCTACGCTAACATTAACAGTCCACTCTTGAGTTACAGTAACATCTTCTGCAGTAACGGTGTAAACCACTGGTACTGTGAAATCTTGTGCATCACCAGATACTGGATCAATAGTAGCATTGTCTGATACTACGATAGTTGGAATAAGAGCACTAGCGTCTGTACCAAATTCTACCTCTATTGAAACTGTATGGTTAGCATTGTCAATAACTGCATCGCCAGTTTGCTCTGCTAAAACAAACGAAACTATATTAGCTTCGGTGCTAGCTGGAGTAACTACTACACTTATTGTCCAATCTGCTGTGCTTCCATCTTCGGCAGTAACAACATATTCCACTGGATTTGTGAAATCTTGTTCTACGTCTGATTCTGGATTGATTGTAGCAAATTCTGACACTTCAATTGTTGGTGTTAATGCTTCAACTTCAGTACCAAATGGCATAGTTACAACTACGCTATTTGTTACATCGTCAATAGCAACATTTTCTTGACCAGCAATGATAACAGAAACTATCTCTTTTTCGCTACTTGCTTCTTTAATTACAATATCATCTAAATAAAGTTGATTTTGGTTTGCATCTGAGTAGCAATTAAATCCAAAGTAATATGCATCGCTAACCGAAGGTGTTATTATAGCTGTGTGAGTTAGCGGTGTTAATATTGCAACTTCGCCTAAATCTACAACTTCGTTTGTCATCGAAGCTTCTGCAGATTCTGCACCATACATAACTTTTAGCTTTTCTTTGTAATATGTTCCATTGTTTCCATATTTGAATGAAACTACGTAAGATGTTCCTGCTGTTAAGTTAATAGCATTGGTATAGAACCAAGCATTTGCATCTTGAGCACTATTGAATGAATAGTTTAGAACTTTACCTGTAAAGTTAGAAGTTGAAGCAATAGTTTTCCAGTTATTCCCACTACTTGTTTCTGCTTTTGTACAAACAGGTAGATTTGGTATTGTAACTTCTTCAAAGTCTAATACATAAGGTACATCTGTTGGGAAGCATTTTGTGTTATACACAAACTCTTCTGACCAGTCGCTTTGCTCATCAACGGCACAAACTGTACGAACACGTAGTCTGTATGTTGCAGCATCTACAAGTCCTTCAATTGTGTATGGATTTTGTGTAACCTGAACACTTGTCCAGTCTGGGTCATAGTCATCTCTGATATATTGTACTTCCCAATCTGTATCTGTTGATGCAGATGTCCAAGCAAATGTAATTGAGCTTGTTGTTGAAGTAGCTGATAGGTTGTAAGGAGTTGCACATGATTCTTGTTCAACTACTATATTATCTACTATAGCGCCACCCGGCTCTGTTTGAGTACTACCATCATTTTTCCATGAAAATACAAGACGTTGTACTGAACCTAAAACTGAATATGGAAGTTCAATTTCGGCATCTTGCCATTCTTCTTGCAATTTATAGCTTGTTGCACCAATACGGTATGAAGCATTTGGTTCTGTACCAGGTGTGAGCATCACTGTTGTTGGCATCAAGTAAACTCTCATATAGTCATAGTTATATGTTAGATTTTCACCACCAGATTTCCATTTGAATGATACACTAGCTTTTCCACCATCTGGAAAATCAATATCACGATAAATCATTGTGGTGGAAGTAGTGTTTGCATAATCATTGGTTACGCCACCATCACTACTTACATATACCGACTTATCACCTTCGTAGGGATAGGCTGTACCTACAACCCATGGGTTGGCTTGACCTTCATCTACAAAAGCCCACTCAATATCACCTTCAAAACCTTCAAAGAATGGAAGTGTAGCTGGTATTTGAGCTGTTGTAAACACTATTGCTTCTGTCCACATACTTACATCATCAACACCACAATTTCCACGTACCCAAGCATAATACTTCGTGTTTGGAGTTAGACCTGTAATGTCATAGTATAAGTTACTAACAGTTGCTGTTGGCAATGTTGACTCGGTTGGCTCTGTATTATCTGTACTGAAATAAACATCATAATTTGCAGATTCTGCAACGCCTGATATTTCCCATGCAATTTTTGCACTATTTTCTGTTACATTTTCTAAAGCTAAATTGTTAGGTTTAAAACAAGTAATTGGCTTGCCTACATATATATTATCAATAGCAACATAGTAGTCTCCAGAATTCCAGTTACCAGTAAATCTAAATTTAACAATTTGACCTACATAAGCATCTAAGCTATACTCTGCAAATTGATAACTATTATCATTGCTATTACCTATTTGTCCAAGCTGAACATAGTCGCCACCATTGGCACTTACCTCAACCACAATATTACCAGTTCCTTCTCCGGGAGCTGCGTATGGTGATGAGTAGTTTGCAGTTTTATGATCAAATGTTAAAACATTTCCAGCTTCTACAAGTCCAATATTACAAGTACTAAATGCTGATGTTGGGTTCCAATCATATATATTTCTGTAAACGTTATATGGAGGATTTCCTGGAACAGCTAATGGAGTGCCTATACTCCACGTCAAACCAACTGCATTAAGGGTATATCCTGTTGGAGTTGCTGTGGTATTAAATTCTTCTAAGTATGGAATTGGCATAAGAAGTATAGTAGTGAATGTAGTACCTTCCCAATCACTTTGCTCACCACCAGCACAGTTTGATCTTATCCATACTTTGTATGTTGTGTTGGCTGTTAAACCTGTTATGTCATATGAGAATACATCTGCACCTACACTTGCTGTTGGAACAGTATTTTCATCTGGAGTTTCGCTTGCACTACCAACATAGATATCGTAACCTACGTCTGCCAAACCACCCCAACTTACCGTTGCACTAACATTAGTAATAGATGAAACACCCACAGATAATGGCTCAACGCAATCAAGTATTTCTACCTCTTCAATTGAAATATCATCTAACGAAATATACCATGGTGAACCTGAAACGTATCCATGAATACCTACAAAGTAAGTACCTGTTGATGGAACCATAAAGTTGCCCATTAACTCCTGATAATCGCCACTAACCAAGCCTGTTTGCTCTATAATAGGATTAGTCATAGCTGCAGAATTAGCATTTACACCATAGCTTGCTTTTAGTGTAGCATTAGCTGTTACGTCTGTATTTTGACGGGCATAGAATTTCATTTGATA
>JAAYKF010000187.1 GCA_012522535.1 Bacteroidales bacterium
ATAAATTAGCTGAATTAATATATGTGTGTGTGTGTGTGTGTGTGTGGACACCCTATTGAAAAGAAAAAAATATTTGTATATACTAACATCTTGAATAATTTTCTTCAAATATAATAACATATCTAAGCAAGGCAAGCATCTTTCGTGTTATTTTTATGTTAAACACATCTGTCTAATCAATAAAACTCATCTAAAACTTTTAGAATAAGCATTTTAAATTTGGTGCTAGGTTTCGTCCCTGTGGGGACGAAAAAACATTGTATGTTTACTTTCAGCAAATATTAAGTTCCTGACGGGCATGGAAATCAGCATAAGCTTATATTGAAATATTGAATTTTCATTATACATATTAAGAACATTGCTAATACAATAAATTTGTATCTTTGCTTATTAATTTTCATTTGATGAAGTTTACAATATCAGCTATAGACTCAAAGAGCAATGCCCGAGCAGGAAGCATCACCACTGACCATGGCGAAATAGAAACCCCAATTTTTATGCCCGTTGGCACTGTGGGCTCTGTTAAGGGCATTTACGCCCAAGACCTAAAAGACCATATAGATGCTCAAATAATTTTGGGCAACACATATCATCTTTATTTACGTCCCGGTACCGAAATTATTGAACAAGCTGGTGGTATTCAAAAATTTAATGCATGGAACAAGCCCATGCTCACCGATAGTGGTGGTTTTCAGGTGTTTTCGTTGGCTCATCGCCGAAAAATAACCGAAGAAGGGGTTACATTTTCATCGCATATTGATGGTTCAAAACATCTGTTTACACCCGAAAATGTGATGGATATTCAAAGAAAAATAGGTGCCGATATCATAATGGCTTTCGATGAATGTCCGCCCTACCCCTGCGATAAAACTTATGCAAAAGAGTCCATGGAGTTGACGCACAGATGGTTGGAAAGATGTATCACACACTTCAACAACACACAGCCACTTTATGGGCATAATCAGACACTTTTCCCCATTGTTCAAGGGAGTACATACAAGGATTTGAGGAAAGAGTCTGCCGAAAAAATTGCCTCTATGGAACAGGATGGCAATGCCATTGGCGGTGTTTCTGTTGGCGAACCCATTGAGCTGATGTATGAAATGACAGAAATTGCATGCTCCATTCTTCCAAAAGACAAACCCAGATACTTGATGGGCGTCGGAACACCAGAGAATATTTTGGATTGCATAGAGATGGGAATAGATATGTTCGACTGCGTGATGCCCACCCGCAACGGCAGAAATGGAACTATTTTTACCAGAAATGGAATTATGAATATGAAAAACAAAAAATGGGCAAACGATTTTTCGCCCATTGACGCCGAAAGCGATCTTTTTGCCGACCAACAATACTCAAAAGCATACCTCCGACACCTATATACAGCCAAAGAGCAATTGGGGGGAATAATAGGAAGTTTGCATAATTTACACTTTTATTTATGGCTCGTAAAGGAGGCAAGAAAACATATTATTGAGGGCAATTTCACTACTTGGAAAGCCAATATTTTACCCAAAATTTCACAGAAATTATAAATAAAAAGTCTTGAAAAAATTAAACAAAGTAAAAATAATAGACCTATATATTATCAGAAAATTTCTGGTAACATTTTTCTATGCCATAGCTTTGCTAATCACCATTGTGATAATTTTTGACATTTCGGAAAATGTTCAAGATTTTATCGAAAAACAAGCTCCCATTTCGGAAATACTTTTCAAATATTATCTCAACTTTATTCCATATTTTGTCAATCTTTTCAGTCCGTTATTCACATTTATTGCAGTAATATTTTTCACATCTAAACTTGCCGGAAATACCGAAATTATTGCCATTCTCAGTAGTGGAATTAGTTATAAAAGATTGATGGTTCCTTATATAGTTGCTTCAATTTTTCTTGCTGGATTATCCTTCTACCTCTCCAACTTTTTAATTCCATATACAAATCAGAATATGCTCGATTTTAAGGATACTTATATCAGCAAGCGCATCAGAAATAGGGATAGGGATATTCATATTAAAATTGCCAACGACACCTTTGTTTATATGGAATCGTGGGACAATGAGAGAAATATTGGCACAAATTTCACTTACGAAAAAATGTCATTTGATGAGATGTCGTACAAAATTGCTTCTCAAACTGTAAAATGGGACACTTTAGAGTTGAAATGGACACTAAATAATTATGCCAAAAGGCATGCCAACGGCTTGGATGAACACATTGAAACTGGCTCAAGTTTCGACACTACTTTGAATGTTACACCCATAGATTTTGTTTTTGTGAAAGACGAAATGGAAACCATGAATTATTGGGAGCTGCGAAGGCATATCAAAAGCGAATATGACAAAGGTTCCGACAATGTAAAATTCTACGAAGTGGAGAAACATCGCCGAATAGCCTTCCCTTTTGCAACAATTATTCTTAGCGTTATAGGACTTTCTGTTGCCAGCCGTAAATCTCGACAAGGTATGGGAATACACCTTTTGGTGGGACTTTTGATAAGTTTTTCGTTTATACTTTTTATGCAAATCACCACAGTTTTCGCCACTTATGGCAATCTGTCGCCGCTAATTGCAGTGTGGATTCCAAATTTATTGTTCCTCATAATTTCAATCTATCTGGTTTATGCAGCACCAAAATAGTTTAAAAAACAGAATATTTGCCGTAGCTGGCAAACCCATTATCCACAGCAATAGCTCCAAAATATTTAAAAAATTTATTGCACAAAATAAGCTTGATGCAAAATATATCAAAGCGTGTGGAAACGATGCTAAAATATTACTTAACGAGCTGATTTACAACGACATCGAAGGCATAAACATTACTGCACCTTTTAAAGAGGATTTTTTTAATTTAGCTGATAATTATAGCAAAGAGGCTAAGTTTTTAAGAGCAACAAACACTATGCTGCTGAACAATGGAGGGTTATATGCATACAATAGTGATGTATTTGGCGTATATCAATCTTTGAAGAAAAATTTGGGCAAAATCGAAAATCAAAAAATACTTGTTATAGGTGCTGGAGGTGCAGCCAAAGCCGTTGTTTATGCCCTAAAAAAACATAAGTGCCATGTTTATATAGTAAATCGAAGTGCTGAAAAAGCAAAAAAATTAAGTCAACAATTTGAGTGCAATCACATTGATATTGAAGATATTAGAAAAAACAAAATCGACTTTCATGGAGTTGTAAACACCTTGGAATACCCCTATTCTCTTTTTGAAACTGAAAGTTTGAAAAACATTTCATGGCTTTTGGATGCCAACTATAAAAACTCGCTTTACAAAGCTTTCTGCATTGAGAATAATATAAAATTCATAGATGGAATGGGGTGGCTCACAGGGCATGCACTCAAGGTTTTTGAAATATTCTTTGATATAAAATCAAGTATGGATTTTTCTAAAATTAACAAAGAGAATGAAGCCAATAGAAAAATAATTTCGCTAATAGGTATGCCCGGAAGCGGAAAAACAAGTTTGGGCAAACTCTTAGCCGAACAAATTTCATATAAATTTATAGATGCCGACCTGCTTATAGAGAAAAAAACCAACAAAAACATCTCCGAAATATTTGCCCAAGATGGCGAAGAGAAATTTAGAGAAATTGAAAGTGAAATCCCACATTGGATTGCTGAAGAATTTGGAGATAAAAAAATCATATTGGCCACAGGCGGTGGTTTTCCACTTTCGGCAGAGAATAGAGAGTGGCTGCAAAATCACACTTTTTGCATCTATCTTTCGGCACAAACACCCACATTGGCAAAACGCCTAAACCAAAACCAACGTCCACTATTGCAAAAAGGCTCACTAACAGAAAACCTCAACAATCTCTTCCAAATCCGCCGATTATTTTACCTAAATTCTTGTCATTTACTAATAGAAAACAATACTAACAAGCTAAATGAAACAGTTTCTCTTTTAGTGGAAGATTTTAGGAAAAGTGGGATTTTGTAGAGTTTATGACTAATCACAAGAAAAAACTAAAAATCCACCAATAATAATCACTATATTTGCATTGTATAAACTGAATTTGTAATTTTTAAATGACAAAACAAAATACAAAATTTAAAAACAAAATATCTTTAAAAGCACTTGAAAACAAACACCTCAGGGCCAAACTAATAGACCCCGACTACAACAAAGAAGCTTTATTGACACACTACTTGCACAATAACAAAAGCAAGGCTTCTGACTTATATAAAGAGGGTGCAGTTAAGTTCACAAAAGAAATTTTAGATTATAAATATCCTAATGAAAGCTTTTCATTAAAAGTGGCTGAAGAAGCCTTGCAATATGGTCTTTTTGATGACTTATTTGATGTTCCTTTTCCACCAATTGATAATGCAAAATTTAAATTCATAGATTTATTTGCAGGAATTGGAGGATTTCGCATAGCATTACAGAACTTAGGCGGCAAATGTGTCTTTTCAAGTGAATGGGACAAAAATGCCCAAAAAACATATAAGGCAAATTTTGGAGAAATTCCATTTGGAGACATCACCAAAGAAAAAATAAAATCGTACATTCCTGATAAATTTGACATACTCTGTGCAGGTTTTCCTTGTCAAGCATTTTCAATTGCAGGTAAACGTGGAGGATTTGAGGATACAAGAGGGACTCTATTTTTTGACGTAGCTGAAATAATCAAGCGTAAACAACCAAGGGCCATTTTTCTTGAGAATGTAAAAGGACTCAAGAGCCACGATAAAGGTAGGACATTAGCTACAATTTTGAATGTGCTAAGAGAAGATTTAGGTTATTTTGTTCCTGACCCAGAAGTTATAAATGCAAAAAACTTTGGTGTTCCACAAAATCGTGAAAGAATTTTCATAGTAGGCTTTCATCCAAGTTTAGGAGTGGAAAAATTCAAGTATCCTAAACCTGCTAACAAGACTGTCACTTTTGCAGATATAAAAGAAAAAGAAGTACCACCAACTAAATATTATTTATCTACTCAATATTTATCCACGCTAGAAAATCATAAAACTAGGCATGAGAATAAAGGGAATGGTTTTGGCTTTCAAATCATACAAGACGATGAAATTGCCAACGCAGTTGTTTGCGGAGGTATGGGAAGAGAAAGAAACTTAGTTTATGACCATAGAATTACAGACTTTACTCCAACAACTAGAATAAAAGGAGTCGTAAATCGTCAAGGAATTAGAAAAATGACACCTAGGGAGTGGGCAAGGCTTCAGGGTTTTCCAGATAACTTTATTATACCAGTTGCTGATACCACTGCATATACGCAATTTGGAAACTCTGTTGCAGTACCAGCAGTTGAAGCTACAGCTAAAGAAATTTTAAAAATAATTGAAATAAAAGACAAATGATAACAGGCAATAAAGGCGAGTGGAGTGAAATCTATGTTCTGCTTAAAATTTTAGCAGATAGAGAAATATATGCTGGCGATGCTGAATTAAACAAAATTGAGCATTTAATTTTTCCAGTAATCAAAGTTTTGCGTGACGAAACGAATGGAAGTTTTCAGTTTAGTTATGATAACGATATTGTTATTGTACGAAACGAGGAGGAGATTTTTAGAATTCCTATAAAAAAATTCAAAGACCAAGCACAACTTCTACTATCAAAACTAAAAAGTAATACAAAGGGCACATTTTCAATAAAAGAAACAGAAGAATTTCTAAATTCATTTAACAGTCATTCGATAAAAGCCAAATCTACAGTAAAAAGCGATATTCGCATTGTTATTCATGACCAAAGAACAGGGACAAACTCTGAATTAGGTTTTAGCATAAAATCTCAACTTGGTGGAGCTTCAACATTACTTAATGCTGGTAAAACAACAAACTTTATATACAAAATCAACAACTTAAGCATATCTGATAATCAAATTTCAGAAATCAACGAAATTAGCACAAGAAGTAAAATCAAAGATCGTATTGAAAAAATACAAAACCTAAAAGGTGAGTTTATTTTCAAAAAGCCTGAGAGTTCAATCTTTGAAAACAATTTAGTACTAATCGATAGCTCTTTGCCAAAAATAATTTCAGAAACTGTATTCTTATTTTTCACATCACCCCACACCAGAACTTCAGATTTAGTAAACGTTATATCAGAAACAAATCCACTTAAATATAATTTAGAAAATAATCATCCGTTTTACTCGTATAAAATCAAACGCTTTTTAACAGATATTGCATTAGGGATGATGCCATCGAAAGTTTGGAGTGGTGTATTAGATGCCACTGGTGGATACTTGATTGTAAAAAGTGACGGAGAAGTATTATGTTATCATATATATAATAGAAATGAATTTGAAGATTATTTATTTTATAACACTAAACTAGAAACAGCAAGTAGCACTCGACATGATTTCGGTACAATATATAAACAAAATAATCAACTATACTTCAAACTAAATTTACAAATAAGATTTCTATAAGCTCATTGGTATAATGGAACAAAACAATGCTATTTTTGTGATACACAAACAACAAACCTATTAAAAAAACCAATAGGACTCTTCTACCAACGTTAATTTATATACATCAATAGCTACATATTTTATTAGAGAATAATAAAACAAACATGGGACACGATATTTCACCAATAGGAAATCACAAGTTAAACACAGAAAATATAAAGATGTTGGCGGAAGATATTTCTTCCCGTATGGACATCAATATCGTATATGGATATTATGGACAAGAAGAATTTTTCCAACTTTTGGGCGAAAACAGAGATAGTGATCACGTCATATTAGGCGAAATTATTAAAGATCGGAAATTTAAGACTTATAGACTTAAAGATATCCATTATCAACTAAAACAACTTTACGAAAAATTTGGTGAAGCTTTGTTTTTTATGCCAGAATATTGGATGTATCAATACATGGATGTTCCTGAACAAAAAAGAATTGAAGAAGAAAAGAAGCTTTTACTGTTTCCAGAATTTGAGATGAACCCAATTTCAGGTGAAGAAATTGGAGAGCTTACTATTTACAAGGAACTTTATGCTAATGTCATTCCATATTTTTCTCGCTGGTGGCAACTTTGCAGCTTATTTACAGAATATAAGTCTGTCTATTTAAAAAACTCAGAAAGCTTTTTAGAATTTAGGACTGAACTAATGAGATATACATTGGCTTTTGGAGGGAACAAAATATACTACTTAGACGACCAAAGCAAAGTACTTGAAGGTGTTGGATTTGGCGATGAAAAAGAATTAAGTTGGGCTGAATTTGAAAAATTTGTAGCTGATAAAACCTCGCACCTGATGATAGATATTCCGATGTTTTTAACAGATAAAGATTACAGAAGTGAATTCAAAAAAAAGGGAGAATATCCTCTCAGTTTTATTGACGATTTTTCGGATATAAAATAGCCAAACATAAGTAGCTTATTTTGTAGCAGTGCTATATTATTACAATTGGTATAAACCATGTACAATCCAGGCACTAAATTCTTTTCAAAACTATATTTTTACATTTTAGTTGTTTTATAATATAAGAATGCTGTATATTTCCTGACTTGTACCTTTTAGTGCGGTCAAAAAAATTTAGATATAATTTCCTTCATTTTTATTGATGGTTCAGTTTTTTACTAAGTGGATTTTGTTAGTAATTTTATTGAGAATCAATCCATCAGTAA
>JAAYKF010000188.1 GCA_012522535.1 Bacteroidales bacterium
CTAAGACTTTGTCTAGCCCTGTGTAGTAGCGACTCTACTGCCGATTTGCTCGTCTTCATTATCTCTGCTATTTGAGCATATGAGTAGCCACTATATTCGTAAAGAGTAAAGGCAGTTTTCTGTTTTTTTGGAAGTTTGTCAATCTCTTTTTGCACAATTTCAGACTCCTGCTTTTGGGTCAAAATGTCGAGAGAGTTTAAGTCGTTGCCAAAGCTAAGTGATGTGGAATCTATATCTTGAAAAAGATGTTTGATTTTATTTCTCTTTATCTGATTTAAAGAGCGATTGACAGCGATTCTGTAAATCCAAGTTTCGATAGATGCTTCGCCTCGAAATTGCGAGATTGTATTGTAGATTTGTATGAAAACTTCTTGAGTAATATCTTCCGCATCTTCTTTGTTTCGGAGAAATCCGTAGCAGATATTATAAATTTTTTCTTCTTGATGACTTATTAAATCTCTGAAAGAGCCTTTATTTTGTTCTTTTAGTTTGTTAATAAAATCCGAATCATTAATATTCATCAATGGCTAATTTGCCGTAAAAGTACTACAAATCCTTGTATTACACAAGGATTTGTAGTGAGTATGTGTTAACTTTTCGAGGAGCAACACTCTTTTTTGGATTTATTTTTCACTTCAGCCTTTTTAGTTTTTTTGGCATCAGTTTTTTTGTCGCTGCAACATCCTTCTTTGTTGGCTTTGTCCTTGCACTCTGCTTTTTTACTATGATCGCCTGTACATTTGTGATTTGCATCTTTTTTGTGGGAGCAATCTTTGTGGATGTCAGCTTTTTGTTTGTCAGAAATTTCTGTTTTAGCTTTTGCTTTCTTTTCAACTGGCATTGCTTGTGCCGATACATTTATTGCTAAAACGCTAATAACTAGTGTTATAGTCAATGATAAAATGAGTTTTTTCATAATATTGTTTTTTAGTTTACAAGACTTAGACAATACTAATTGAAAAAACTTGCGGTAATTTTTTATTTTATCTAATCAAATGAACTTTATCTTGTTTGAGAAGAGTTTTGTCGTTTGTGCCAGGCAGATGACCAAATATTTGGTAGAAATATATTCCCGACGGTGCTTTTTCACCACCAATTTTACCGTCCCAGCCTTCGTCAAAATCTGTGGAATTGTAAATTAATTTACCCCATCTGTCAAAAATTAGCATTTCGTAATTGTCTGGCGATACGCCCACTGGCTTAAAAACTGGATTGTAGCTGCCTTCTATTGGAATAAAGGCATTGGGCATCCAGAAGTTGCAAGATTTGTAGCCAATATTGATGGAGTCGCTGTAATTACAAGTGCCATTTACTACTGTTAAAACATAATTACGAGCTTCATTCACGCTGATTTGTGATGTTTTGGCTCCAGTATTCCACTCAGGCATTCCATTTACAAACTGTGGTCCAATTACAACTCTGTCATAATCGCAAATAAGTGTATCTCTATCAATATCGAAATATGGAATTTTGTCCACAAAAACAGTTGTTTCGCCCACGGATTCGCCGCAAATATTGCTGATGCTTGCAGTGTAAGTGGTTGTTTCTTCGGGACTTACAATTGGGTTTTCGTCATCAAAGCCAA
>JAAYKF010000189.1 GCA_012522535.1 Bacteroidales bacterium
ATTTTCACCTTAGCAGATTTAGATTCTATTAGAACAAATCAAATAAATTTTGACTGTTATCAAAACATACATTTTGAACTTCAAAATGATATTAACGATTCTGTAACTGAAAGCATTGGAGGTTTTTGTGGTTATTTTCATGGTAAAGGTCATACTATACATTTAAATCTTATTGATACCGATATCTCAAATAACAATTTCATATCCAACTTAAGTGGCTATATGGATTCTATTACTCTCAAAGGCAAATTTCTTGCAGATTATTGTTTGTATGTGGATATAACGGAGACGGGAGTTTTATCCAATATTATTTTAGACTTGGAAGTTATTGCTACTCGCAATGTTGGTCTTAATCCTCTACGAATTGGTCATAATGTACAACTACTTAATATGAATAATCTCGGAACTATTAAAAACTGTATAAACAATTCAGATATTAATGTATCTGCAGATTTAGATACAACTTCTATTTCTACTATTAATCTTTTTTCTAATACTAATCATGGTAAAATTTTAAATTGTATAAATAACGGAAATATCAATATTACAACAAATTTTTTAAATTCTATTTTTGCATACATATTTTCAGAGCAAAATTATTTTTCACCTGAAATACCTGATGGTGGCTATATAGGTAATTGCATCAATAATGGTGGTATAAATATTAACGGAGTTCCTGCTTATTGTGAGATAAGTGTGTTTTCGTATGTTACCGTTGCCGGGAGCATAGTAAATTGTATTAACAATGGAAATATTATAGCTAAAAAAACAGATGTTTGTGGTGTTTTTGCTGTAGATAATGCTTCTCTGATTTCTAATTGCTTAAATACAGGTTCTCTGATTGGAGAAGAAATTACAGGTGGCATTGTTGGAAAACAATATGTTTCTAATGCTCATTATATAGGTTTAGGTGTTATTAATTGCATGAATACGGGTAATATTAGCGGTAATTCGGAAGTTGGAGGTATAATAGGAAAATTTTACTATCCCAGTGGAATTACAGAGGTTAAAAACAATTTAAACCTTGCTAAAACCTCAGCTTATGCAATTATTGGAGATACATCAAATACTTTTAGTCAAATTTCAGGAATAAGTAATAATTACTACGACAAGCAAATGGTAACACAAGAAGCAACTGCAATAGGCGACATTCCTGGTGTTGCCGAAGGCAAACTCACTACCCAACTTATCGGCACAAGCCCCGAATTGCAATCAATGCTTGGCGACGGTTGGAGCTATGCCGAAGGGCGTTATCCAATTCCTTTGGGCTTGGAAAACGACAGCATGGCATTGGTGGCTGCAACTCCTGTTTATTTGCACTTTGAAACCGAAGACGATTATAACCATGTGGATAGCGTTACAAGAGATTTTACCGTGGGACTTGAAAACAGTGTAGTTTGGAATGAAACTTATGGTAGAGTAAGTTTTGATGATGAATATGCTTCACTTTTAAGTTTGGGATATGAAAATTTAGTTGTAAGCTTAGGCGATTACCAAAAAGAGGTCTATATCAATATTTTGGATACAGAAACCTCAATTATAGAAGAAAGCATTACCGAAAATGGAATTATCTATCCCAATCCTGCAAACGATTACATTAATATCAAGCTTAATGGCATAAGTACCGACAAATTAGAAATTTGCGATATTACAGGAAAAGTACTTTTAAGTCAAACTATAATAAATGATTACCAACAAATACAAATTAGAGACTTAAAACGCGGAATGTATTTCTTGAAAATCTACGACAAAAACCAAAACATAAAAACTTTGAAGTTTGTGAAAAACTAAGAATAATTGTATTTGCAAAATAGATTGGTCTATTTTGCAAATACAATTTCGTATAAGTCATATCTGAGTTTAGTTTGATAAAAAAACAAACATCAGTTTTTTGGCAAACTAATTTTTTAAAAAAATATATTCTCATATATTTGCCATATAATCAAAATTTGTATCTTTACGGGCTATTTTAGTTTTGGATATGTTGCTTTATCAAATTGCTTTAACCTTAATACCTCGCATTGGTCATCGTTCGGCACGAAGGCTTTTGCAAGATTTTACACCCGACGAAGTTTTTAGGGCTACGCCCACAATGTTGGAAAGTGCTGGCTTTCACCAAATGGCCATCCAAGCCATAACTAAATCGGACGTATTTCCTAAAGCTGAAAAGGAGCTTAGTTTTATACAAAAAAACGAAATCAAAACCCTTTTCTATACTGACGAAAGTTTTCCATATAGACTGAAATTTTGCGATGACACTCCTGTACTATTATACTATAGGGGCGATTTTGATTTTAATGCTACTAAGATTATTTCTATTGTAGGCACTCGAAAATCTACCGACTACGGCGTTCAAATCACTCGGAAAATAATAGAAGATTTGTCAATACATCTCGACATAGTAGTTGTAAGTGGTTTGGCTTATGGGATAGACACTGCTGCACATCACTCGTCATTGGAATTTAATGTACCCACTGTGGGCGTGGTTGCCCATGGATTGGATATTTTATACCCATCGCAAAACAGAAAACTTGCCAAAGATATGTTGGAAACAGGAGCCATTATCTCCGAATTTCCTTCGGGAACAATTCCAGATAGAGAAAATTTTCCGCAAAGAAATAGAATTATTGCCGGATTGGCAGATGCTGTTTTGGTGGTAGAAGCTGCAAAAAAAGGAGGTGCCCTTATTACTGCCGAATTAGCAAACTCATATGGCAGAGAAGTTTTTGCCATTCCCGGAAGAATTAATGACACCTATTCCGAAGGGTGTAATAAACTCATAAATATTAATAAGGCAATTCTAACACAATCGGCAAACGATATTATGAATGCAATGAATTGGAGAAAAAAGAAAAAGACAGAAACACAACTTAATCTTTTTGCTGATTTGAACAAAGAGGAACAAATTGTTGTTGATTTTCTCAAACGAAATGCAAATGCGGATATTGATTCCATTATTGAAAAAAATAATTTGAACTCCACAAAGGCAGCAAGCATACTTCTCAATCTTGAGCTAAAAGGGCTTATATACACACTTCCGGGCAAAAGATACAACATATTTTAGCGTGTTGAAAAGCTCCTTATAAATAAAACCTATAAGCCTATAAAAAATATCAATTTGACTTTAGACTGAATCTAAATTAACTTTGCACCGTAATTTGATGTTAAAGGAAAAACTAATAACACAATTTACTTGACAAACAGACAAAAAAACATTATCTTTAAACAAAAAACATTATGAAACAATTTGAATTTAATACACAGCTTATAGATATCGAACCACATTTACAAAACTTTGCATACTCACTTACCAATAACGAAGACGACGCCAAAGATTTAGTTCAAGACACACTACTGAAAGCCATGACCAATATGGATAAGTTTCAGGAAAATACTAATATTAAGGCTTGGACTTTTACAATTATGAAAAACACTTTTATAAACAACTATCGTCGTAGAGTGAAAGCTAACACAATAATTGATACCACTGATGATATGTATTTAATTAACACTAGCAGTATTATTCCAGCTGACCATGCAGAGACACAACAAAACACAAAAGAAATTGTGAATGCCATTAAAACTCTTGAGCCAGAGCAAAGAAAACCTTTTGAAATGCACGTTGCAGGTTTCAAATACAAAGAGATTGCCGACCATATGGACATCTCCATTGGAACAGTAAAAAGTAGAATTTTCTTCACTCGCAAAAAGCTTATGGAGCAATTAAAAGAATTTGCAAACTAAAATTAGTATCTCCTTATAAAACCTATAATTATTACTTTGTATAGAATAAGCTCTGTTTAACCCGACAGAGCTTATTTGTTTTTGTAACTTTAAACCTACAAGGTTGGGAGGATCTTTATTCCTTTGGTCATAAAACCTACAAGGTCGAAAAGACCTTTATTCCTTTGGTTATAAAGCCTACAAGGTCAGGAAGACCCTGCAGGTTAATATTCGTTAGTTTATACTAACAGATTTAATCTCCCATGTGGTGGCACTTTCTGGCGTACTTGTATATTTGAATCCGATATACACATTGCTTTTTCCGCCAAAGTCAGATAAATCAATATTTCCAGAGTCTATAAAAGTCCAATCTTCACCCGAAGGGAAATTTGGCACTGTTAGTTTTGTCCAATTGGCTGACTCAAAGTTTTCGCCATTATAGTTGTCCGATATCCAAACTTCTAATTCTTCAGCTGGGCTACCAAATTTTGCTGCATGCACAAATGAAAGCTTTGGATAAGCTGAATTTGTGAAATCTAATGAAGGTGAAATAAACCAATCTTCGTTTTCATAGTTAACTTGTCCCATATTTCCACTCATTTTCATATACAGACTAACTGCGTCATAATTCCACTCTTGGCTTCCTGTAATATTTTTGGCAGTCCAACCCATCGTTGTTAGTGGGTTTTGCGTAAACACATGATTTAATACAGGTGCTGAAAATCCATAAATATCCCAATCTCTTCTTAATGTAAGCTGATATGTACCATTAAAAACGCCAAGAACACCAATTACTGTTCCTTTTCCTTCGGGAATAATTTTGGTGGCAAAATTGGAATAGGAGCTATTTCTAACAATTAATGAGCCTCCTGAGATATTTAAAGTGCGGTTTGTATTTGCCACACCTTCATCGGTGTAGGGCATTCCGGCTTCGGCAAATTGTGCATTTTCAAATTTAACTAAAGTTGAAACATATTCTGGCACTAACTCATTAAAGCTATTAATCAAACGTGGCTCGGGTGGTGTTCCCGGTAAGCTATCTTTGAATAGGTGGTTTTTTATCGAGGCTTCGGGAAGTTGCCCAATACTGTTATTAAACACCGTACCAAGCTGAATTAGCTGACCATAATCGCCAAGCACCAAATCCTTCAATTTCACATACACATTCTGTCCCAGCATATATTCATTAAAAAGGTTTGTTTTGTTCAATTTCAGCTCTATCCCACTTGTGTGGTCTTGAATAATCAATGTTTTGTAGATATTTCCAGATGAGTCGTTGGCTATTACAACACCTTTTATGTACAAATTATCTTCTGTTGTAACGGTGTCTAAAGCTCCCGACATGGTGTGCATAGATTTAAGTTCGGCTATGCTAATTAGTTCTGCTCCGTCGGGCATTGTAAATCTGGGAACATTAAATGGTGGCTTATCAAAATCTTCTTTAATACATCCACTAACAAATATTGCTAATGCTATGATAATGCCAAGGCTTATGCGTAAATTAATTTTATTTTTCATATATCTAATTTTAAATATTATTAAAAACGAAGTGCTAACATTAAGAAATATGTTCTTCCATAACTATAAAAATATTTTGGAGGAAACTTACCAACATCTTTATTGGCAAAATCGAACCTCAACTGCTCAAACCCACCTGTAACAAGGTTTTTATTATTTAGAACATTATTGACATTTATATTAAGGTTGATATAATAGCTTTTTATTTTCCACGATTTTCCTACTGAAGCATCTAAGGTGAAACCGGGTTTAGCTTTCAGTTGATGGGTGATTTCAGCTATTAGCGGATCATCGGGCGAAATATTTGCCACTGCTCTTTCGGTTCTACGTTCAGGATTGAAGTCAATCCAAACATCATCAAAATAGTTGGCACTTAAATTTGCAAACCAAAATTTCTTTCCTTGATATCTAAGTCCTAAAGAGTATGCCTTTTGGGGTGTTCCAGCAACATAAAAATTGTTCATATAAATTATACTATTTTCGGTTGGTATGGAGCCATTGTCGGCAGTAATAATGGCATCTGGTCTGGAAACATATCTATAATTCCCGATGGCTGCCGCTGCTTGCACCCACAACGACTGTGTTGTTTGCACCTCTAAGCCCATTTCCATACCTTGATGAACTTTTTCTATATTCGTAAGAACCTGATTTACAAATGTTCTAAGCTCATCGTGATAGAAGCTCTTCACATCACTATCGTTCCAAACTCTGGTGTGATACAAGCTAAATCTACCTTTTAGTCGTGGGTACCTAATGTCATAATTTAGGTCGCCACTATAAATTGATCGAGCTTCCAAATCGGGGATAATTTCGTTTCGAGTTCTTAAAGATACAAAGGAGTTGTAGAAGGATGGCAACAGCGACATAAAGGCCGTATTGGCAGACAAATAGTGTCGCCCTGTGATTTTATATGTTGCACCACCTTTAAAAATATAGTCGAAATTGGAAAGTACTTCCGACTTGCCAAACGAGCTTTCGGGGTAGCGTCCATTACGCATCATACCCTCACGCCAGTATTGCACATTTGTAACTTCGGCACCTACATAAAAGTCCATTTTTGAGTAGGCAAACTCGCTCAAACCCCACAACTTCACTTTGCTGATATTGGACTTGTAGTGATAGCCAAAAATATCACCCTCTCTAACCACCCTATTGGGATTATTGAGGTCGTTTTGTAGCATAATAGAGTCGCCACTAAAATCTCTTTCGGCAAACTGGTCCACATCAACCCAAAACTCACCACCCATCAAATCGTGAACAGTTTTGTAGTTGTCTCCAAAGGTGCGGCGAGCGTCTAATCCAGCGCTTATATGAATGTTGTTGTTTAATTGATGATTGAAGTTTGAGGCAAAAGAGTATTGCGTTTGGTCCATTCTTCTCTCTTCAAGAATATATCTGGATTGCCCACCAGCCATGGCACTCAAATAGTTTATCTGATATAATTTATCCCAGTCTATCTGATTGTGCGAAGCATCATTTTGCCATGCATCTATATATAACTGTGTTACAGCGTCATCCTGCTGATAACTTGGCAAGTATCTATAATAGTCGGGACGGGGGTCGGCTGCATTGTACCAATTCAACGAGGTAGTTCCATTTCTTCCGGTCATAAAACCAGCCATTGTAACTAAGCTTGTATTGGGATTAATATCCCAAAAATGCGACAATAGAACCACTGGCTCATGATTTTTCCTCACCTTGGCATTTCTCACTTTTCCATCCTGATAGCCCCAATTGGGATTGTAATAATTATTGTCCATCAGGTCATAAACCTCTTGAACAGCTGGTGCTTGCATACTACGTGTTACTGGAGCAGCAAACACATTTATGGATATGCTATGACTGTTGTTTATTTTCTTTTCAGCGGCACCGTAGTACGACCAACCATCATAAAAAACGCCCTCTACATAGGCCTCATTACCAATTCTTTTGGAGCCTGAAAAAACAAAAGCCCAACCATTGTCCATTAATCCAGTGGAGGTGGTTGCCATAATTCTATGAACATATGAGCGGTTTGCCACAGAATAGGAAATTTTTGTCTGCTGACGCTGATTTGAGGGTCGAACATCAAAATTCACAGAACCTCCCAACATGCCCAACGAATAGCTGGCCGGATTTAGAGCATTAGCCTCCTCTCTAAAACGTGTGGCATCGTTCAAACCAGTCCAAAGCGAAAAAGGTGCTCTGTTAGTTTCGCCATTTTCCATAATCAGACCATTGAAAAGGACTCTGGAAAATTCATTGTCATAACCACGAATACGGAATCGGGCTGCACTAAAGTTAAAACTGGCAGTATTCACAAAAACATCTTTGGAGGATGTAAGTATGCTACTTATATTTTGAGATTTTATACCCTCATCGTCCAAATCAATTAAATTATCTCTAATATCATTGCTGATATCTGTCATGGTGGAAATATCTGCCGTAGATTTCAAAATAATAAATCCCATATCAATCACATCTTGCTCTACCTCGATTGTGCCAACATAATCTTCAAAACCTTCGGCACTAATAGAATAAGTCCAATTTCCGTATGGAACCTGAAGAATAAAAGCTCCGCTAGATTCGCTCGTAACTTGGCTGGTGCCAATTTCAATCCGTGCATAGGGAATTGAACCCTCCTTTTCGTCAACAACACTACCTTTGATAAGCGATGTTTGAGAAAATAGAGACGAGCTAACCAGAACTAAAAGTAAAATTATTAATCTTTTCATATAAAAAGTGTCTTCAATTCAATGACAAAGATATTTAATTATCGTATCAATTGTAAGTATTGATAAAGAAATATTACATAATGATTAAAAGAATAGTAAAAAAGAGAACAAACATCAAGATATAAATCTGATTTTCAAGCATCTAAAAATCAAATAGAAAATCTAAATTTTTAAATTCATTTGCTGAAAACAGCAACTTTAGAAAACTAACAAGCCATTTCTTAGAATAAAACATTTGTCTTAAGGACAAAATTTGACCAAAACACAGCTTTTTTTCACTTTTAAAGCAACAAAAAAATTTATATTCACAATTTTTAATGGACTTGATTACAAAAGTTGCATTATTTGATTATTTTTGCAATAAAAAAGTATGAGACAGATAATTAGAGTTTTACTTAGCTCGATTTTTCTTTTCACAGTTTTAGCTTCAATTTTTGCACAAAACAACAAAGTTGAAGTTGCAATTATTGGATTTTATAATGTGGAAAATCTTTTCGACACCATAGACGACCCCATCACCATAGATGAAGAGTTTTTGCCCGATGGTAAATATAAATGGAACTCAGAGAAATACCTCCATAAACTTGAACAGCTATCTTTTGCCATTTCACAAATTGGCAAAAATGTAAATAACATAGGACCCACAGTTTTGGGGCTTTGCGAAATAGAAAATCGTCTTGTTATTGAAGACCTTATTAAACAGCCACTTCTAAAAGATTTAAACTATGGGATTGTCCACTACGACTCACCTGACAGACGTGGGGTTGACGTGGGAATGATTTATCAAAAAGATAGATTTAAAGTCATCGGAAGCTCATCTCACAAAGTAATTTCAGCCGATACAAATTTCCTCACCCGCGACCAACTGTTGGTACACGGACTACTTGATGGCGAAGAGATGTACTTTATAGTAAATCACTACCCATCCAAAAGAGGTGGCGAAAAAAGAAGCCTCCCAAAACGTATTGAAGCAGCCGAGCTCACAAGAAGCTTATACGACTCACTCTATGCCCTAAACCCAGAAGTGAAAATGATAATTATGGGCGACCTAAACGACAATCCTGATGCAATTCCACTTTCAAAAACATTACAAGCAAAAGGCAAAATCTCTGACGTAAAACCCGGGGAATTATACAATGCAATGTTTCCACTATATAGAAACGGAATTGGCTCGTACGCATGGCGCGACACTTGGTCGATGTTAGACAACTTTATACTATCCTATGCACTATTAGAAACTGAAGACAACAAAAACGAAAATAAAGGATACCAACTCTATGCCGCCAAGGTAATGAACGACTCCTTCTTAATACAAAAAAGTGGAAAATTTAAAGGATACCCCTTCAGGTCAAACGCAGGAGCAAACTACATAGGTGGCTACAGCGACCACTTTCCTGTTTATTTAATTCTTTCACGAAAGCCAAAACAATAAATCAACATCATAAATTATGGATTCATTAGTTATTATACCCACATACAACGAAAAGGAAAATATAGAAAAAATTATCCGAAAGGTATTTAGCCTAGAAATAGTATTTCATATTTTGGTTGTAGAAGACAACTCGCCCGACGGAACGGCCGATATTGTTAAAAATCTAATCGAAGAATTTCCAAACCAACTATTTATTGAAGAAAGAAAAGGAAAACTTGGACTAGGAACAGCATATATGCACGGATTTAACTGGGCTCTAAAAAGAAAATATGAATATATCTTCGAAATGGATGCCGACTTCTCGCACAACCCCGACGACCTAATCCGACTCTACGATGCCGTTGCCAATCAAGGTGCCGACCTCGCAATCGGATCCAGATATTGCAATGGAGTTAATGTAGTAAACTGGCCCATGGGAAGAGTACTAATGTCATATTATGGCTCGGCTTATGTTAGATTTATCACCCGACTACCCATCAGAGATACAACTGCCGGATTCAAATGCTACCGCCGAATAGTTCTGGAAAATATCGACTTTTCGAGAATCAAACACATTGGTTACGGATTCCAAATAGAAATGAAATTTAACACATATAAACTTGGATTTAATGTGGTTGAAGTACCAATTATATTCACCGACAGAACAGAAGGAACCTCTAAGATGTCAAAAGGAATTTTTAAAGAAGCAATTTTTGGTGTAATAGGCTTGAAATGGGGAAGCTTTTTTAGAAAATATGAGAGAGTTAAATAGAGTTTTTTTAGTTGTAATTATTTCTTTAACAACTTTTCTAACAGCTTGCAAACCAAGCGAAAAGGAAATTATTAGATACAACGACGAAATCGTAGAACTACAATATGGCATGCTCTACGCCGAAGCCGAACTAATAAATGCCATTAGCATTGGCGATACAAACTTAATTCTAATTACATACAACGACCTTCTATATCAAATTGAAAAATCAATACAGAACATTGAATTAATTGAAGAGATAGATGAAGAAACTTCGCTAAAAAAAATAGCTGCCGAAATGTTCTATCTATACAAAACAATATATGAAAATGAGTACAACGAAATTATACGTATATGCTTTATACCCGACGAAGAATATACCCCAGCAGACGACTCCCTTTTCTACCTCATAGCCACTGAAGCCGATATGATTCTTAACGAAATAAATCTTGAATTTTTCAATACTCAAAAAAAACTTTCAGAAAAATATAATGTTGCATTCAAATCCTTTGATAATGTCCAATAACAACTATTACATATATAACGCAAACATAATCAACGAGGGCAAAATATTTAAAGCCGACGTGGTTATTCAAGCTGGCATAATAAAGCTTGTACTAAATACAAAGCAAAATATAGAAGACATCTTACTTTCAGAAGATACCGAATTTGTCGATGCCAAAGGACTATATCTAATGCCCGGCGTAATTGATGATCAAGTACATTTTCGTGAACCCGGCGGAACTCACAAAGCCGATATAGCTTCCGAATCAAAGGCAGCAGCAGCAGGCGGAATAACCTCTTTTATGGATATGCCAAATACAAATCCACCAACAACAACTCAAGAACTTTTGGAAGAAAAATTTGAAATTGCAAAAGAAAAATCTTCCATAAACTACTCATTCTACATGGGAGTTACAAACGATAATATTGATGAAGTTCTAAAAACTGACCCGAAAAATGTTTGTGGCGCTAAAATTTTTCTTGGCTCTTCAACTGGAAATATGCTTGTGGACAACGAAGCCAGTATTGAAAAACTTTTTGCTACATCGCCAATTCTAATTGCAGCTCACTGCGAAGATGAAGATACAATCAAAGAAAACTTGAAAGAATATACCCAAAAGTTTGGCGAAGATATTCCAGTGGATAGGCATGCCACCATCCGCAGCGAAGAAGCTTGTTACAAATCCTCCTCATTTGCCGTGAATTTGGCAAAAAAATATAATACACGTCTGCATGTGCTACATCTTTCTACACAAAAAGAGTTGGAACTTTTTGACCATAAAACTCCCATCGAAAGGAAAAAAATCACAGCAGAAGTTTGTGCACATCATCTTTGGTTCAACTTCTTGGATTACGAAAAGTATGGCTCTCAAATAAAATGTAATCCTTCAATAAAAAGCCCCGAAGACCAAGTTGGACTTCTAATTGGACTCCATGGAAACAAAATTGATGTTATCGGCTCCGACCACGCACCCCACCTTATGGACGAAAAAAATCAGAAATATCTTCAGTCGCCATCTGGTGTGCCATTGGTTCAACACACACTTTTGATGATGTTGGAAATGTATCATATGGGGAAAATATCTTTGGAAACTATTGTAGAAAAAATGTGCCACAATCCGGCACGTTGCTTCCAAATCGACAGAAGAGGATATATACGTCAAGGATATGCAGCCGACCTTGTGCTGGTGGACATAAACAAGCAGTTTGAAGTTAACAAAAACAATATCTTATACAAATGTAATTGGTCGCCATTTGACGGCTACACTTTCAACACGAAAATTGTAAGCACTTTTGTAAATGGACAAAGAGTTTATAATGACGGCGAAGTGGACGAAAATGTTAAAGGCGAAAGATTGCAATTTTATCGCGATTAATTGGAAATGAAAAACAGGTGTTTCTACATACTTATTTTTAGTCTAATCCTTTTTTCTTGTAATAAAAAGTCAAAAGATATTGACAATTTTTATATCCCCTCCAACCAAAGAGTTGAAAAAGAAAAATTGACGCTAATTCTTAAAGATATGTTTTTGCTTGAATCAGCCATACATTTCAAAACTAATTATGGATATGATATAAAATCCTTAACTACAGTGTATTACAATCAACTTTTTAAACTTTACGACACCAATAAAGACGAAATCGTGAAATCTTTGAATTATTATGTATTTTATGACAAAAGCTTTTCGGAAGTTATAGAAAATGCAAAAAATATGCTTATTGTTGAAGCCGACTCCATTAAAGAGATTGGCAATTTGGAGAAAATTGAGAGCGAAAATTTAGAAGACGAAGAGGCTGAAAACTCAGCCAATGAAAAAGGGAAAAGAAAGATTAGTTTTTTTGGTATGTCGCCTGAATAGAATATTTTTCGGCACCATCATTAACCCAATAAATCCATTTTATAGTATTTTGTCCCTGTAAAACGCCATCTCCATTTACTATAAATCCAGAAACATCTTGCTCAGGCAATTCAACTTCGTTATTATCAATATAAACAAAGGCATCTTCCATTAAGCCATTGAAATTGCTTATCCACATTTTTACACTATTTTGGTCATCTTTTGTTATGGTTACTCTATAATTTGCTTTTGCCAAAATTTGGTCGCTAACCGACCATGTGCCCACAAATTTATCCCTATTGTCGATGTCGTCTTCAAAAATATCTTTTTCGCACGAAGCAAATATTAGCAACGCTAAAATTGTTGCAGAAAACATAAAGGGCCTTTTCATAATATTCAATTTACAGGTGATATTTCTATAATTTCTCTTTGCAAATATATTAAAAAACAGATAGCACAGCCATCTGAAATTTGAAAAAATCAATCTTTTTTACTCTTTTCCCAAATTTCATTCATCTCGTCAAGACTCATTTTATCAATATCTTTGTTCATCTCAATAGCTTTTTCTTCTATCATTTTAAACCTTTTGATAAATTTATGATTGGTTTTTTCCAATGCATCATCGGGATTGATATTTAAAAATCGAGCATAATTTACCAAAGCAAAGAGTATGTCGCCAAACTCCTCTTCTGCTTTTTCCATATTTTTATCGTGCAGCTCTTTTTCAAATTCTCCAATCTCCTCCACCACTTTTCCCCAAACTTGATTTTTATTATCCCAGTCGAAACCAATACCGCTGGCTTTTTCTTGAATTCTATATGCTTTCACCAGCGATGGCAAAGAGCTAGGAACTCCCGAAAGTGCCGACTTTCGACCTTCGGTCATTTTTATTTTCTCCCAATTATTTAAAACATCATCGGCATTTTCCACCTCAGTATCAGAAAAAATATGCGGGTGTCGGCGGATAAGTTTTTCACAAATTGAGTCTAAAACATCAGCCACATCAAACAAGTTTTGTTCTTCGCCAATTTTGGAATAGAAAACCAAGTGCAACATCAAATCGCCCAACTCTTTTTTTATGCCATCAGGATTTTTATTTAATATCTCCTCCGATAGCTCATATACCTCTTCGATGGACAAAATTCTTAAACTCTCAAAAGATTGCTCTTTGTCCCAAGGGCAACCACTTCGGAGTTCATCCATAATATTTAGCAATCTTTCAAATGCAGCCTTTTTTCTTTCCATAAATATTTTTTAATATGCTCTGGCAAATAAAACTCTCTGTTTTGAGGGTTTTCCTGTTAAAACACATTTTCCATTTTCAAGTTTATTATTTAATGGAATACAGCGAATTGTTGCCTTAGTTTCTTGTTTAATTTTTTCTTCCGTTTCGTCAGTTCCGTCCCAGTGAGCGTTTACAAAACCACCTTTTTCAATTTGAGCCACAAACTCTTCCCATGTGTAAACATCAACAGTGTTTTCTGTTCTATAATCTAAGGCTTTTTTATATAATGTATTTTGGATATCTACCAATAGTTTTTCAATATGCTCCGTAATATTGTCCAAAGGAACAATCTCTTTGGTTAAGAGGTCGCGGCGAGCCACTTCTATGGAATTACTATCCAAATCGCGTGGTCCAATTGCCAGTCTCACAGGAACACCTTTAAACTCATACTCGTTGAATTTCCAGCCCGGTTTTTGAGTATCTCTATCATCATATTTTACGCTGATATTAAGTTTTTTCAGCTGAGCTATAATAGGCAATATTTTTTCATTAATTTTTTCCAGCTCCTCTTCATTTCTAAAAATTGGAATAATAGCTACTTGTATGGGAGCTAATTTTGGAGGTAAAACAAGACCATGATCGTCTGAATGTGTCATTATAAGAGCGCCAATAAGTCGGGTTGAAACTCCCCAAGAGGTTGCCCAAACATACTCTTGTTCATTGTTTTTATTTAAGAATTTCACGTCGAAAGCTTTTGCAAAATTTTGACCCAAAAAATGCGATGTTCCAGCTTGTAGAGCCCTTCCATCTTGCATTAAACCCTCGATACAGAATGTTTCAACGGCACCTGCAAATCGTTCGCTGGCAGTTTTTATTCCTTTTACAACGGGTAGTGCCATAAAATTTTCAGCAAAGTCAGAATATACATTCAACATTCTTATGGCTTCTTCCATGGCTTCTTCTTCGGTGCTATGTGCCGTGTGTCCCTCTTGCCATAAAAACTCTGCCGTTCTTAAAAACAGACGAGTACGCATCTCCCAGCGTACAACATTTGCCCATTGATTTATCAAAAGTGGTAAATCGCGGTACGATTGAATCCAATTTTTGTATGTATCCCAAATTATGGTTTCTGATGTGGGACGCACAATAAGTTCCTCTTCCAATTTGGCTTCGGGGTCAACTATAACACCTTTGCCATCGGGGTCGCTTTTTAGCCTGTAATGTGTAACCACGGCACACTCTTTGGCAAAACCTTCCACGTGGTCGGCTTCTCGACTTAAAAATGATTTTGGTATGAAAAGTGGAAAGTAAGCATTGGTATGACCAGTATCTTTAAACATTTTGTCCAATGCCGATTGCATATTTTCCCAAATAGAGTAACCATAGGGTTTTATTACCATACAGCCTCTAACTGCCGAATTTTCCGCCAAATCGGCCTTAATCACAAGTTCGTTATACCACTGTGAATAATTATCTTCTCTTGATGTGAAATTTTTTGCCATAAAATTGGTATGATTTTTGCAGGTTTATAGTGTAATAATATTAATTTTACTGCAAAAATACGAAAAGTATCACAATTATCAATAAAATACGGAGGACAGAGTCATGAAAAAGCTACTATTTTTATTAATCCCCGCACTTCTACTACAATCTTGCACGATTGTTTTTAATGGAAGTCAAAATTATGACGACGCATACTTTACTACAAGTCCAAGAAAAGAAGTAAAGACAACTACTTACACCACAACAGAGACTGTAACAACTCGTCCTAATAGTAATGCAAGTTATAATAATCAAAATTACAACACCGAGTATGAAAATTACGACAACGGAGTTGATAACAATTATAGTGAAAACACGTACGAAACATATAGTAGTGGTGGAAACACATATGTAACCAACAATTACTACTACGATAGCGACGACTATTACGACTACTACTATAGCTCCAGAATACGTCGTTTCCACAGAGGATATGGCTCGTGGTCATACTACGACCCATACTATACTAATATGTATTGGTACACCTACGACCCATGGTATTTTGGAACAAGCATCTATTTAGGCTATAGATGGTGGGGAGGTTATTCATACTACCGTCCATACTACCCAAGCTACTACTACGGATGGGGCTACCCACGCTACGGCGGATACTATGGATATGGCTGGGGTGGATACTACGGATGGGGCGGAAGCTACTGGGCTGGATATAACAACGGATATTGGGACGGATACTGGGCTGGCAGAAACTACGACTACTATTATAATAGCTATGACAATAATCACTCGCACACATACGGACCCAGAACTGCCATTGGTTCCAGCAATGGACCCAGAAGTGGAAACAGAACCGGAGATAACAGCTCCAATACTAATAACAACTCCAACAACAACTTGAGCTTTGGCGAAAGATACCAAAATGCTGTAATAGCAGCTGGACAAAGCACTCCCAATGTTAATGAGAATGTTAGCAGAACTGGAAATGTTGGAAATGCTACAAATATTACCACAAGAGATAATAATATCACGACAAGAGACAACAATATCACTACCAGAGACAACAACATCACTACCAGAGATAATAATATCACAACTAGAGATGGCAATGTTACAAGAGACAATAATGTTAGTAGAGAAAACACTACAACTAGCAGAGACAATATTAATAATAGAAATCAAAACAACAACAATAGAGACTTTGGAACAGCTACTGGAAACAGAAACACCAATGTAAATATTGGCTCCGATGCTTCCACAAATACAAATAGAATTAACGAGTCTAACAGAAATAGCGGTGGAAACTTTGGAACATCAAGCGGAAACAGAACTAACAATACTAATGTTACAAGACCTACTGAAACTAACAGAACTAACAACACCAACCTAACTCCTGACAAGCCATACAACTCTAACCATAACAATGATAACAATCCTAATCATTTTAGATATAATATGGAGGAGAACTCTAATAGCAATGCCACTCGTAGAGACAACAGAACTAACAACACTCAACCCACATACAATCAGCCTGAGAGAAACTCAAAACCATATCAACCAAATACTAATACCTCAACTCCACGAAGCAACAGAGAGTACAATGCTCCCATAAATAGCAGAAACAGTCAGCCAGCTACACAACCTACACAAAGACAAAACAACAATCGTTCTACCACTCCCACATACTCAAATCCCACTAACAACACCCGCACTACTCCCAGAACAACAACTCCTACAAATCGTTCTTCAAACTATACTACACCTAGCAATACTCGTTCTAGCGGTTCAAGCTATAGCACACCCAGCAATACTCGTTCCAGTGGTTCAAGCTACAGCACACCCAGCAGCACCCGTTCCAGTGGTTCAAGTTCATCTGGTTCGTTTGGCACATCATCGTCAAGAAGTGGTAGCTCTGGAAGCTCCAGCTCATCAAGTAGCAGAAGCGGTGGCAGTAGAAGATAATATTAGTCATACACTCAAAGACAATAAGATATGAAAAAAATAAAAATTATAATAGCAGCTTTGGGTTTGCTTATGTTTGCAAACCCAAGCATAATTAAAGCTCAAAACGAAATTGAAGCTTTACGTTATTCGCAAATGTACTGGGGTGGAACTGCTCGCTTTTTGGGCACTGGTAGCTCAATGGGTGCTGTGGGTGCCGACCCATCGGCAATATCTGTAAACCCTGCCTCTATGGGAATTTATAGAAAATCAGACCTAAGCATCTCGCCCACAATTCAATATAGCAAAAACCTAGCTTCGCACTTAGGAAGTGAATTTGCCGAAGATTTTAAATACAACTTTAACATCAACAATTTGGGAATGGTTTTCACTGGTCAAGTGGGCTCCAATCACTCCGACAGACCACAATGGAAATATATCCAATTTGGTATGGGAATCAATCGATTGGCAAACTATCATAGCAATTCTCTAATAGAAGGATTTAACGATAGTGGCTCAATATTAGACCAATATGTAGATTATGCCAATGGCTATTCGCCAGATTATTTGGGAGATTTTGACACATGGCTTGCCTACGAAGCCTATCTAATAGACCCCATTGACACAATTTCAAACCTCTACTCAAGCGTTGTTCCCAACGGCGGAGTGCAACAGAGGAAAATTATAAATACAAAAGGCTCAATGAATGAGTGGTATTTTGCCCTTAGCGGAAACTACAACGATAAACTATTTGTGGGTGCCACATTGGGATTACCATATTTTAATTACAGTGAATATTCTCAACATATAGAGGAAGATGTTAACGACACCATTGCCAGATTTCAATCTCTATCCATTTCTGATGATTTAAAAACATCGGGTTCAGGGGTTAATTTCAAACTTGGATTTTTATATAGACCCGTTGAATATGTTCGATTTGGTGGTGCAATACACACACCTTCGTTCTTCTATAGAATAAATGATAGATTTAGCAGAACAATTCAATCAAATGTGGATGGCTTGAACAGAAAACAAGTTTCGGATGTATTGGATTATAGATATGAAATTAATACACCTTTGAGACTTATGGGTAACTTAGCCTTCCAATACAAAACACTTGGATTTATTGGCATAGACTATGAATATGTTGACTATTCTAAAACCAGAATGAGAGCTTCGGACTTTAGCTTTTTTAATGAAAACAATGCCATAAAAGAAAAATATCAGTCGGCACACGTTATTAGAGTTGGTGGCGAGTTAAATCTTTCGCCCATGGCACTACGTCTTGGGTACAACTATTATACTAACCCTTTTAAATCGAGTGTAAATGATGCTTCTCGCTCTTCTATTTCAGCAGGTTTAGGATTTAGAAGTGAAGTTGCATATCTTGATTTTGCATATATATATACCATGGCAAAAGAAGATTTCTACCTATATTCACCCAACTATATTGATGCTTCAAAAATGGAATCTGTTAGAAGTAATTTTGTACTAACATTGGGATTTAGATTTTAGTCATAAACATATTAAATAATGTATAAAGGGAGCAAAAAACAGCTCCCTTTATTGTTTTCTGTTGTTTAATCCTACAAGGTCGATAAGACCTTGAAGGTTATAACTTCTGCTCGAAGACTACAAAATTGAAAACTTTCTTTTTAAAAATTGTGATTTTAAGATTATTTATTTTGAATAGATAAAAATTAAAGCCTTTTTTTTGTAAGTTTGCTAAAGCAAATAATTAAAACCATAATAATATGTTAACAGACAACTTTGTAAACAGACACATTGGCACAACATCAGCGGAGCAAGAGAAGATGTTGAGCACAGTTGGAGTAAAGTCATTAGACGAATTAATTGACAAGATTATTCCCAGTCAAATTAGATTTCCAAAAGCTTTGGATCTTGATAATGGCCTAAACGAGCTGGAATATTTACAATTAATCAAAGAGATAGGTTCACAAAATAAAATTTTCAAAACCTATATTGGAATGGGTTATTACAACACCATTACACCCGGCGTAATTTTACGTAACATTTTAGAGAATCCGGGCTGGTACACCTCCTACACTCCCTATCAGGCTGAAATTTCACAGGGCAGATTGGAAGCTCTTTTGAATTTCCAAACAGCAGTAGCCGATATGACTGGTTTACCCATTGCCAATGCCTCTTTGCTTGACGAGGCAACAGCGGGTGCCGAAGCTATGTTGATGTTCTACAACACCCGTTCGAGAGATCAGGTTAAGAACAATTGCAGAACATGCTTTGTGGCTGAGGATATTTTTCCACACACCCTTGATGTTCTAAGAACGAGAGCACTTCCGTTGGGAATTGAAATTAAACTTGGCAAGCCTCAAGATTTTGATTTTGGTGCTGAATACTTTGGTGCAATTTTACAATATCCCAACCAATGGGGTCAAGTGAGCGACTATGCTGAATTTGTAGAAAAAGCTCACGCAAACAACATTTCTGTGGGAGTGGCTGCCGACATTTTAAGTTTGGCACTTTTAACTCCTCCCGGCGAATGGGGTGTTGATGTTGTTTTTGGTTCCACACAGCGTTTTGGAATACCCATGGGCTACGGCGGGCCACATGCAGCATATTTTGCAGCTCAAGATAAATATAAGAGAAATATTCCTGGTCGAATTATTGGAGTTTCGGTTGATGCCAACGGAGGTAGAGCCCTTAGAATGGCACTACAAACTCGCGAACAACACATAAAACGCGAAAGAGCTACTTCAAATATCTGTACAGCACAAGCACTTTTGGCCACTATGGCTGGAATGTATGCCGCTTATCACGGACAAGAGGGAATTAAAGAAATTGCAAGACATATTAATATATTGACTTGTGTTTTGAATGAAGAGGTTCAAAAAATTGGTTACAGCCAACTCAACACTCACTTCTTCGACACATTGCATATTGAACTACCCGAAGGCGTTGATATTGAAGATATTCGTAAAGATGCTTTGAGCAACGAAATGAACTTCAGATATATAAATGACAAACAGATAGGTTTAAGCTTGGACGAAACCACAAGTTTGGATGATGTAAATACAATTCTACAAATTTTGGCAAGAGCCAATGGCAAGAGTTACGACAAATATGTTTGCAATCCAGAATATTGCGGAAATATGCGAAGTATTCCAGTTAAATTATCGCGTAAATCAGAGTTTTTGACACATCCTGTTTTCAACACCAATCACTCTGAAACACAGATGATGAGATATATCAAATCTCTGGAAATTAAAGACTTAGCACTAAATAGAGCTATGATTCCATTGGGAAGCTGTACAATGAAACTAAATGCAGCAAGCGAATTATTCTATTTAAGCTGGCCAGAGTTTGGCTCCATTCACCCCTTTGTTCCCACCGATCAGGCTGCTGGATATTTGAGAATGTTCTCGGAATTGGATAGAGATTTATCAGAAATTACAGGCTTTGCAGCTATGTCGTTCCAACCCAATTCGGGAGCTGCTGGCGAATATACTGGCTTATTAACCATAAGAGCATATCATCATAGCCGTGGCGACTCGCACAGAAATATTGCTTTAATTCCTGCTTCTGCACATGGGACAAATCCAGCAAGTGCTGCCATGGCAGGAATGGATATTGTAATAGTAAAATCTGACGAAAACGGAAATATAGATGTTGAAGATTTGAAAGCGAAAGCAGAAGCAAACAAAGACAATTTGAGTTGCATTATGATAACCTATCCTTCTACACATGGTGTTTATGAAGAGTCGATATTAGAAATTATAGATACAATTCATAAATATGGCGGACAGGTTTATATGGACGGCGCCAATATGAATGCACAAGTTGGACTAACCTCACCCGGATTTATGAAAGCTGATGTTTGCCACCTCAACCTACACAAAACATTTGCCATACCACATGGTGGTGGCGGTCCAGGTGTTGGTCCCATTGGCGTAGCCAAACATTTGGTAGAATTTTTGCCCAATCACTCAATGGTTGAAACAGGTGGTAAAAATGGAAGTCCAGTTTCGGCAGCACCATTTGGCAGTGCCTTAGTTACAGCCATTTCTTATGGTTATATAAAATTGGTTGGTGGCGAAGGTTTGGCACACTCAACAAAAATTGCCATGCTAAATGCAAACTATATTATGAAACGCTTAGAGGGTCATTACAATATTTTATTTACAGGTAAAAACGGATATTGTGCCCATGAATTTATAATGGATTGCAACAGCTTTAGCATGTCCACAGGCGTTCAGGTTAATGATGTTGCTAAACGTTTGGTTGACTATGGCTTCCACGCTCCCACAGTGGCTTTCCCTGTGCACGGCACATTGATGATTGAGCCCACCGAGAGTGAGCCATTAAGTGAAATAGACCGTTTGTGTGATGCCTTAATTTCTATCCGTGAAGAGATTCGCGAAATTGAAGAGGGCAAAGCTGACAAAGAGCTTAATGTTCTGAAAAAATCGCCTCATACTGTTGAGATGGTAGCAAGTGATGACTGGCAACTGCCCTACTCACGTCAAAAAGCTGCATTCCCTGCACCGCATGCCGACAAATATTGGCCAGCAGTTACAAGAGTTGACGACGCTTTCGGCGACAGAAACTTAGTCTGTACCTGCGAACCTATTGAAAGTTATATGTAAATGATGATATAAGGCTATCTCATAAAGACATTACTTTATAAAACTTAAAGGGTGTCACATAAAAGTAAAATGCTAGACGTTCAGGATAGGGATGAAGAAATATATTGAAGTATATAACTGAGTCCGATTTCCGAAAACAATACCGATATAATAGCAGTTTAACTTTTATGTGACACCCTTGTATCTTCCTATTTTATAACAATAAACTAACAAAAAGTGATTTATTTTTATTTTGATGCAACTTTATTTTGAAATCTTGCGTCTAAATTATACTTTTGCTTATTAAGTGATAAATTATTAATTTTATTTATATATAAAGATATGTCGAAAAGCTATAAAAATTTGCAGGTTTTGCTTCTAGTTGTACTAATGTTATTTACAACTAATGGCATTTTTGCTCAAAAGAGCCTAAGTCCTGATGCAAGATTAACAGAGTGGTTTGGTGAAGAAAAACTTGATGGTATGATGAATATTGCACCGCACAAAATTGCACATTACAACTGTTTTCTCAACGAATCGTTTTATGTTTCGTCTCAACTTCCACAGAATTATGTAATGAGGGGCGATGTGGGCAATGTGAAACAGAGCAGAGACGAAAATTTGCTTTTTAATGAAGAAGAGTCGCTTTTGAGCGGAGCTGAAATTAACAGGCTGAAATATGAATTCAGAGCTGAACCAGATAAACATGCCGTTTATTCCATTGGGAGTAGTGGCAAATACCTTATTTTCTACCCAGAAAATATTTATCAAGAAAAAGAGAGTGCATATTTGAAAAAGCACGGTATAAATTATTAAAAGAGAAAATAGTTAATTATGAAAAAGCATATTATTTTTTATTTGATTGCACTATTGTTGCCCTTATCGGTTTTATCACAAACCACATACAGAATGGGTACCACTAGAACAGTAAATGCTGGTTGTGGAGCTATAATAGTTGATAACGGTGGACCTACTGGTAATTATGGTCCAAACCGTAATGACACAATTACTATTTTCTCCAACGATGCTGAAAATCCTTTTATAAAAATCACATTGGAAGATATGGACATTCACGAAAGTGATACTCTGTTTCTGTACGACTCAGACGAAGCCGATCCAGATAGAATGATTTATGTTGGACCGCTTTATGCACCATTTTTCAACAATAGTAATACTGTTATTTTAGGCGACTGGGCTACCTTTGCCACAATTACAAATCCTTCGGGGGCAATAACTCTAAGATTTAAATCTGATGGAGCTAACCAAGGATCAGGTTTTAAAATCTCTTGCGAATGCCTAACAGCTTGCCAAAGGATAAACACTTTTATAGACCCCCACGCTTGTCTTCCACCACTGGTAGAAGAAGATGGGATTTTTTATGCTAATGTTTGTGAGGACCAATCGGTTACACTGGTTGGATACGGTGAATATATTGACAATGATATTGCCTATAATCAAACAGACGAAACTTCAACTTTTATTTGGGAAATGGGTGATACTACCTATGTAGGTGTTGGTCTGTCATCTGTTACACACACCTATCTTTCTGGACGTGGTTATGATGTTAATTTATTTATGCGAGATGAACGCGATTGTATAAATTTCAACTCGGCATCGCTTAGAATTAGAACATCCTTAAATCCCATTAGAAATATTGCTACTTTGCCCGACGTTTGTTCAGGAACTAATGTTGACTTGGCTGTGGGCTATGGCTCTGGTTCGGCCATTACTGTTGACCCAGTGGAAAGTATCCAAGAGTCGAGCTTGAGCTTCGACAGTACCATGCATATTCCCGACGGTCCAAACTGCGACGGTCCAAACTGCTATAATACTTATGTTACTTTTGCCTCCTTCCTGCCCGGACAAAAACTTCAGGATGTTAATGATCTATACTCAATTTGTATGACAATTGAGCACTCGTTTATTGGAGACCTTGACTTTACAATTATCTGTCCCAACGGACAAAGTGTTTTGGTTCACCCAACCAGAACTGGTAGCGGTTTGTACCTTGGTCAACCCATAGATGACTATGGCGGATGCAACCCTACTCCACAAGGCACAGGCTGGAACTATTGTTGGTCTGAAAACACCTCACTTGGATATGGATATCACGGATCATCGCCACACTATATTCATCAAGGACAATCTATTAGGGCTGACTCCACCAATAGAGTGAACCATACAAACTATTATAGACCTTTGAATAGCTTTACAGGTCTTATAGGTTGCCCCCTTAACGGAACATGGAACTTGCAAATTTGCGATACATGGGGTGCTGACGATGGTTGGATATTTGGTTGGGAATTAAATCTAAGTCCAAACCTATTACCCACACCATGGACATATACAGTACTTATTGACGAAGTTCTTTGGAGCGGCTCAATGATCACAGCTACTAGCGATTCAACTGCCATTATTGAAACTCCCGAAGGCGGTGAATTTCTATACACTTTTACAGTTATTGATGACTTTGGCTGTGCCTACGACTCCACACTTACTCTTAATGTTGTTCAATCACCAGAGTTCGACTTAGGACCAGATATTAGTATGTGTTCTGACGAATTAATTACTATCGTTCCAAACTACGACACCCCAAATGCTACATACACATGGAGTGATGGCACAACAGACCCAACACTAACAACAGCACAACCCGGAACATATACTTTGACAATAACAGAATCAAATGGAAATATAACCTGCTCTTCTACAAGCTCTGTGATGGTAAATATTTTTCCACAACCTATTATAGATTTTACGGCACATCCGCTTTCGGGCTGTAGCCCACTCTTTGTTGAGTTCCAATCTAACCTTCAACCAAGCGAACTTGATGTGACCTACTATTGGGATTTTGGCGACCCATATGCCGACGTTAATACCTCCAACGACGCCAATCCAGCACACATATATCACAATTATGGCACCTATGACGTAGGCTTAAGAGTGGTTAGTAGTACAGGCTGCGAAGATGAAATAATAAAACCAGGGTTTATTAATGTTCACGCAACACCCGTTGCCGACTTTATACCAAACCCAGCAGAAGTTTCACTATCCGATAATCCTGATGTATTCTTCAACAATACAACTGAAAATTATATACCCGGACAAACATACTGGAATTGGAGTTTTGGTGATGGAGGTGGCTCTGATGAGCATATGCCTACACACACATACCAAACCCCCGGCGACTACGTTATTACATTAGTAGTGTCAACAGGCCAAGGTTGTGGCGACACAATATCTAAAAACATAGTTGTAGAAGATGAAATATTTATTCCAAATATTATAACTCCCGACGGAGATGGACACAACGACGTATTTGTGATTGGAAATATTAATCCAAATCAAATCAATAAATTGAAAATATATAATCGTTGGGGTAAAAAAGTTTACGAACAATCTAACTACAAAGCAAGAGCAACTTGTATTGTAGATAAAGATGAAAATGGTAATATAATTTCTTGGAACTGCAACGACTTCCAAGACCTTGACACAGGCTGGACTGGTGCTGGACTGTCCGATGGTGTATATTACTATACATTTGTATATTCAGGTGCAACAAAAACAACTAGCTTAAACGGAACAGTTACCATTTTAAGATAGAACTTTTGCAAAAAAAAGCTACTCTAACATTAATTTAACAGAGTTTCTGTGTTAGAATAGCTTTTTTTTGCATTTTTTATCTCTCTAAATTGTCTATACTGCAATGGTAGTGCCCTAAATATTACCAAACATTGATAAAACACTAAAGATATGAAGACGTTCAATATTACCCAGAAAGCTATAAAAAGCTTTCTACACAAATATATCGACCTGAAAATCAACATCTTAAAAACAAGTATCACACTTAGCCTAATAGCATTTGTTGGTTTAGCATGGGGGCAATACTCCGGAAGTGGAACATTTGAAAAAATAACGTCCATTAATGACTTAGATGATGGATATTATGTGATAGTTAACTCAGGTGATGGATTTGCAATGAATAGCTCAAACGCTGGTAAATTTTTCACACACACAGCAGTAACACCATCAAGTGGCTCTATTTCAAACCCCGCTGCCGCTATTGTCTGGAAAATTGAAGCAAATGGTGGAGGATATACCATATATAATGAAAGTTCTGCTAAATACGTCTCATACACAGGATCGTCAAATGAAGCTCACGCTGTAAATGCTGTTTCTGGAGATGCCCAAAGATGGACAATTACTTATGCTTCAAATGTTTTCACTTTTGCAAACAAGGCAACTACTACACGTATATTACAGTATAATTCAAGTTCTCCACGTTTTGCTTGTTATACATCTGCTCAACAGAAATTATTTTTATATAAACTCAGTGAGGATGACGGCAGTGGACCCTGTATGAAAGAAGATTTTTCTAATATGCCAGCTAACAACTCTTCATATACAAATAGATCTTGGACAGGAACAAATGGTGGCACTTGGAGTGCAACCTCAGCCAGAACAGACCAAACTTTAGACGGGAAAGCCATATGCACAAGCGGTTCAGGTAGTGTAACATCTCCAACCACCACTGGCGGAATGGGCACATTATCCTTTCAATATGTTCGAGCTTTTACAGGAACTGGGGCAAGGTCTATTGAGGTTTGGGTAAATGGGAGTAAGATTGGTTCCACTATCACGGTTAGCTCAAGTTCTGATACAGTTATGACTTATTCGGAAAATATTAATATTGCAGGCAATGTACAATTGGAATTAAAGACTTCGGGTGCTCAAATAAAAATAGATAATATTTCTTGGACATGCTTTGAAGGCGGTCCCTCCCACAATATTACTTTCAACGCCAACGGCGGAACAGGCTCAATGCCCGACCAGTCCATTCCCGAAAACACATCTGACAATTTAGACCTAAACACCTTTACAAAAACAGGCTATGTTTTTGCATCTTGGAATACAAGTGCAGACGGTTCAGGAACTACATACAACGATGGTGCAAACTATACCATGGGAA